>JBGUNJ010000122.1:0-19458 GCA_045117315.1 Lachnospiraceae bacterium | reverse complement strand
TTCCCAGATGGATCCTTCCAGGAAGAACATGACGGTGATGGAGCTGGTGGACCGGTATCTTGCCACCAAAACGGGGGTAAAACCTGGCACCAAAGCAAATTACAAGTTCGTGAAAAATCTTCTGGAGAAGGAGGACTTCAGTGGGAAAAAGATCGGAAACGTGAAGACGTCCGATGCAAAACTCTTCCTGATTCAGCTCCAACAGTCAGGAAGACGGTACAGCACTGTGAAGACAGTCCGGGGAGTGCTCCGGCCGGCTTTCCAGATGGCAGTGGATGATGACTGCCTTCACAAGAACCCCTTCGCCTTTGAGCTTGCCGGGGTGGTTGTGAACGACAGCCTTACCAGGGAAGCAATCTCCCGGGATCAGATGAGGAAGTTCCTGAAATTTATACGGGACGATAACTGCTATTGCAAATACTATGAAGCGGTCTTCATCCTGTTTCACACAGGGATGCGCATATCCGAGTTCTGTGGCTTGACCATAAGCGACTTGGACATGGAAAACCGGATCATCGATATTAACCATCAGCTGCAGCGGACATCGGAAATGGAATACATCATCGAGTCAACAAAGACGAACGCGGGCACCAGGAAGATTCCGATGACGGAGGAGGTGTTCCGATGTTTTCAGGCGATTCTGGAGGACCGGGAGACACCGAAGTGTGAGAAGATGGTTGGCGGCCGCACAGGCTTTCTGTACCTGGATGAAAAAGGGATGCCGCTGGTGGCGATGCACTGGGAGCATCGGTTCAACCATATGGTTGGCCGCTACAACGAAATCTACCGTGTTCAGATGCTGAACATCACTCCGCACGTGTGCAGGCACACCTACTGCAGCAACCAGGCGAGAGCCGGGATGAACCCGAAGACTCTGCAGTACCTTATGGGCCACAGCGATATCAGCGTGACGATGAACGTTTACACACACCTGGGCCTGGAGGATGCGGCTGCAGAGATGGCCAGAATGGAGGAGGTTGGGGCTGCCCGGAAGGAGCAGGAGAAGCTGAGCGGAACGGGAGAGAAAAAGGATACGGTAAACAGAAATATGTTCAGAGTGGTCTGAACGGAAGAATAGCAGCCCTTCACCTTAGCGGGGGGAGGGCCTCTTTTTTGATGGTGTGGGAAATGCTATAATATTATTTATGTTGAAAGCGAGTAATTAGAAACTCGCTTTTTGGGTTCAAAATGGAGCGTTTTGTAATGAGGTAAATAACTATGGAAGAATCTTTGGATGCCACATGCAGTGATGATGGTTCTTTCGGTTGGCTTCGGCTGGTGACAACATAAAAAGATTCTGTTAACATTTCAAAGAAGTGAAAAGGGGAAATGGTCAGTGACAAGGTAATTGGCTAAATAAGCGATTTTTTGAAATGCCAGCCAAGGGATATAATGGAGATAGAGCAGAGTCCGTGAAGACAAGTTGAAGGAGTAGGTATGACAGACCATGAATTTGAAATAATACAACAGTTTATAGGAACTTGGACTAAAAACGGGTTTAAGCATGATGATCAGGAAGATTTTTGGGGAAAAACTTTGGCCATGGAAATAGGCAATTTGTCTTTCTCTGATTTCAATGAAATGAGTCCTGATGAAAGGGAATTGACTCGAGAGATTATTCAATTAAGCAATTTAATCAAAAGTGGAAATCTAACTGAAAAGAAGCTCAAGAGTGTTAAAGCCCAAATATTGAGGAAATATACTTTATTACAAAAAGCTCGCGAAGAACATGAAAGAGAGATTGAATGCAATGGAAGTATCAATGATAAAGCAAAATTGATCTTTAAAAGAATGAAAACGCCGTATTACTCAGATAATCCCGATCAGCTTTCTTTTGACGATGGTGATGTTATAGTTAAAGTGTCTGGTATTCAGGATCCGTTTTATGATGCATTTAAAGAGCTATATGGTGAAAAAGGATTGTATGGGTTTGTCGATAACAATTGCGAGCTTTTTAGAAATATTTCGGATAAAGTGATCAAAAAAGCCTCAAATCGATATATAAAGTTAGATAGATCTACACCTTTATTTGATTTTATATGGTCAATTATAGGCAACGTGTGGGTTATCTCAATGATGATATTTCTTATTAATGACTGGCTGAATCTTGGATTCAAATTTTCAGAAATAGCTCAATGGATTACAATAATAGGTTTTGTTTTAATTGGTTTATTAGGTGCACCTCAATTTTTCAGGTATATACACAATAAAGATATTTTTAGAGCACGTTATAAAATCGCTACAACACTTGGACTGATAAAAAAGGCCCCTATAGATTTATCGGATCAAAAGGAAATCTATAGATTTGACTATGGATATAATAAATATTATTTTATAAAGCATCAGAAAATAGACAAACAACAAGAGTGAAAACCGGCACCATCCACCACGATGCCGTTATTCACTATGAGCCCGTATATGAGAATGTCTGGGTCGCTAATAAGGAAGCGTATGCTCGAAAAAGCGAAGGGATATAGCTACAGCCATATCGGCTTTATTCTGGACCGCGGCTATTTCAGCAAGAAAAACATGACAAGATTGAAGCCCAGAAGCAGGTTGTTTCCAAGGCGAAGGACAAATACGAAGCCGCCGTAAACGAGCTCGAAAAGCTGATGAGGCCGCGTGATGAAGAACACAGAAAGGAACTGCTCAAACACATTACCTCAGCTCGAATGATAAGCGTCAGGAAAATATTTCCGCATGAATTGTAAGAAAAGAGGATTAAGACGTGGACACATTAAACACTGTGGCAAGCTGGTGCTCTATTATTAGTCTTATTGGTCTGGGATTTACCATCTATCAAGTCATTACTATGAGGACGAAAACAGAGGCTTGTTTAGAGATGCTGAGTGTAATAAAAGATTTTGAGATCTTATCACCTGTTTTAAAAGCCTGTATAGATAGTAGTAACCATAATCTCAAACTTGTCGGAAACATAATTGAAGAAGTAAAAAAATCAGATAGCTTGACACCTGCTATTCAAAATAAAATTCATGAGCTGATTAATGCGAATGACGATTTGCGAGTAAAAATAGAGGCTCAATTGCCTGACTGCGTGACAGCCTTATCCTCTGCAAATGATTACCTCAGAAACTCACTTAAGAAAGAGAGTTATTGGGAAAGTAAGATCGACACTGCGAAAATGCGTATGGAAAAATGTCATAAATTACTTATCGAAAAACAAAGAGAAATAGCGAGAAAAAAGGAACAGGTTTTAGTGAATGCATTTGGAAATGAATAGGCTTTAAACAAATCAATTCGTCTCCCAGATACACACCACTATTTTAAAACTGCAGTAGTAAACCCACCCCGTTTTTACTACGATTTGACTACTTTTCGTTGCCGCAACTTGCCGCGATTTGCCTCGTTTTGCCGTTTCGGCCCTGATTTTTGGCAGAATGTGTTCGTGATGAATCGAAAAATAAACCTGGCAAATCGCGGCAAAATGCGGCAAATCGGGTCTGTTAGGAAGGACTAATTTTTATGGTTCGTATACTGTTTGTCTGCCACGGCAATATCTGCCGCTCCCCCATGGCAGAATTCGTAATGAAGGACCTCGTCAAGAAGGCAGGGCTTTCGGACCAGTTTTATATTGAATCCGCAGCGACGAGTTCAGAGGAAATCTGGGGAGGCAGGGGTAACCCTGTCTATCCGCCTGCCCGGGCGAAACTGCTGGAGCACGGGATCGATCCACGCGGGAAGCGGGCGCGCAGAACAACGCGCGCAGACTATGGAAAATTTGATTTACTGATTGGGATGGACTATGCAAATTTCCACAATATGCGCTGGATTTACGGCGGTGATCCGGAGGGGAAGGTGAAGCTCCTTCTGGATTATGCCGGCAGGACCGGGGAGGAGGTTGCGGATCCCTGGTACACGGATGATTTCGACGCGACATGGGATGATGTGCTGGAAGGCTGCACAGCGCTGCTGCGGGAACTGTGTGGTTGATAAGACGGAGCTGCACAGCGTTGCTGCGGGAACTGTGTGGGTGGTAAGACGGGGCTGCACAGCTTTGCTTCTGAAATCGTGTGCGCGGTAAGATGATCGTGTCTTTTTTCCGGATGATCAGTAAAGGTGCTGCCGGTTCGAGTTATAAGCATAAATTGAAGGACATTATCCGAAGGGAATTATCTGAAGGGCATTATCCGAAGGGGATTATCTGAAGGGGATTATCTGAAGGGCATTATCCGAAGGGGATTATCTGAAAGATGTTATCTGACAGGTGTTTTCTGATATATAGATTAATATAAATTGACTCAAAAAAAGTGAAATGCGGAGAATACAGGGAGTCCTGAATCGTGAAAGGAGCATGGAATGACAGCGTTCACAGTCCTTTATGTCATGGCGGTGATCCTTGCGGGTGCATGTGTGCAGAGCGCGCTGGGCTTCGGGACCACAATGATCACCATGGGCTTTCTGCCGCTGATCATGGAATACAGTAAGGCCATGGGGCTTTCCATCGTGATGGTGAGCATCAGCACAGTATATATTTCGGTTAAATACAGGGATTCGATCCAATGGGCGGTGATGCTGCCGGTCCTGATTCCCACCATGATCATCTGCGGGATCGTCAACATTCTTTCGACAAAAGTCAGCTCTGATATGATGTATCTGCTTCTGGGTATCATGTTTGTGGCGGTATCTGTCTTTTTCTTTGCCTTTTCAAACCGGATACATGTGGAGCCTACTCCAAAATCAGGGACTGTACTGGGCATCATCTGCGGTGTCTGTTACGGTTTGTTTGCTTCCGGCGGACCGACTGCCGCTTTGTACCTTCTTCCGGCCACAAAAGGAAAAAGGGAATACCTGGCTACGATACAGGCTTTTCTCTGCCTGAATAATATCATGATTCTGGCCATCAGTCTGATCCTGGGACGTCTGGATATGGCGGATCTGCCCATGGTGGGCGCGGGCACTGCCGCGCTGCTGGCCGGGACGCTGCTGGGGCTTGTGATCCATGACAGGATTCCCTCTGCTGTCTTTGGAAAAGTGATCTATGCCTTTGTCGGCATGGGAGGCATATGGGCCATCGTCAGCCACTTGTTGTAATGACTGGCTGTTTTATCTCGTTGAATGCTTGAACAATCAGTTTAATCAAGTTAATCAGTTAGTCAGGTAATCAGTTGGATTCGCGGACAATGGAGTGTAAGATGGATACAGGGATTCGTACGGACAGGATTGAAACAGTCAGGGAAATCGTGAGCGGGATGCTGGAGCAGGCTCCCGATGAGTCGCTTCGGGCGAGCGGTTATGTTCACATTTTCGGGGTGGCTGAGGCCTGCGTGCTGCTTGCAATGAAGCGGGATGAGGATATCGAGCTTGCCGCTGTGGCAGGATACCTGCATGACATAGCTACCTACACCACGGGCATCAGTGCGGATCATGCGCGGCGCGGGGCAGGTATGGCGAAGAGCATTCTCAGCAGGACCGGGCTTTTTTCAGAAGAAGAGATTAAAACCGTCTTCAGTGCAATTTTTTATCACAGCAATAAGAAAGAGGTACACGGACCGCTCGATGAAATACTCAAAGATGCCGATGTGATGCAGCACTGTCTGTTTGACCCCGGATATGTTTCGAAAAAGGATCGGGAGCGATTCGAAGGACTCTGTGAGGAGTTCGGGCTGTAAGGGAAATGATTTGAGCAGCCCCGCAGTAAAAACATCCGGAGTAAAAATAGCGCTATCGAGCGTTTTTTTCACTCTTAATACCTGAGACTGTACATTTACATTTCTGTGCAGGCTGATACTTGTAATCTCCGATGCCTGAGGCTGCTGCAGCGGACATTTCTGAACATTTGAGAAATCCTATGGATTATAAAAAGATATGAGGACTGAAGGTTTTCTGCCTGTCAGCCGGCAGGACATGCTGGCACAGGGAATTGAACAGCTTGATTTTATATATATTTGCGGGGATGCCTATGTGGATCATCCCAGCTTCGGGTCGGCGATTATTTCGCGAGTCCTGCAGTCGCGGGGCTATACAGTGGGTATGATTTGTCAGCCTGATTGGCGGGACCCGGAGAGCGTGGCGGTTCTGGGAGAGCCGCGGCTGGGCTTTCTGGTATCGTCTGGAAATATGGACTCGATGGTGAACCATTACACTGTAAACAAAAAACACCGCAGCAGGGATGCCTTTACGCCTGGCGGAGAGATGGGCAGGCGGCCCGATAACGCGGTGGTGGTCTATGGAAACCTGATTCGCAGGACCTTCAAAAAGACCCCCGTGATTCTGGGCGGTCTGGAGGCCAGTCTCCGGCGGATGTCCCACTATGACTATTGGGCAGACAAGGTGCGGCGGTCTATTCTGCTGGATGCGGGCGCGGATCTCATCTCTTACGGGATGGGAGAAAGAAGCATCGTGGAGATCGCGGATGCCCTGGCCTCGGGGCTGGATGTGCGGAACATCACTTTTATCGACGGTACGGTCTATAAGACGCGGAATGAAGAAGATATTTTTGACGCGGTCCGTCTGCCTGATCATGAGCAGGTGAGGGTGCCTTCGGCCGCAGGAAAAAAGGCCTACGCGGAGAGCTTCGCCCTGCAGCACGCCAACACGGATCCTTTTCAGGCAAAGCGCCTGTATGAGACTTACGGCGGGAGGACTTTTGTCGTGCAGAATCCGCCTGCAAAACCGCTCTCCATGCAGGAAATGGATGATGTCTACGCGCTTCCATACATGCGCACCTGGCATCCCATGTATGATGCACTCGGAGGCGTTCCGGCGCTGGGTGAGATCCGGTTCAGCCTGACATCCAACCGCGGGTGCTACGGGGACTGCAATTTCTGTGCCCTGACTTTTCATGAGGGCCGTATAGTCCAGGTGCGCAGCCACAAGTCGATCCTGCAGGAGGCGGAGCAGATGCTGCAGGAGCCTGATTTCAAAGGAAATATCTATGACGTGGGGGGACCGACCGCGGAATTCCGCGCTCCCGCCTGTAAAAAACAGATGACACACGGCGCCTGCAGACACAGGCGGTGCCTCTTCCCGGAGCCCTGTCCGAATCTGGAGGTCGACCACAGGGATTATCTGTCGCTGTTGAAAAAACTCCGCAGCCTGCCGGGTGTCAAAAAAGTATTTGTCCGGTCGGGATTTCGCTTTGACTATCTGCTGGCGGACCGGGACAGGACTTTTCTTCGGGAACTCTGTCAGCACCACATCAGCGGACAGCTGCGGGTGGCGCCGGAGCATGTCTCCGACAATGTTCTCTCAAAGATGGGGAAACCCGGCAGCGAGGTCTATCGCGAGTTCGTCCGCCTCTTCGAGCAGATGAACCGGAAGACCGGGAAGGAGCAGTACATTGTTCCCTATCTGATGTCATCCCACCCCGGCAGCCGGCTGAAGGACGCGATAGAGCTGGCTGAATACATCCGGGAACTGGGTTATATGCCGGAGCAGGTGCAGGACTTTTATCCCACGCCCGGAACTGTCTCGACCTGTATGTATTACACGGGACTGGATCCCCAGACCATGGAGCCGGTCTATGTTCCGAGAGATCCTCATGAAAAAGCCATGCAGCGCGCCCTCATTCAGTACCGCGACCCGGATAACTATGATCTGGTCAAGGAGGCCCTTCTGCGGGAGGGGAGGGAGGATCTGATCGGATTCGGGGAAAAATGCCTGATCCCTCCCAGAAAGATCGTCGGACATGCAAAATCGTCCAAATCCGCTGAAAGGGCGGAAAGGGATAAAAGAAAAAACGGAAGCAAGGAAGGCCCCGGAAAATCCCTCAGATCCGCCGGGACAGATAAAAGCAAAGGCGGCAGACAGGAAGGCCCCGGAAAATCCTTCAGATCATCAAAATCAGATAACAAGAGAGGAAAAGCCAAAAGCAGGAGATCTCCGGGAGAGCGGATAAAAAGAAAAACGGGCGGCGGCAATCATAAGTAATTCAAGACTCGCTCGCGAGTCTTGCGCGATGAAGAATAAACAAGTAAAAGGTAAGGCATCAGAGGATTTCGAAAATGATAGAAATGATTAAAAAAACTGCTTACAGACCATCCGGAAAGATTACGGATTTTCTGATTATTGCGTTCCTGCTGTCCTTTCTGGTATTACTGCTGGGGGATTTCATTGCGATGCTGGGATACCGGCTCTTTGATATAAGCGGGCATTTGGTCCGTATTATTCAGGACGAGGATATAGTTTCTTTTTTCCAAATGTATCTTGATTTCTGGGGAGTATGGGCCGCCTTTTTCCTGGTCATCTCTGTTTTTAAAAACAACCGTCCCATGTGGAAATGTTTATCTTTCCGAAGGAGCGGGAACAGTGCACCGGCGATTCTGGCGGGTATTCTTTTGGGATTCGGAACCAACGGATTCTGCATCCTGATGTCATTTTTGCTGGGGGATATAAAGCTGTCATTCAACAGCTTTGATCCACTTCTGTTTTTTTCCTTTTTGCTGGCGGTTTTGATTCAGTCAGGCGGGGAGGAAATCCTGGACAGGTGTTACCTGTACCAGAAGCTGAGGAGAAGATACCGCAGTCCTCTGGTGGCTATACTTGGAAACTCGTTGTTTTTTATGGGCCTGCACCTCTTCAATAACGGAATCAGTATTCTGGCCATCGTGGACCTGTTCCTGACCGGTATCTTATTCTCTATGTTCGTCTACTACTATGATTCTCTGTGGTGCGCGATTCTGTTCCACACCTGCTGGAACTTCTCTCAGAGCATTGCTTTCGGGCTGCCGAACAGTGGAATTGTGTCAAAGTATTCATTGTTCAGACTGGATGCGGCATCGGCCAGAAACGGATTTTTTTACACTGTTGATTTCGGGGTCGAAGGAAGCTGGGGCTCTGTTTTAGTTCAGGCAGCGGTCCTGGCCGCTATTCTCATCCTCAACAGAGGCAGGGGAGAAAAAGAAGACCTCTGGAAGCAGATGGAGATTGAATCGGTGGAGGCGGAGGCGGCCCGGCAGAAGGCGGAGGTAAGAGAGAGATGATTATACAGAGCAAAAGGATCTGGGTGCTGAACACCTGGCTGGAGGCGCAGATTGAGATCAGTGAGGAATCCGGAAAAATAGTCCGGATTCTGCCCTGCGGAACGGAAAATGCGGATCTGGACTTCGGAGAGCGGAGGATCCTTCCGGGCTTCATCGATGTCCACACGCACGGAGCTTACGGGTTTGACACCAATGACGCAGAGGAAGAGGGGCTCCGCAACTGGACTAAAAATATAGTGAGCGAGGGTGTCACCGGATTTCTGCCGACAACGATCACACAGTCGGAGGAGGTCCTGACCAAGGCGCTCCGCAATGTCGCGAAAGTAGTCCGCGAAGGGTATGAGGGGGCTCAGATCCTGGGAATCCACTTCGAGGGACCCTATCTGGACCAGACCTATAAGGGAGCCCAGCCGGAGAGGTTCTGTGTGGAGCCGGATCTGGAACAGTTCAAAAGATATCTGGAGGCTTCGGAGGGACTGATCAGGATCGTGACGATCGCCTGCGAACATGACAAGGACTTCCGCCTGACCAGGTTCCTGCGTGAGAAAGGAATCGTCCCCTCTCTGGGACATTCCTCGGCGACCTATGAGCAGGCGGCCATGGCCTTTGCCAACGGCGCGGGCAGCATCACACACACTTATAATGGGATGACCGCTTTCCACCATCGGGAGCCGGGTATTGTGGGCGCGGCATTCCGCTTCCGCAATGTTTTCAGTGAGGTTATCTGCGATGGAAAGCACTCTGCCCCTGAGGCCTTGAATGACTTTTTTGCAGTGAAGGGTCCTGATTTCGGGGTCATGATCACCGATGCCCTGAGAGTCAAGGGACTTCCTGTCGGGACTAAGACCCTGTTCGGCGGGAATATGATCGAGCTGCAGGAGGACGGCAGCGCGCGCCTTATTGAGGGCGGAAACCTGGCAGGTTCCACTCTGAAAATGAATGAGGGACTCCGAATCCTGGTGGAAAAGGCAGGTGTCCCCTGGCAGACTGCAGTTAACGCGGCTACGATCAACCCCGCCCGCCTGTGCGGATGGGACAGGAAGAAGGGGTCAATCCAGGCGGGCAAGGACGCGGACCTGGTCGTCCTCAATGATGATTATTCCGTTGAAGCAACCTTTGTCCTGGGCACTCGCCCATGGCCACAAGTATTATAAAAAGCGATTTAAAAGTGAAAAGAAAGCAGGTAAGAACAGTATGCTTACAAAAGCCGATCAGTATCTGGTCAACGACATACACAATATTCTGGACAACGGCTATCCGGATGAAAACCCGCGTCCCAAATACGCGGACGGCACGCCGGCCCATACCATCAGCGTCAACCACGTGACCCGCCGGTATGATCTCAGCAAAGGTGAATTTCCCATCTGCACCCTGCGCCACCAGGCCTGGAAGACAGGCATCCGCGAGATTTTCACGATCTATCGCAATCCCACTAACGTCCTGTCCGAGATGCGGGAACAGGGTGTGACCTGGTGGGATCCCTGGGATATCGGCGACGGCACGATCGGCCAGCGCTACGGCGCCACAGTAAGGCGCTACGATCTGATCCACAGGCTGATTGAGGATATCCGTAAGGATCCCTATGGCAGACGCAAGATCGTAGATCTCTGGCAGGAACCTGATCTGCGCGAAACACCCGGGCTGGCTCCCTGTGCCTTCCTGACTATCTGGAATGTTCGCCGGGAGTTTCTTGACATGTGCCTGATACAGAGAAGCGGAGATATGCTGACTGCCTCCGGCGCGGGCGGCATCAATGAGATCCAGTACGCCGCCCTGCTCATGATGGTCGCGAAAGCGACCGGAAAAGAACCCGGTGTCTTCACCCATTTTGTCGCGAACGAGCAGATTTATGACCGGCATATTGATAATGCCAGGGAAATGCTCCGCCGGGCCGCTGAGCGCGCCGAAGCCGAAAACTCCGACTGTGGAACCGCCGACGGTGGATCTGCCGGCGGCGGACAGCAGGGAAAACAGGACCGGGCAGTTCCCAATCTCATCCTTCACAGCGCGCCCGGATGCGCTTTTGAGGATATCACGCTCGATGATTTCGAAATGGTTGACTATTCCCCGATGAAGCCCCAGCTGAAGTTCGAACTGGGAATTTAAGTCAGGACTTGTCTGAGGAAGCGCACTCGTTCCGATCAGAAGGTGTGAAGCAGCGTGTCCGCCTGATCAGGAGTAATGAAGCAGAGTGCCCGCTTTCCACAGAAACATTTTCCGGAGGACATGAAAATGACGATACAGGAGGCAATTGACTATATTAACGCCCACACCTGGAGTCAGTGGAAGCTGGGTCTTTCCAGGACAAGGGATCTTCTTGCCCTGATGGGCGATCCCCAGAAGAAGCTGCGCTTTGTCCATGTGGCAGGCAGCAACGGCAAGGGGAGCACGTGCGCGATGCTGGAGCGGATCCTGCGGGAGGCGGGTTATGTCACCGGGCTGTATCCGTCGCCATATATAGAGGACTTCCGCGAGAGGATCCAGGTCTGCGGGGACTATATCACGGAGGAGGCTCTGTGCAGGATCACAGCCAAAGTGAAGGAACTGGCCGATTCAATGGAGGACCACCCGACTCAGTTTGAACTGATCACAGCTATCGGAATGGAATATTTTGCTGAAAAAAACTGTGATATCGTCGTTCTGGAAGTCGGCCTGGGAGGCATTTTTGATTCCACAAATATCATCGATGCCCCCGAGGTGGCCGTAATTACCAATATAGGGCTGGAGCACACGGAATATCTGGGAGACACGCTCGCGGAGATTGCCTCCAACAAGTGCGGCATCATCAAATCGGGGTCTGATGTGGTCTGCTATGAGAACCTTCCTGAGGTCATGGAGGTAGTCCGCCGTACATGTGAGGAAAAGGGATGCACTCTGCACATTGCGCGGCAGGACAGGGTAGTACCCGTGGAGCGCAGCCTGTACGGGCAGACTTTCCGCTTTTTGAATAAGAGGCAGGGAATAGACGGTCAGGAAAAAAATAGTAAGGGAAAAAATAGTCAGGAAAAATACGTCCGGGAGAAAGACAGTCAGGAAGGTACTCTTCTTCGTCTCGCTCTTCTGGGAGAGTATCAGCTCCATAATGCCGCCACAGTGCTCACGATTGTAGAGGCGCTGCGCGGGCGGGGATTCCCGATACCGGAAGAGGCTGTGAAGAGGGGAATGGCAGAAGTGAAATGGCCTGCCCGCTTTGAAGTGCTTTCACACGATCCGCTGTTTATCCTGGACGGGGGTCATAATCCCCAGTGCGCCGCCGCCCTCGCGGAGTCGATCCGGACTTATCTGCCAAAAGCAGAAGGATCTTCCCCCGGCAAGGGCAGGATTGTCTTTTTAATGGGGATGCTTGCCGACAAGGATTACCGCGCAGTGATCGATATCATTTCACCCTTTGCCGCCGCCTTTGTCTGCCTGACACCCGACAGTCCCCGCGCTCTGTCCGCGGAGGATCTGGCTGAAGAACTAAGGGGCAGGGGCCTTGCTGCATATCCGTGCAAGAACGCGCGGAAAGGAATTGAAAAAGCATTGAAGGCTGCAGAGAAGATCGCGGCCACTGTCTCCGGCCCGGTCTCATGGTCTGAGTCCGCCGGGAAGCCGGCAGAGGACTGGACGCCGGAACCGGCCCCGGAGCCTGAGCATGCCGATAATCCGAATGAGGACTGCGCGCATGAACAATTCATGGGCGGTGCCCCGGGGAACCGGATTCACGGAGAGACGGAATCGCTTCCGGTCATTGCTTTCGGATCCCTCTATATGGCTGGAGAAGTGCGCAGTGCCTTTCCCGGTTCAAAAAAAGACCATATAATTTCCCGTAAAAAAGAACAGCGCAAAGAGGCGGCTGCCCGGCGCAGGAGCCTGAGTCCGGAGCAGAGGGAAGCGAAGAGCAGAGCCGTGTGCCGGCTGCTGCAGGACCTGCCGCAGCTGAAAAATGCCGGAACTGTCTTTTCCTATGCCGCCACGCCGGATGAAATAAATGTGGATGAGATCAACAGGTATCTGGAAGAGCGCGGGAAACGGGTCTGCTATCCGATCTGCGAAAAGGACGGGATCATGGAAGCTGTCATTCCCGGATCCGATCATTCACAGGCATGGCAGAAGGGTACTTTCGGGATCAGGGAACCTGTAAAGGAAAAAGCCCTTCCCGCAGCCCCGGAGGAAATAGATGCCGTGATCGTTCCCTGCCTGGTCTTTGACCGCAGGGGAAGGCGCTGCGGCCGCGGGGCAGGCTACTATGACCGCTATCTCGCAAAACTGTCTCCCGATGTGCCGAAAATCCTGGTCGCCTTCGACTGTCAGGAAGCGTCTGCCGTTGCGGAGGAAGAGACAGATGTGCGCATGGATTTTGCCGTCACAGAGAGCGGGATCCTGGCAATCGGCTGAGAGGCCGGCGCCGGACAGTTTCATCAAACCTGTCAAACCGGTACGCCGGACTCCCGACAAACCGTTTTGTCAAATCCGGCGTCAAACCCGGTTTCGTCAAACCTTATCGTGACAGCTTGTTTCCTAAAACGTCACATGATAAAATGATAAATGTTTTGTGTTTGCGGGACTGCATCCCGATCAGAAGGATGCAGGACTTTGGATAAGCCGGTACCGTTCGAAAAAGGTCCCGCAGGGATCGTGAAAATCCCATGACATTTAAAAGAGGACCCGCAGGGCAATGGGCACAGGTATAAAAATGTACCGAAAAACACATTCAGGGAATACACAGAAGTACAGACTACAGGGGCGGAGTTAAGTTAAATGGAAAGTATTGTAAAAATGGGCGTAAAACCCGGCAGAGATAACAGGGGCACGGATCCGTTGCCGACAGGCCCTGCTGCCGATCAGAGGACGGAGCCGGGCATGGCGGGAGCAGGGACGATTGCCGGATCGGATTATCAATTCGATGCAGGCAGGACTGATGAAGCCGCTATATCAGCCGCAGGCCCGGCCAGGGCAGCTGCTTCCTCCGGACGGGGCCAGGCAGTGAAGAAAACCTCTCAGACATCCGGAACTGCCGACAGTGTCACCACGGCAGGTGATACGGCTGAGGCAGCAAAGCCTTCCGACAAGGAGAAAGCGTCCGGAGACAAAGAAGAGAAAAAAGTTCCGGACAGCGAGCGGGCACTCATGCGCAGCAGGAGAAGGCATTACCGCCTGATCGCGGCATATGTGGCTCTCACGGTCGTGGTCACGTATATTCTCATACATCTGGCAAACAATCTGGGGGATTTTCTGAAGATAGCCGGAAAAGGCGTGCAGATGATCAGTATGCTCCTGGCTCCCCTCTTCTGGGGATTTGTCGTGGCCTACATTTTATCTCCCGCTGTGGACTTTTTTGAAAACCGGCTCAGAAAGAAGGGCTCCTTTAATAATTTCAGAAATAAACCCGCCGGCAGACGCGGGCCGGCAGTTGCCATAACCTATGTACTGGCAGTTCTGTTCCTGGGGGCAATTCTTTCCATAGTGGCTTCCGCTTTGTCCAGAAGCCTGCGCGTGGCCAGCGTGGAAGACCTGGTCATCATGATCGAGTCCCTGGCCGGATCTCTCCAGAGTTTCCAGAAGACGATCCAGGACTGGCTGTCGAAAATGAATATTTCATCAAGCGAGGTGGCGACCGCTTTCAGCAATATCGGAGAGGCTGTGGCGGGCTTTACGAACGGACTCAGTAAAAGTATCACCGGCACGGTCTCACAGATCGGCGGGGTTCTGACCAGTTCTGTTTTTGTCATTATTTTTTCCATCTATTTTCTTCTGGACAAAGACAGGATTCTGCGTTACTGGAACCGTGTGCTCATCGCGGTCGGCGGGAAAAAAGCACGCCGCTACTGCAGGATTCTGGCCAACGACGCGGATACAGTGTTTTCCGGATATATCCGCGGGCAGCTGATCGATGCCTTTATCATGGCTGTCCTTGTCAGCACTTCCCTGAATCTGATCGGTGTGAAATATGCGGTCATTATCGGAATCCTGAGCGGAATCGGAAATCTCATCCCCTATCTCGGCCCCGTGGTGGCCTATGGATCGACGATTCTGGTCTGCCTGCTGTCAGGGGACTGGAAAAGACTGATCGTAGCTGTCATCGTACTTTTTGTGATCCAGACAATAGATGGAAACGTGATCAATCCCCGTTTGCTGAGCTCCAGCATTGATGTCCATCCCATGCTTGTCATTGCCGCTCTGATCGTAGGCGGTGCGCTCGGAGGACTTGTGGGAATGCTGTTCGCCGTTCCCGTGGCAGCTTTCCTTAAAATCCAGTTTGATAAAATAATCAACCGCCTTCTTCTGGTCCAGGCGCCGGAGCTGGTGGAAGAGAAGGAACAGGCCGTAAAACGAAAGAAAAAAAAGAAACGTGACTCCGGCAGCCCGGCGGGAATTGAAACTTCCGGCAGCACCAAAAGTGAAGCTGCCGACAGCTCCATCGTAAGCGCCGCGGGCGCAGGCGCCGGTATTGGCAGCGGCGAAGAAGCAGCCGGAAACAGCAGGGCCGATGGCGCGGACGGAATCAGTACTGTCAGCAGCACGAAAAGCGGAGCCGCAAGGAGCAGCGCCGCCGGTACGAAGAGCGAAAGCAGAAGGAGCAGCGCCGGCAGCACAAAGAGCTCCTCAAAAAGGAACTCAGTGAAGGCGGCCGGGAGCAGTACAGGGATCCGCGCTGCAAAAGGCACGAAGAGCAGGACCGGTGCCGGCAAGCGCGCAAAGAGCAGCAGTACCGGAAGCAGGACAAAAAGCAGGAAGACCTCCAAAGCCTGATTAAAGCGATGCAGAAGCAAGGGACACGCGTAGCAGCGGCCGGCTTTCATAACACATGTTTGTGAGAGGGAGGTCAAAACCTGACCGGGAGCCTGAGATTCGGGAAGCAGCTGAATAAGAATAAGGATTTATGGATAGAGAAAACAAAATCAGAAAAGCATTTTTTTTCGGGGATTCGAATACATTCGGATATGATCCCGCCGGCTTTATGGGGGGACGTTATCCCCGCGAGCAGCGCTGGACGACGATTCTTCAGAATAATCTGGCAGATACATGGCAGATTGAGTCGGATGGGCTTCCGGGCAGGTCTGTTCCGGTGACCAGATTTGAATGGGATTATCTGCGCGGGCTGGTGCAGAGGGCACTTCCTCTCGACCTTTTTGCTGTCATGCTGGGAACCAACGACCTGCTGGGCACGCTGCGCCCCAGCGCCGCGAAAACGGCGGGAATGATGAACGAGCTTCTGACTTTTGTCAAGGCGGCTGCGGGAAGTCAGGGAAAGAATCTTCAGATTCTTCTCATCGCCCCTCCCGCGATAAAGCTCGTGGACCAGTCTTATGAGGAGCCCTATGTGTCCGGAGACAGGAGCTATACAGATGTCTACGAGGAAGAAGGAAAGAAACTGTCGCAGTATTACAGGGAACTCGCGAAATATCGGAATATCCTGTTTGCGGATGCCTCGCAGTGGCCGCTGTCCTTTGCCTTTGACGGAGTGCATCTCTCAGAGGAGGGACATGCAGTTTTTGCCCAACATATGACTGAGGTCCTCAGACAGATGCCGGATCCGGATAATGAGTGACCGATTGACTGCGGAAGAAATGAACGAAAGAAGTGAACGAAAGAAGTGAACGGAAGGATAGAAGCTGAAAAGGTGGAAGAAGAGAGAGCAGCCGCGGAGCGGGCGGCGGAACAGATTCCTGCTGCTGTGAGCGGGGGCAATACGGGAGATGAGTCCGCACCGGCGGAAGACATAAATAAAATCGATGTAAATAGTATCGATGTAAATAGAATCGATGTGAATAAGGCCGGCGTGGATATGACCGAAAGCGGAGAAGAAGACCAGGCAAGTATTGCCCGGAAGGAGAATACGATTACGGAAGAGAATGAAAACATGGTCCCGGAGGAGCAGAGCACTCCTGAGACTGTTCCTTACAATGGACCGGAAGCTCCTGATGCTGTAGAGGAGGAGAAAATCAGACGGGAGGCGCGCAGGAGCGCTTTTGTCGAAGAGGTGGTCAGCTGGGTGAAATCCTTTGCCATCATGTTCATTTTCGCCCTCTTTCTCACTCAGTTCATTATTATAAATGCAGTCATTCCCTCCGGATCCATGGAAGACACGATCATGACGCATGACCGGCTGATCGGTGCCAGGTTCAGCTATTGGTTCGGCGAACCGCAGCGCGGAGATATTGTCATTTTCCATTATCCGGTCGATGAACACAGAATCTATATAAAGAGGATCGTGGGACTTCCGGGAGAAACAGTCACCATTATGGACGGGAAAATATATATTGACGACTCCACGGAACCTCTGAAGGAAGGGTATCTGAAGGAAAAGTGGGTTGAGAGGAATACCGACTTCACTTTTGAAGTGCCTGAAGACAGCTATTTTATGCTGGGCGACAACCGCAACTGGTCGGAGGACGCCCGTTACTGGGCGGAGAACGCAATGAACGAAGGAATCGCGGATACCTGGGAAGAGGCTGTCGATTATTCCTTCGTCCGGAAAAAGAAGATTCTCGGGAAAGCTATTTTTACATACTTCCGCAAATTCAGAATCCTCCGGCACGGCGAGTGGTACGAATAAAACAGCATTGCAGGGGTGTGGGACACGCGAAGCAATGCGCGGACGGGACCCATACAATGACCCATGCAATCCATGCTGAGCATGGGCGCAGGACTTGCTGGCGGGTCCTGAATCACACCTGAAAACAGGAATTCAAGACTCGCTTGCGAGTCTTGAATGTGAAAAGACAAATCAACATCTTACGCATCGCGCCCGTGCTGCATACAAAAACCCCGGAAAGCGGTTCTTCGCAGGGCATCAGTCCGACGAAGAGGCACTTCCGGGGAATTTCTTATTTCATGACAGAGAATTTACCGGCTGTTTCCGTTACTTTCGGTTCTTCCGGTGGTTCTTCCGGCTTTTTTTAACATGTCCGGTATTTACTGCGGCCTTTTCAGTCCTGGCGGATTGTCCTGAATCTCCGCTGACAAGGATAGAGAGGACTACGAAGACAGCGAGGATAAAGGGATAAAAGAGAAAGGGAATCAGGGAGATACTAGCGATTTTCGCGATATTGGCCGCGACCAGCAGCTGTGCGCCGTAGGGGATGATGCCCTGCATGATACAGGAGCAGGTATCCAGGAGGGAAGCGGTGACCTTGGGATCCACATGATATTCCTCCGTGATATCCCTGGCGATCGGGGCTGCGATGACGATGGCGACAGTGTTGTTGGCGGTCGCAACATCCATGAAAGCGGTCAGGAAGGCGATTCCGAACATGCCTCCCCGCCTGCTGTCCGCCCTGTTGCGGATGAAGGAGAGGATGGCGGCAAAACCGCCGTTGGCCCGCATCAGAGCCGCGATCGAAGCTACCAGGATTGTGACGATCATAGTCTCAAACATACCGGAAATACCGCCTCCCATGGAGGAGAGGGCGCTGGCGTAGGTCAGAGAGCCAGTGATCATGCCGACCAGGATGAACAGAAGTGAGCCGGTGATCAGCACGATGAAAACATTGATGCCGATAATGGAGAGCACCAGGACGATAAAATAGGGAATTGCCTGGAGAATGTTGTAGTCGAAATCTCCGATCTCCACGCCCCGATTCATGAGCGCATAGACGATCAGGATGATAAAAGTGATGAGGGCGGAGGGGCCGGCCACCTTGATGTTGGTCCTGAATTTATCCTTCATCTCCACACCCTGCGTCTTGGTGGCGGCTATCGTCGTATCGGAAATAAAGGAAAGGTTGTCTCCGAACATAGCTCCGCCGACAACGATTCCCACACAGAGGGGCAGGAAAAGTCTGCCGTTTTTGGACACTTCGCAGGCGATGGGGGCGAGAACGGTGATCGTTCCCACGCTGGTGCCCATGGCCATGGAAATCAGGCAGGCGATGATGAACAGACCGGGTACGGCGAATCTGGCAGGGATGATGCTGAGCAGGAGATTGGCTGTGCTGGAAGCGCCGCCCGCCTCGGAGGCGATTCCGCTGAAGGCACCTGCCAGAATAAAAATAAACAGCATTGTGACTATGTTGTCATCACCGATTCCCTGTGCGCAGATGTGTATTTTCTCATCAAAGCTTTTGGCCCGGTTCTGGAAAAAAGCAGCGATCAGCGAGATTGAAAACGCCAGTACGACGGAAACGACATAGAAGCCCATCTGCCCTTCATCTTTTGAGATATATTCGAAATAGATTCCGTTTCCCAGATAGAGCACAAGAAACAGGATGATCGGCAGCAGGGCCACAGGATTTGGTCTGATTGTTTTTCCTTCTTGATTCATACGTCCCTCTTTTCAGTTACAGTAATAATGAACAGGTTAACAGGTGCTTTTTCCGCAGTCTGGCTTACAGGTCCGCTTGTTGTAAATTGAAATTGTTGTACAACGCGCTCCGAATAGTCTATCATGAAGAACGAGAGAATACAATTAAAACAAGCCATACAAGCCTTAAAAACATAAAACGCTGTTACTATTCACGCCCTATCGAGGGCGTGAATAGTAACTTGCGTTCGCCCATGCTGAATTCGCTTCGCGAATGGGGCGAACGCCGTT
>JBGUNJ010000121.1:0-3014 GCA_045117315.1 Lachnospiraceae bacterium | reverse complement strand
GTCCACGTCAGCTGCGGAAAAGACATCCTCGGGATCCTTGGAGCAGCGGGAGATGCCGATGCTCTTTGCCCACTCTTCCATCTTCTCATTCAGGAAAGGATCTGCCACGATCACGACCTCTGCATCCGGAATGAAGTTCTGGATGTTTGTGCCGTGCAGGTTGCCGATACGTCCTGCGCCAAGAAGACCGATTCTAAGTTTCTTTGCCATGCTTTTTCTCCTTTTCAAAACAACTCAGAAATAAGAACACAATTTACGGACTGCTGTAAGCCGGTCAGTTCCGGCATATCTGCCGCAGGACAAAGCGCCCTGTAACATCCTTCAAATGTTTAAAAAGTCTTTACAAATGCTTAAAGCCCTTACAAATGCTTAAAGCCCTTGCAAATGCTTAAAGCCCTTGCAAATGCTTAAAACTCTTACAAAAGCTTAAAACTCTTACAAAAGCTTAAAATCCTTACATAAACCTATAAAACCATGGTATTCCGCCGCCGTCGGCGCGACTTACCCCCATCGCTGCAGAGCCTGTCCGGAACTGCTCCGACTGCTCTTATTATCCCGAACGCGGCCGGTTTTTCTTGTTTTTTTTCATCAAATATGGCATCTATTTCTAAAGAATTTATACAAATTATATAAAAGTAACAGAATAGTGTCAAGAAATGCGTGGTGCGTTCAACTATTTATGCGCATCATTGTTTGCCTGCACCTCGGCCAAAAGCAGCTTTTCCATTTTTTGCCCGTTCAGCGGCAATAATCTCTCGAGCCATTAGTTTGCTCCGGCAAAAAACAGGACAGAGGCTGCCGCGCCGCCTTCTTGCCTCCCCGACCGGCCTGTGTCCGCCGCAAGGCGGATAATACATTTCACGGATCTTGTCATAAAAAATGTGCGGGGCATCCTTTCAAACCGGATGATCCGCACATTTAATTCTGTTTTTCTCTCCGTCGATTCTGGTTTCCCTCTGTCACAGGCTGTCTTTTGTCCGGATGATTCTGGTTTCCCTCTGTCACAGGTTGTCCTTTGTCCGGATGATAATATCCGTGAGGATCATCTCCGCCGGAGGCTGGATCTTTTTCTGAAGCAGGTCAGCCAGGATGTGAGGCGGACGGTATCCCTGCACATAGCCGTTCTGGTCGATCAGAAAATCCGCGAAATTCTCCCGCAGTGCCCTCTCGTTTCTGGGTGTCTGGTCATAAATCACCACATAGGGCCGTTTGGTCAGCTTCAGATCCATGAAGGCCTTTTTGATGCCCGCCTGTCCGCCGGAAACCGTCAGAATCCCGTTCAGGTCCGGAATCGTATGCATCGTGTTGACGATGATTTTTTCCACTTCGTCCGCGTCATCAAAGCTCCCCTGAACACCCACAACTTCTATTCCGGGGCAGGAGGCCTTCATTTCCTCAATAAAGCCCGCCACGCGGGAATTATTGGAATGGTTGGTAAAATATCCGGTGATGACCAGGACTTTGCCGGTTTCTCCGATCATCAGCTTCATGAGACCGGCCGCCGTGCGGCCGCTCTTCTTGTTATCCATCCCGACGAAGCAGATGCGTTTGGTGCCGACAATATCAGAGTTGAAGGTCACGACAGGAATCTCCTCCTGTTCAATGACTCTGTTGATCTCCATTCTGACATCTTCACTGTCCACAGGCATCAAAGCCAGACCGTCTATCCCCTCTGCCACCAGTTCACGGATCATATGGATCTGCTCTTTTTCATCCACAGACATGCTCTCCTTCAGGATCACCTCCACTCCGCGATCCCTCAGTTCCTCTGCCGCCTCATGGATTCCCTGATTGATCTTAATCATGAAAGAGGCACCGGCAAGCTGTGTCACAATGCCGATTCTGCATATCTTCTTTTTTCCCGCGCCGGTCTTTCTGGGTTTCCTGATATAGCCCAGTTCCTCTGCAATCTTCCTGATATTCTCAGCCACATCGGAATCCACTCTCCCGCGGTTATTCAACGCGCGGTCCACCGTTCCTCTGGATACACCTGCGGCATCTGCAATCTGCTGTATTGTCACTGCCACTGCTCTTTTCTCCTTACGTGTATCTCCTGCCGCCCGATCTGACCGAATCC
This sequence comes from Lachnospiraceae bacterium, assembly GCA_045117315.1. Taxonomy (GTDB): domain Bacteria; phylum Bacillota; class Clostridia; order Lachnospirales; family Lachnospiraceae; genus CAG-791. The sequence goes on along the minus strand of JBGUNJ010000121.1, from coordinate 937 downwards.
CGTATCCGGAAAATCGAATTTCGAATTCGTGCCTTAGGATCTGGAATTTGGAATTCTCAGGCAGCATCACGCACAACTTCCGAAAAAACAGCCACTGTGTGTTATTGTGCGTGCATTCCCCTTCCTTGATTGTATTATACAAGTCTTGCACGCAATTAACAAGCACGCGTTACATGAAATTAAGGCACGCAAAAACAAGTAATGATAAGCAGAAATAAGAAAAATAGTCAAAAAATAAGCAAAACAGGGCAGAGGCGGCCCCACCGCCCTATGACCCGGCCGGCCCGTGTACGCCGCGAGGCGGAAAATTTCGTCACACGGGCTGTAGGTGCGGGCTGTACCAATAGGGTAGATGCGGCCACGCCGCCCTCTAGCCCCCCCGACCGGCCCGCGTCCGCCGCAAGGCGGAAAATACATTACGCGGGCCGTGTTTATCATAGGGCAGAGGCGGCCACGCCGCCCTCTACCTCCCCGTCCGGCCCGCGTCCGCAGCGAAGCAGAAAATTTCATCACACGAGCCATACCATAAAAAACAGCACCGCACAGGTGGTAGGCCTGTGCGGTGCAAGGAAGGGTAACGGGACTGCTGCAATATAGTTTAAGTCTGAAAATAATTATGCAAATGCAGCAGCGGATGTAACCAAACATTATTACAGATTTATTCCCGGCAAATCTTTTTTACAGATTTCTTTTTATTCAAGTCCTGTTCTTTTGGAAGCCTTTCGGAAGTCTTCCATTTCTTTCTGATCTTCTTTCTGATCTCGAAGTCCGTCAGGTCTTCCGTTTGATGTCTGGTCAATCTATAAAAAGGTTTTGTTTATGGAAACAGATCTTTATTATGTCAGTCCTTTATTATGCCTCGATCTCGGAAAGCTTGACGGGTCTGCCTTCCTTGAGGGACTTCTTGGCTGCGATCGCGATGCGGACGGGCTCAAGA
>JBGUNJ010000120.1:0-6444 GCA_045117315.1 Lachnospiraceae bacterium | reverse complement strand
GGAAGATGTTGACATGTCTTTGAAAAACAAGACATGTCAACCCGCATCCGGCGCGCAAGACTCGCGAGCGAGTCTTGAATGTGTTTTCAAGAAGATAAATCTGGAAAATGGAGGGGAAAAGAAACTTAAAGTGGAACTATAATACAGAGTTCTCGTTGAATGATATCTATGGAGGAGGGTATGAAAAAAAACAAACGGTTCATTTCACTGCTGCTGACGGGACTTTTGATCGTGGAGACGTTACAGGGGCCTGTCCTTGCTTCCACGGCTGTCCCGGAGCTGCCCGGGACGGTAGAGGAAAATCTGCCGGTATCGGAGGAAGAGTATGACGAGCTTATGACGGAGTATCCGGCAGAAGCGGCGATACCTGCAGACCAGTATGAAATTCCCGGAGGGGGTGTATTGTCTGAAAACCCGTATGGGATGACTTCAGAGGTGGCGGTGCCTGCGGATCAGTACTGGTCCACGACCCGGGACACAGTTGCGGAGGCTCCCTTTTCTTTTGGGGAAGATGATATTTCAGAAGAGGATTATCCTCCATCAGAGCAGGGTGATGGGGGAACAGAAGAATCATTCCCGACCGGAGAGGAAGCGGCATTGGAAGGAGACACATCTTCCGGGACATGGGAAGCCGCAGAAGAAGTGGATGCGGAAACAGATACAGAAACTTCTGAACCGGAAATGCTTCCGGATGTAGATGGCGTCCCGGAAGAACAGGAAGTCCTGGATGATTCTTCCGAATCTGATGACTCTGCGGCAGGTGCAGTGACAGACTCTCCAATAGAAAGTGATGAAACTGAACCGGTTTTTGAAGGAGAAGAGCAGAGAACGGATACAGCGACAGAGGAAGAAATGCAGCAAGCGGAAGGTGTGGAAGAAGATTCGCTGTCTGTGGATAATCCAACCGAAGGCTCAACCTCTGCGGAAACCCCGGCGCAGGATGCCACTGTCATGGAAATGCCTTCTGAAGAGATGGAGACAGTCGAGACTCCCCCTGTACAGAGTGATGATACATCAGATGATGATACATCAGGATCATGCGGTCTTGCAGCTACTTACCGCCTGGAAGGCTCGACCCTTTTTATTGAAGGCATAGGAGCTGTGGAGGAAACTCCCTGGTGGAGACATGAGGATGAAATCTCCAATGTGATTATTGGGGACTGGATCAAAAGTATTCCATATCAGGCATTTTGGGGCTATGAAAACCTGGCCTCAGTGACTTTTCCGGCCACCCTGGAAAAGATTGGCTACGGTGCTTTTCAAGGCTGTACAAGCTTGAGACGTGTGGATTTACCGGAGGGAATTCACACTGAGGGGGACGCGTTTTCGAATTGCAGCAGTTTGTCGAAGATGACCATTCATTCGAATTCTTCACTTGGCGGCGGGGACTTTGTAGGCACAAATCTTCACACTTTTGGCCCGGACAGCAGTTATGATATTCATCTGATCTATCATGCTGGAGATGATATGAGCGGATTGGTATTCGGGGGATTTTCAGAAAAGAACTGGGATACCGAACAATGGGAAATTGTTGAACCGGGAACAATAACGGACATCGTATTTCCTGAGGGAATAAAAGAAATCAGAGCTCAATTCCCTGACAACCCCAATCTCACGAAGATTGAATTTCCTGAGACTACGGAAAAACTTGGCTCAAGAATTCTAAATGGCTGTACCGGTCTTATGGAAACAAATATCCATCAGTTGACCAACCTGAAGGAAATAGGGGGATATGCTTTTGATAGATGTTCTTCATTGAAATCTCTGATACTTCCTGCAAGCGTCGCGCATATTGAAGAAAATGCTTTCAGGGGATGCAGTTCTCTCGTCGAGGCTGTTCTTCCTGACAGACTGGAGGAAGTGGATTGTTCAGATTCCATGTTTGAAGGGTGCACCTCCCTTGTCGAGGTAAATATTCCTGATCCATGGGAGGAACTGCCAAATTCGATGTTTTCGGGGTGTACATCTCTCGACCCGGACAGCGAAGCGTTTCACTGGCCATCTTCTTTAAAAAAGATAGGTTATAATGTTTTCGAGAATACCAGTTTTAGAACGATCCATATCCCGGAAGGCGTAGAACACCTTGGATATGGTCTCTTCAGTGGGAACAACAGTCTGGAAAAAGTCTATATTCCGAATAGTCTGCGAGAATGCGATTCATTTACAGATGATTATCGAGAGGACAATATCCATGGTGCAGGCCCCTTTTCCGGCGCTGTGAAACTAAAGAATGCAGGACCCGCAGGAAAGGGTGAGGACAAGTACAACATTGTCCTGAGCGCAGAATGTAATCAGATTCCGAAGGGTATGTTTGCGTGGTCCGGCCTGAGTGAAATAATACTGCCGGAGACAACAACTTCCATCGGCAGGGGTGCTTTTAAGTGGTCTGCTCTGCGGCTAGCCGTTCTTCCGGAATCGATTAACGAAATTGAAGGTGAAGCATTCAGCTATTGCAGGAATTTAAAAAGAATTTCTCTTCCTTCCAGCCTGACCCAACTGGAATCGTATACATTTGAAGGCTGTGAAATCCTGGAAAATGTCTATATTCCTGCAGGGGTTTGGGCGTTGGGAAATGCTGTGTTTAAGGGGTGTGATGCGCTGAAAGAGATACGGTTCCGCGGAGATGCACCGAGTATGGTTCAAAATAATAATACTTATAGCGGAACTGGCGGATCACTATACGATACTACTCTTACTGCCTATTATCCCAAAGGAAATGATACATGGACCCCTGATGTGATTGATGCTGACTATGGCGGCGATGTGACATGGAAGGAATTTGACGGGTCAATCGTCGATGATGCGAAGGAGAGATCTGTAACCATCAATCATGCCGGAACAGCAAAGGCAACTTTCTATCTCTATGATGAATACGGGGAGCCTCTTTCTCAGGTGCCTTTTTCCTATGTCCGCCATGGCGAAGAATATGTGGAGGAGATGAACGATCAGTCGATCATGACGGATATTCACGGCGGTTTTCAGTTTCCCACGCCCTATCTTGTCTGTGGAACAGAAAAGAAGCAGGTGGAAATCTGGTTCGATCAGATCACTCCGCTGACAGGAGAGACTCTTTCCACTGATTTTCAGGACGGCCTTACCATAAAGGCGGATGTTTTCCCAAGAAACAGTTCAGAAAGCTGGACGATCGGACTGGATCATAATCTCAGCAGCAAGGGACTTGGCCTTGACAGCCTGTCCCTGGGCGGAGGAAACAGCGCAGGTATAGTGCTGAAAACAAACAGTAATGGAAAAAAGGATCTTGAACTGTCTCTTACGTTGACGGCAAAAACACAATATAAATTAAAAGAGAAGATGGGGGGAGGAAAAGGCGACTTAATAGAATGGAGCAAATTGATCAGCAGCGATTCCGTTGCACTGGAGACCGGAAAAACTTATTCTACGACAATAAGTGATTACGATCCGGACAATTCGTCTCAGAGAAATGAAGTCCGGGCATTTCTGGTCCTGATGCTGTTTGTCGGTTCTTTAGATTCAATGGCAGGGATTGGAGGTCCCCTGCTTCGAAGGGCAATCCAGTATGCTGTCGACATAAATAATGAGAACTGGGAACTGTTTGAACTCTCCGAGCAGGAGCTCTCATTTAAACTCTCCCATTCCGGCTGTGTTCTGCATCTTGAAGAGACAGCGGACGGCATTCAATCGGGTGAATCTATAAATCTTTTTACAAATTCTACAAATGTTAAATTTTACGCAAAGGTGGAAGATGATAAAAATGATCAGGGAAACCGGACATATACAAGCGGAATGAAAAGTCAATCCAGTTTTTCGGCCTTCTCAAGCTCATTTTATGACCTGCTCGGAATAACAGGTCTTTTTGGCAACAACTCTGTTAATGATTTGAATACAAGTGTTTCTGATGATGATTCTGTGAGTTTGTCTTTCTGTCATTTTGACAGTGGATTACAGGAAATCGTCGGATGGGATGAAGTATACAGGTATCATCATGTGAAGGCCGGTCCGGAGGCAGGCAGGAAACTGATAGAAGGAAACAAATTCCTGAAAAAAGTCCGGTCGGGGCTTCCGCTTCCCTCCATGCCTTCATCCTACGAAGCCGTTTCCGAGCAGATGGCTGTCAGTCCCGAGGCCATTTCATGGTCCGACACAGAAAAGCTGACCAACTCCGCCAGCTGGAATCGCGGTTTTACATTTAAGGCAAAGACTGGGAATAAAGAAAAAGAGGTGGAAATAAACCTGGGAATCGGACTGAATGCCACTCACGGATGGAGTACGGAAGTGGCAAATGGTTCTTATAAAAACAGCCAGGTTCTGACTCAGGTGGATTCCTTTAATTCTGTAACCGAGGTACGGGAAGAGACAGATGTAAACACGCTGGATCAGATTCTGGGAATATATATCCCTAATATTTTTCAGGAATTTTCCTCACTCTACAATGGCCAGGAAGGAACTCTCAAAAAAGGGATTAAGCATCTGGCCAGTAGTATTAGCAGTTCCTCGAGTAATCGTAGAGCCTGTATTCTTCATGTGGACAAAAATACTACCGCTTCTGACGCAGATTCTTTTAGTGAATCAGCAAACGCTGCTGCAGAGAGCGAGGAGATTCTTTACTATCTTCCGCAGGCAGCCGGGCTTGAGTCAGAAAACGATGGGACCGGGGCAGAAGCAGAACCACAGATTGCTTATACGGTAGGTGACCCCTACGAAATCATGATTTTCGATGACGACGGCAGTCAGGTGGACTCATTTGATGAGGACATTGAACTGACATTGTCCTTTACTGACGAGGAGCTGCTTGCTGCAGGAACAGATGACACTGAGAAAGTAGCAATCTATCGTTATGACGAGGAGAATAATCTCTACGAGCCGATTGAGTGCTCTCTGAACGGAAATGACGTGACGGGAGAGATTTTTGTCCCAGGAACTTATCTTCTGGCTGTCTCAGGTGCACCTCAGGTCCATAATCTCCGCTGCACAATGCCGGAGCAGAACTGGCAGATTACAGCGGATATTGCAAGCTTTTCCGGTGTTTCAGGAATTTCGCTTACTCTGGATGGTGAACTGTTGGTCTCGGAAGACAACTATGAAGACTATTATAATCCTGATACCGGAATTTTCTGTTATGATGATATTTATGAATATGATCTGGAGGCTGGTATCCACACTGCTGTTCTGCAGGTAACGGATAAACAGGGCGGACAATCTGTCCCTGCGACATGTACATTTACCAATGAAGAAATCATCCTGGAAGAATTATCCGTTCCCAAAGTGGTTTTACCTGGAGAGGACTTGACGATCCAGGGAAAACTGCGTCTGTCGGATCATTATACGGCGGAAGATCTGCACCCCCGCATGGTGATTGAAAGGGCAGGAAATAAAAAAACAGCTGATCTGATTTTGGATGAAGACGGAATCTTTTCCTATTCAGTCAATGTCGGCAACAAGACTGGAAAATGGAATTTTCAGCTGGAAGTATATGACAGAAATTCCGGGAAGGCTGTTTTTCAGAATCGGGACGGATATGGAGATCCGATCCTATATTCAACATCTGTACTCAGGGAGTACACATACGAGACCGATGACAGGGTCAAATTTGTAGTAGACCTGAAGAGCGGAACTGTCAAAAGCATCGAAGGACACGACATGGCATTACGGATCCCGGAAAAAGTGGAGGGTTACACAATCAGGAAGATTGCTGATTCCGCTCTTGATGGATGGGGGGTTACAGAAATCATCTTGCCCAATACCGTCACAGAAATCGGGGAGAAGGCTTTTGCCGGTCAGCAAGAACTGGAAAAAGTCACGCTTCCAACGGGATTACAGAAAATCGGCAGGGAAGCATTTGATGATTGTCCGAATCTTAAGACTTTGACTCTTTCAGATACATTGACAGAAATCGGGGAGAAAGCATTTGGATATGCTCTGTTCTGGAGTGATGAAAGCTATCAGTGGGAGCAAAAAACAATCTCCGGTTTTACACTGAAAGGGGGAGAGAAGAGCACAGCTGTACAGGCTTACCGTCAGCAGTGGGAAAAGGATGCAGGCACAGATCAGCTTGTGACGAAGATTATACTGAGCAAAACAAGCGCTTCTATCATGAAGGACAAGACCCTGACATTAAAGGCGGAGGCAGAACCCGTTTCAGCTAAAAACAAGGCTGTTACCTGGACCAGTTCTGACACCAAAGTAGCAACAGTCACCAGTGCGGGGCTGGTCAAGGGAATCAGTAAAGGAACAGCTGTCATCACTGCGACTGCAAAGGATGGAAGCGGAGTAAAGGCGACATGCAGGATCACAGTCAGACAGCCTGTCACAAAGCTCACGCTCAACAAGACACAGATTGCAGTGAATAAAGGAAAAACTGTCACCCTGAAGGCGACGGCGGCTCCGACTAACGCAGATAACAAGGCAGTCACATGGAAAACCGGCAATGCCAAAATTGCAACAGTGACTGCGACGGGAGTCGTC
>JBGUNJ010000119.1:0-12935 GCA_045117315.1 Lachnospiraceae bacterium | reverse complement strand
CTTCGCGAATGGGGCGAACGCCGTTCCACTCGGGTTTTTGCGCTGAAAATCGCGCAAAAACGCCTCGAATTCGAGGGGGTCTGTACTTTGCGGGGCTTTTTGCGTGTAAACACAGGTAAAGCAGATTTTGTCAGCCGGGCTCCCTTATACGGGTCAGACCGGGATATCTGCAGTGAGCAAAAGGAATCGTGTCAAAAGGGTCATTCAGCCCTCTCCCATGTGCATTTTGTCGATCGCGTCCTTTTTGAATTCCGCGAACTCTCCCTTGTCCAGGGAATCGCGGATCTGCTCCATCAGATGGTTATAATAATAGAGATTATGCAGCACACCCATGCGCATGCCCAGCATTTCCTGAGCCTTGTAGAGGTGGCGGAGATAGGCTCTTGAGTAGCCTCCCCTGCAGACGGGGCATCCGCAGTCCTCTTCGATCGGGCGGTCGTCCTCCGCATAGCGGGCGCTCTTGATATGAAGAGTGCCGTATTTCGTGTAAAGGTTGCCGTGACGGCCGTTGCGGCTGGGATAGACACAGTCAAAGAAATCGATCCCGCGGTCCACGGCCTCCAGAATATTCTCAGGAGTTCCGACGCCCATCAGATAAGTCGGCTTATCGACGGGAAGGTGCGGGACAGTGTGGTCCAGAACATCATACATCTGCTCATGAGTTTCTCCCACGGCCAGCCCGCCGATGGCGTAGCCGTCCAGTTCCATCTCAGTGATCCGCTTCGCGTGATTTGTGCGCACATCATTGTAGACCGCGCCCTGATTGATCCCGAAAAGCAGCTGCTGCCTGTTCACAGTGTCCTCGAGTCCGTTCAGGCGCTTCATCTCGACCCTGCAGCGCTCCAGCCATCTGGTGGTCCTGTCCACCGATCTTGTGACATAATCCCGGTCGGCAAGGGCCGGGGCGCATTCATCGAAGGCCATGGCGATCGTAGAGCCCAGATTGGACTGGATCCGCATGCTCTCTTCAGGCCCCATGAAAATCTTGTGTCCGTCGATATGGGACCTGAATGTAACCCCCTCTTCCTTGATGCTGCGCAGGTCGGCCAGGGAGAAGACCTGAAATCCACCCGAATCCGTCAGTATGGGCCGGTCCCACTTCATGAAATGATGAAGACCTCCCATTTTCCGCACCAGTGCGTCACCGGGACGCACATGCAGGTGATATGTGTTGCAGAGAGCGACCTGTGTGCGTATGCTTCTGAGATCATCGGAGGAGAGACCGCCTTTTATGGCGGCGGCTGTAGCCACATTCATGAAGACCGGGGTCTCGATCTGGCCGTGGACGGTATTCAGACGGGCGCGTTTGGCTCGTCCTTCCTGTTTTAAGACTTCGTACATTTGAATCTCCTGAAAAATATTTCGGATGAATGAAGCAGCGGAGGCCTGGCAGATCTCTGCCGCTCTTCCGCCGGACTGTGTCCCCGGCCGTGTCAATAGGGTAGAGACGGCAACGCCGCCCTTTACCACCCCCGACCGTCCCGCGTCCGCCGCAAGGTGTAAAATACATTACGCGGGCCGTGTCATAAAAAACAGGAGGGATCTGTCACCGGATCCCTCCTGCGGATTCATGTCATCACTTGAATATATATGCCCTGTTCGTGACCGGGAGCATATAGCGAACGGATCAGAGCTGATCCGGAAGCAGCTTGTGGAAAATGATGCAGTTCGGCTTGTCCACCTTGATTTCCTTGGCAGACATGATAATGGTCTTTTTCTCCATATCCACAGCGAAGAATGTCATGGTATCCGACTCATGGTTGAGACTGACCAGATGCTTGTCATCGGGGAACAGGGCCGCATCCTTGGGATATTCGCCGCTGATCGGCAGGCACAGAACCTTTGTCAGATATCCGTTGTCCGGATCTATGCTGAAAATAACAACGGAATTGTCACCTGCATTTGAACTGATCAGATATTTGAAATCCGAGGAGAAGTTGAGCGCGCTGGCGGCAGAACCGGTTGCGTGATAATCGTTGAGTGTGGGGACGGTCTGGATCTTTTCGAAATCCGGAACTCCGTTGATCTCCTGGTAGAAATAGACATCGATCAGGTTCTTGAGTTCATGGACGACGTAGAGGAAGTGTCCGTCGTTGGAAAACTTGAGATGCCTGGGAGCCGACTCCATCTCGGAGTGTAGGACCGCGCACTGTTTGATCTTGCCGGTGATTGGATTGAAGGTATATACATTGACATGGTCCATACCCAGGTCTGCGACACACAGATATTTGTTGTCTCTGGTCATCTTGACACACTGTACATGGGGGCGGAAATTGCGCTCCGCAATGCTTCCCAGGCCCTTCAGGAACAGCTCGTCGGTGATCTCGCCCACACTGCCGTCTTCATTGATGCGCAGGACGGTAATCTTGCCGTCGTGGTAGCTGCACACAAAGAGGTAATGATCTGTGTAATCCGTCGACAGATGAGAGCCGCGCATGCCGTTGATCGAGGCGCGGTTCAGTTTTTCCAGATTGCCGCCGCTGACGATTTTGAAAGATTCAACACCGAAGTCTGTGATGGAATACAGAAATTTGCCGTTATGAGAGATGGTCACATAAGAGGAGTTGGTGATGGATACCTCACTCTTTTCGGACAGGGTTCCTTTCTCCACATCGACATCGTACACGCGGATGCCGACTTTCTTCTTGCCGGCCCTTGTGTAGGAAGAGACATAGGCGACAAATTTGTCACCCGGTACGTACCCGTATCTGGAGAGATCAAGTTCTTTTTCCTTATACTCAGTCATTTAGCACGCCCTTTCCCCAGCCATTCGGCTTATGAAAACAAATCCGGGCATCCCAAAGTGTAATTAAAAATACACTTCCGGAACCGGTCAGAAAATCCTGCTTATACTTTAACACAAAACATCTCTAAATGGAATGCCTGTATGTAAAAAACAATGGGAATAAACAGCGAGCAAGCGGCCGCAGAGACGGATATGCCTGCATATCCGGTCTTGCGGACATTTGCGAGCGCCCACACATTCGCACAGAGCAACGCAAGGCCGCGAGGGCGGCCGCCGCGGGGCGGGGTGCGAATGTGTGGAGCATTGCGGGAGCGCCAGGGCGCGAAGCAATGCGGGTTTATTCACAAGTGCTTGTGAACACGAGACTATTGGCACAAGTATAAACAGCGAGCAAGCGGCCGCAGAGACGGATATGTCCGGGCTCTGCACAAAACCATATGGTCAGTCCATGGACTCCAGATGGTCCTGGAGGTCGAAATCCGGATTGGGATCCGCCCGGAACAGAGTTCCGTAGTTACGACCCTGCACGACCTCGTGAATGACCTTCATGTGGCGGCTGTTTACAATAATCATGTCACAGCCGCTCTGTGTCGCGATCATGGCTGCCTGGAGCTTGGTGCTCATTCCGCCAGTACCGGAGCTGCTGCCGGTCGTGCCCTTGGCCATCTTCATCAGGTTCTCGTCCAGCCTGGGCACGTATTCGATGAATTTCGCATCCGGATTTACCCTGGGGTCATCTGTGTACAGACCGTCGACGTCGGATAAGAGGATGAGCAGGTCCGCGTTCATGAGGGAGGCGACCATGGCGGAAAGGTTGTCATTGTCACCGACAGAGTACTCATAAGTGGCGACGGAGTCGTTCTCGTTGACGATCGGGATCACGTCGAACTTGAGCAGCTCATTGAAGGTGTTGCAGAGATTATATTTGCTTAAGGGATCTCCGATCGTGTTCTTGGTCATCAGAACCTGACCGGAAATCTGATTGTAATCTGTAAAAAAGCGCTGATAAGTCATCATCAGACGGGCCTGCCCCACGGCAGAACAAGCCTGTTTGACTGTGATCGGGCTGTCCTCAGCCAGAGTGGCGCCTGCATGTGTGCGGCGGATGACTTCCCGACCGACTGCTGTGGCGCCGGAGCTGACCAGAATGACATCTTTTCCCCGGTTTTTCAGATCGCTCAGTTCGCGCACGAGGACATCGATCTTGTGGTAATCAAGCCTTCCGGTGTCGGAATGCAGAAGAGAGGATGAACCGACTTTGACAACGATTCTTTTGCGATCGCGAAGTCCGGCCCTGTAGGACATGTTTTCGCCGGCATCAGTGGAGGAGTGGCCCTGATCCCTCTGATTTCCGTGCCAGAGTCCTTCCTCTTCAGGAAGACCATCAGCATGTCCCGGGGCTGTGTTTCCGGACCCGGAAGGTTCTGTGATCTTATCTCCGAGGATTTCCAGATCGTCATCCATGGCAGTATATGTGGACTGAGTCTTTTCCATGATAGTTGCAAAGCCTCTCTTTCTGAATTTTGTATCTTCTGAATTCTGTATCTTCTGAATTCTGTATCTTCTGGATTCTGTATCTTCTGAATTCTGTATCTTCTGAATTCTGTATCTTTTAAATTCTGTATCTTCTGAATCCTGTAACTTCTAAAATCCTGTATCTTGTAAAGCTTTTATCCGGATCCGGTTTTTTCCGAATCAGACTTTCTCTAAAAAGTTTTTTAAGTAACAGATCATTTTGCCGGCGGCATCATCACTCCTTTGATGAAAAAGGCGCGAATCTGGCCGCGATCGCCTCTGCGACCCGCATGCCGTCCATGGCGGCAGACATGATTCCTCCGGCATAGCCTGCGCCTTCGCCGCAGGGATAAAGGCCCCGGACACCGACAGATTCCAGCGTGCTGCCGCGGGTGATCCTGACCGGAGAAGAGGTCCGGCTCTCGATCCCCGCCACGACCGCTTCGGGTCCGCTGAAGCCTTCTATCTTTTTTCCGAATTCTTCCATGCCCTCGATAAAATCCGCAGTCAGCCGGTCCGGCAGAAGGCTGTGAAGAGGAGCTTTTACGCATCTTCCCTTTGCCCATGGTGTTTCAAAGGCCTGGCCGCCATTCTCATTATCATTGTCTGATTCATACGAGCCGGCTGTATATGAGCATGTCCCGTCTTTGCCGGTCTCGTTTAAGCCGGCCCTCCCGGGAAAAATTCCGCTGTGGCCATTGGAATCGCAGGCTGATCCGGCAGGTGCCCGGTCATGGGAATCAGAATTGTATTCTGTCCGGAATTCGGAATAAGACTGTACAGGGACAGATCCTTTTCCCATCAGGAAAGCTTTTTTTTCAAGGGAACGCTGAAATCTCATGCCGGCCAGCACATGTGGATCCCCGAATTCCTCCTGACCGACAGTGATCACGACCGCGCTGTTGGCCCAGCCGCTGTCTCTCTTTTCGTCACTCATGCCGTTGACACACACGTGCCCCTCTTCCGATGAGGCGTTGACGATGTATCCTCCGGGACACATGCAGAAGGAGTAGACACCCCTTCCGGAAGAAGCGCGCGCAGTCAGTTTGTAGGGCGAGGCGCTTAAGCCCAGTTTCCCGAGTTCTGCGGGGTCGGAAATGCCGTACTGACTTAGGTCGATCAGACGCTGGTGATGCGCGACGCGAAATCCCACTGCGAACTGTTTCTGCTCCATGGGGATTCCTTCCCTGAATATCTCCTCCATGGTGTCTCTGGCACTGTGGCCTATGGCCAGGACGACGGCGTCTGCAGGCATAAAGTCAGACGGGCCGCTGTCGTCGCCGGATGTGCGGATTCGGATGCCCATGAGCCTGCGGAGACCTGTATTCTCACCGCCTGCATTATCATCTGAAAGATCCGAAAATACAAATTCTGTGCAGACTGTGTTGAAGCGGACCTCCCCGCCGGCGGCCTCGATCCTTTTTCTGATATTGGGAATGACCCGGCGCAGTCGGTCTGTGCCTATGTGGGGTTTACTCTCGTAGAGAATGGATTCCGGGGCGCCGTTTTCCGTGAAGATTCTCAGGACCTGGTCCGAACGTCCCGTCTTGTCATTGATCTGGGTATTGAGCTTTCCGTCTGAAAAAGTACCGGCACCGCCCTCTCCGAACTGGACATTCGAGAGAGGGTCCAATACTCCTGTCTCCCAGTATTTGAGAACGTCTTCCGTGCGTTCTTCCATTCTTCTGCCCCGCTCGAGCAGGACAGGGCGGTACCCGCGTTCTGAGAGGAAGAGGGCGCAGAAAAGACCTGCCGGACCGGCGCCAATGATGACCGGCCTGTGCTGAAGCTTTTCAGTTCCCGGACCGGGAAAGCGGTAAGCGGAACCCGGACTGATGATGACATTTTTGTTTTTCAGTCTCCTTACCAGAGAGGCCTCTTCTTTGGGCTTCATGCCCGTTTTCACATCCACAGTGAAAATATCCAGAAGCTGCGGCTTTTTGCGGGCATCTATGGAATGTCTGACGATTTTAAAATTCAGACTTCGGCTTCCGGTTCGCAGGGTTTTTCTGATTTTTTCTTCGAGAGCTCCCTGGAAATGTCCGCATGGAAGCTTGATCTGTGAGATTCTGATCATGCTGAACCTTCTTGACTGGGTGAAATAAAGGGTGAACTGTGAATACATGGAGCGCTGTGCTGTTTCGCTCCGCGCTGTTTCGCGCTGTGCTGTTTCGCACTGTGATGTTTAATGCTGCGCTGCTTCGCGCGGCCCGCTCTCCATTAAAGCAATTTCCGTTGGGAATACTGCGCCGCCGCGGATCCCGCCTGGTATCCTGATGACATGGCCCACTGCAGGTTATACCCCCCGCATCTTCCGTCCACATCCAGCAGTTCCCCTGCCAGATACAATCCGGGGCAGCAGACAGATTCAAAGCCGTCACTTACCTCTGAAAGAGGGACTCCGCCGCAGGTCACCTGCGCGTTTTCAAAGGACCGCACATTTGTGACCCTGAGGTCGAAGGCGCGCAGTTTTCTGATCAGACCGGCCAGCTCTTCATCAGACAGCCTTCTGGCCTTCATTTCAGCCTGAAGCCCCTCTGACGCGAGGAGAAAATCGATCACCTTCCGGTGAGCCAGTCCCAGCAGAAGATCCGAGAGCATCTGATCCCTGTTTTCAATAAGCCTTGCGGCTGTTTCTTTTTCAAATTGCTCCTGTGTAAATTCCGGAAGGAAATCGATACGGGCATACAGCGCCTCTCCCATATCCAGGATCCGGGCGGCCCTGCCGCTGACCTGGAAGACGGGGATTCCCGAGATGCCGTAATCAGTCATCTGCACTTCGCCATCCTCGAGAGTACTGCCGATCATATTTCCTCTGCTGTCCACAAGGCAGACAGATGCATGGCATCGGGCGCCTGCCGCGCGTTTCAGCCAGGGACAGTCACAGACGAGCTGTGTGAGAGCCGGATAGAGAGGAGTGACGTGATGGGAAAAGGCCCTGGCCATTCCATACCCGTCGCCGTCACAGCCAAAAGAAGGCCCTGCCAGCCCTCCGGTACAGAGGATGACGCAGTCACAGTCAATCATCCCCTGCAGGAGTTTCCCCCCCGCCATGGGAGCCTGACCTCTTCGTTTCTCTTCGCTTCTGCTTCCGGAAAAAATCTTTTTCCCACGGTTTCTGCCGGAAAAAGACTCTTTCCCCCGGTTTTTGCCGGAAACAGCCTTATTCCCCTGAGTCCTATCGGAAAAAAACTCTTTCTCCCGGTTCCTGACGGCTGAAGCGGCCGCTTGAGAAGCCTTTGCGGCAGGGAGGCTGTCTGAGGGAACGGAACTTTCATAGCTGATCCGAAAAAGACCGGACTCTTCTGTCTTCCCGATACTGCATACTTTTGTACCGGTCATCACATGAACCCCAAGATTCCGCATACATTTTTCCAGAGCCCTCACGACGGTTTCCGCCTGGTCGGTCCTGGGATAGACATAGCCGTCCCGCTCATGGACAGGTACGCCAAGGTCACTGAAAAAACGGACCAGATCATCGCGGGAAAAACGTTCCAGCATTTCCATGACCCGGCTGCCGCAAAAATCTCCCGACGAGGAGTGATAGCAGGTTCCGTCTATATGTAAATTGGTTAGATTGCATTTTCCGTTGCCGGTCGCATACAGCTTTTTGCCGATCTTTTCATTTTTTTCCAATAAAAATACGGTGCATCCGGCACGGGCGGCTGCAATGGCCGCCAGACAGCCCGACGCACCGCCGCCGATGACGGCAACCTGTCCCGCTTCTCTTTCTTTCATGATTCTGATTCCGTGTGTGTTTAATACAGTCATCTGCTGCTGAGGCCTGCCATCATTCCCTGGGAATGCCGAGCTGTCCCAGAATATTCTCCTGCTTTTCTTCCATGCGGCGGGCTTCTTCAGGAGTCATATGATCGTAGCCGCACAGATGATACATGCTGTGGGCTGTCAGGAAAGCAAACTCACGGCGGACACTGTGGCCGTATTCCGCTGCCTGTTCCCAGACACGATGGGCATTGATCACGATGTCGCCCAGCTGCAGTAAGCCGGTATCCGGGTCAATATAATCCGATTCGCTTTCTTCCACTGCGGAGAAATCGCTCTCCCGCTCAAAAGGAACCGCCGGAAAAGACAGTACATCCGTAGTCCTGTCTATGCCGCGATATTCCAGATTCATGCGATGGACTTCATCCGGGTCTGTCACGAGCAGAAAAACCCCTGCGTCGTAGGGGCAGCCCTCCGAGCGGAGTACCGCGCCGCAGACACGTTCCGCAAGTTCCGCGGCGTCAAAATCAAATTTTTTTCCGTCCGGACCCTCGGTGAGGATCTCGGCTTCCAGTGTATATTCCATTATTTAATTCCCGTTCCGGTCTGAAAAACCTGTTCAAAGCAAAGCTCTGTAAAGAAAAAACAGTTGAAAGAAAAAACCGGTTAAAAGAAAATATTTAAAAATGTTCAGGAAAAAACTGTTTAGAGAAAAAACCAGTGTCAGTCCTCTGCAGTTTTACACTTTATAAAAAAGAAATCTTCGACAGGTCTTCACTGCTTTCTCCTGGACCTGTCGTGACCGCCTCTGTCGGCCCGGTCACCCCGGCTTTCATTCCGGTTCTCATTGCGATTGTCGAATCTGCCGCGTCTGCCTTCTCCCGGACCCGGACCTGCATTGGTCCCGGCCGGATGATCCTGGCGCTCTCTGCTCCTTCGGGCGGCGGCCAGTTCATAGTCTTCATAGGCTTTGACGATCTTCTGAACGAGCGGGTGACGGACGACATCGCGGGCATCCAGTGTGATGAAGCGGATACCGTCCACATTTTTCAGGACAGCCATAGCCACATCCAGGCCCGAGCGTCTGTCCGGGGCAAGGTCTTTCTGGGAGGCATCGCCCGTGATCACGGCGTGTGAGCCGAAACCGAAACGGGTGAGGAACATCTTCATCTGTTCGGGTGTCGTGTTCTGCGCCTCATCCAGGATGATATAAGCATTGTCCAGAGTACGCCCCCTCATGTAGGCCAGGGGAGCGACCTCGATCAGGCCTTTCTCCATATTTGCCTGGAATTTTTCGGCTCCCATAATCTGGTAAAGCGCGTCGTAGAGAGGACGGAGGTAAGGATCTACTTTGCTCTGAAGATCTCCGGGCAGGAATCCCAGCTTTTCACCCGCTTCGATCGCGGGGCGGGTCAGGATGATGCGCTCCACCTCACCGTTCATGAAGGCGGTGATGGCCATAGCCATAGCCAGAAAAGTTTTACCGGTTCCCGCGGGTCCGTTGGCGAAGACGATCAGGTTGTCCCGGATGGCGTTGATGTAACGCTGCTGTCCGACTGTCTTGGGCCGCACAGGCTTTCCGCTCACAGTGTGGCAGATGATATCACTGTCCATCTTCTGAAGCATGCCGGGTTCCGCTTCGCCCTTCATCTCAAGCGCGTAGTCCACCTGCTGGGAAGTGACGGCAGATCCATGTTCCGACAGGCCGGCCATGTCCTCAAGAAGGACAACGGCAGCCTCGACATTTTCCTCTTCTCCGATCACTTTCATGGAACCGTTGCGGGAGACGATGCTGACCTGCAGCTCTTTTTCTATTTTGCGCACATAAGAATCCTGCATTCCGAAAATATCTCTTTGGATTTCAGCGCTGAAATCCAGTTCTTTTTCCATATAGCTCCTCTCTGAACTCAAAAGCCCCTTCCGGGCAGTGTCAGGTAAAAACAATGTAAATCACTGTTCCCTATAATAGTAAAACTATGTCCTGCATGCAAGGATAATATTGCTTCATTACTCGGGCCGTGTCATAGAAAAGCCCCGTCAGGTAAAAAAGCCCCGATGCGGAATCATACCGCACCGGGGAACAGATCAGATGTGGACTGCCCCGCTTATTTCCCGTTTCTGTATTGGGGGAAAAGAGAGGCGGGTCTGAATACATGAATGAAGCAATTATCACTTGGCCGGTCATGCCTGCTGATCAGGCTTTTCCGGACCCCTGTCTTTTATATCAGGCTTTCCCGGACAGGTACTCGTCGATTCCCTTTGCGGCTGCCTTGCCGGCGCCCATGGCCAGAATGACAGTCGCTGCGCCTGTGACGGCGTCACCGCCCGCGAAGACGCCTTCCTTGGAGGTCTGGCCGTTCTCTTCGTTTGCAACGATGCACTTGCGGCGATTGATGTCCAGACCCTGGGTCGTGGAAGCGATCAGAGGGTTGGGGGAAGTGCCCAGGGACATAATGACCGCGTCGCATTCGATATAGAACTCGGAGCCGGGGATCTCGACAGGGCTGCGTCTGCCGGAGGCATCGGGCTCGCCAAGTTCCATGCGCAGGCAGGTGATTCCCTTGACCCAGCCCTTTTCATCCGCGTGGATTTCAACGGGATTGGTCAGAAGATTGAAAACGATACCTTCTTCTTTGGCGTGGAGAACTTCCTCACGTCTTGCGGGCAGTTCCTCTTCGCTTCTGCGGTAGACGATATGGGTCTCGGCGCCCAGACGCAGGGCTGTTCTGGCGGCATCCATTGCGACGTTGCCTCCGCCGACGATGACAGCCTTTTTGGGCTTCATGATCGGGGTTCTGGAGTCATCGCTGAAAGCCTTCATCAGATTGCTTCTGGTCAGGTATTCATTTGCGGAGAAGACACCCATGGCCTGCTCGCCGGGGATGTGCATGAATTTGGGAAGACCGGCGCCGGATCCGATAAAGACAGCGTCAAATCCCTCTTCCTTCATCAGGGCGTCGACAGTGGTGGATTTGCCGATGACACAGTCGGTCTCGATCTTGACACCCAGTGCCTTGACGTTCTCGATCTCCTTCTCCACTACCGCATCCTTGGGAAGACGGAACTCGGGGATACCGTAGACCAGAACGCCGCCTGCCTTGTGCAGGGCTTCGAAAATAGTGACATCATAACCCATGCGGGCCAGGTCGCCTGCGCAGGTAAGTCCGGACGGGCCGGAGCCGATGATCGCGACCTTTTTGCCCTTGGGAGCCGCGTCAGTGGAGGGCTTGATGCCCATCTCGCGTGCAGTGTCGGCGACATAGCGTTCCAGCTTGCCGATGGAGACGGCTTCGCCCTTGATACCGCGCACGCAGACGCCTTCACACTGGGACTCCTGGGGACATACACGTCCGCAGACAGCGGGAAGCGCGGAGGAAAGGCTGATCACATCGTAAGCGCCCTTCACATCGCTTTCTTTAACCTTCTGAATAAATCCGGGGATGTCGATAGAAACAGGGCAGCCCTGGACACAGCGGGGATTCTTGCAGTTCAGGCATCTTGCCGCTTCGGCTTCCGCCTCTTCTTTATTGTATCCCAGACATACTTCTTTGAAATTTGTGGCACGGACTTTGGGATCCTGCTCACGGACCGGGACTTTAACCATCATATTTGCTGCCATAGTCTTTTCCTTCCTTGTATATTCGAGAGCTCTTCCTTAAATCCATGGATCAGTTGCAGTTTCCGCAGCCGCCGTGGTGGGTGTCGCCTTCCTTCGCGCGAAGGAACAGACGCCCCTCTTCTGTTGCATACATGCGGGAACGCTGCATAGCCTGGTCGAAATCTACGAGGTGGCCGTCGAACTCGGGACCGTCCACACATGCAAACTGGACTTTATCGCCTACCATCAGGCGGCAGGCGCCGCACATACCGGTGCCGTCGACCATGATGGGGTTCATGCTGACGATGGTCTCGATGCCAAGCTTTTTGGTCAGGAGACATACGAACTTCATCATGATCATGGGGCCAATCGCGACGACGCGGTCAAAACGCATGCCGTCATCATACAGCTTCTGCAGTGCGACCGTGACATTACCGTTGATGCCGTAGGAGCCGTCATCCGTGCAGATATGAAGGTTTGAGACAGCGCGCATCTCATCTTCGAGGATGATGATGTCCTTTGTCTTGGCACCCTGGATGCAGTCGACGGTCACGCCGTTATTGTGAAGCCACTTCAGCTGGCAGTAGACAGGAGCAGTTCCGACACCGCCTGCGATGAAGCAGATTTTCATTTTCTTAAGTTCCTCGATAGGAAGTTCTGTGAGATCGGAAGGTTTTCCAAGAGGTCCTACGATATCGTGGAAACTGTCGCCTTCATTCAGCTGAGACATTCTCTGTGTCTCTCCGCCGACCACCTGGAATACAATCTGTACAGTGCCGTCTGCCGGATTATAATCACAGATTGTCAGCGGCACTCTCTCTCCATCATCATCTACACGAACGATCAGGAACTGGCCGGGAAGCGCATTCTTTGCGATCCTGGGGGCCTCCACGTCCATCAGAAAGATGTTCGGAGCAAGATTTTCCTTTTTAAGAATCCTGAACATGTTTTCCTCCTACTCTGAATACATTTTTATCTTGAAGATATCAGGTTCCGATCCAAAACTCCGATAAAGAAGTTCTGTAAAAATACTATCATATTCACGATGCGTGATTGTACGGATTCGGGCAGACTTTGTGCCGTTTCACTGACATACGCCCTGTTCTTTCTATCCGGCAAAACACTCAAAAACCGAAAAGACGAACTCCGGATCCACGCTCCGGCTGCTTAGAAAGCCGTGAGCAAATCCGCGCGGATAACATGTATACAATAATACCATATTGTGACAGACTCAATCCGAAAAATCAATATTATTTGACAGATTATTTATCAATTTAAAATAGAAAAAATCAATGGCATGCTGCATCCGGCACACCATTGGTGTGCCGGAGCGTTTATTCTTCGTCAAGGGAT
>JBGUNJ010000118.1:0-11250 GCA_045117315.1 Lachnospiraceae bacterium | reverse complement strand
CGCTCGCGGACATGCATGAATAAACTACGCATTGCTCCGCGCTCTGGCGCTCCCGCAATGCTCCACACATTCGTACCCCGCCCCGCTTCGGCCGCTTTGGCGGCCTTGCGTTGCTCTGTACTCATGTGTGGGCGCTCGCAAATGTCCGCAAGACCGGATATGCGGGCATATCCGTCTTTGCGGCCGCTTGCTCGCTGTTTATTCATCTTTGCGGCCGCCTGCCTGCTGACTTCCTGCGGCCCGGAGCCGGGCGAACAGGAGGCTGATACTCCTCTGTTCGGACAAGGCAGACCTTCGTCCGGTATGACAGCGGGAAACAGCCCTGGGCAGGAAAACCGCGGGGACCAGCAGCCGCAGGAGGGAAGCGGGGAGGATAAATCCTCCGGATCAGTTTCATCTTCTGCAGGGGCGGCCACAGGAGGCTCCCGCGGCGCGGCAGAACAGGAACAGACGGCATCAGTGGACCGGCTGGGGAAGCTGAAAGAAATGGGCGCGGAAGATCTTGCCGCTCTGGAGGAATATCTCAATGAGAGCAGCAGCTACGGTTTTCTGCATTCCACCTATGAGGAGCCTGCCGATATTGACCTCAATCAGGTCTTTTATGCCGGCGCGGGATTTAAACAGGAAAAGCTTGATAAAAAAGAGAAAGAGCTTCTCTATGAAAGAAGTCCTGTCAAAGATACTAATATACCGGTCACCAAAGTGACAGAAGAGCAGATCGATGACCTGCTTAACCGCAAGGCAGGGATCACATATGAAGAGTCAAACCGCAAGCTGGACACAGAGGGATCCTGGGTTCACATCGGAAGATACAAGGCCTGGTATCTGGTGCACGGCGACAGCAATCAGATGTATATAAAGTGCTCTGACGCATGGACCGGCGGAGACAAGTGCATTGTTCACTATGAGCTGACAGATGACCTGCCGGCATATATGGCGCCTTCAGCAGAAAAAGACGGCGGAAAAGATCCGGAAAAAGAATCCGGGAATGATTCGGAGAAGGCCGACGGAAAAGACAAGAAAAAAGAAGCTGAAGATACTTCGAAGAAGTCTGACGGAGAAGACCTGGAAAAAGGAGCGGAGGAAGGAAAAGCCTCGTCCGGGAAAACGTCGGCAGGGAAAAAGCCGGAAGCGGAAGCTGCCTCAGCTGCGGCAGAGGATCCTTCAGGGAAGAATGCGGATGAGACAGAAAAGAGCGCCCGTTACAAGCCGGTCTATGAGGCCCTGCTCAAAAAGACGGACGAAGGCTGGCAGTTCTGCTCCAATATTCTCTGGGTTCAGAAAAATCTGATCGAGGCGCAGTCCTACAGGGCAGAACTGGCTCCCTTAGGAGAAGTATTTTTTGCCCCTGTCTATCCGGACACAAGCGTTGACCCCAAGGCTGACGTCAGTTTTACCCTGGCTCAGGGTGTTGGGCTGCTGGCGGTCCTCGAAGATATGGAAGAGGATAACATCAGATCCGACCGCATCTTCAGGGGCGTGGAGGCAGTCGATTTTACCGATTACAATAAGGACGGCTTTACGGACATCCTCACGGTCTGCACCTATACGAAAGTCGGAGAGGACGGCAGAAAGGGCGGAGAGCTGACAGAGGCCAGGGTCTATGAGGGCCGCAAGGACAGTGCCCCTTCTCTGCAAGAGAAAAAGACCAGGCATGTCAATGATGACGTGGAGACGCTCAACATTTCCAACATCACTGCCTATCTGACCGGAAAAACAGACGGAAAGGACAAAAAATACAAATCCTGGAAAGAAGCTTTCGCGGATCATATCCGGAATCTGGACGAAAAGGAATATGACGGATTCGCGCTGATCCATCTGAATGACGACCGTGTTCCGGAACTGGTACAGGTGGGGGCGACCTCGGCAAAGGGCACCACAGTGGTGGTCTACAGGAGCGGAACTCTGAACGAGACCTGGCTCAACCGCAGGGACTTCCTCTATCTCGAATACGAGAACCTGCTGCTCAGCGCCTCCGGCGTCGAAAACCTTCACTACGATTCGATCTACAGCATCACAGGAGGAAAGCTGCGGCTCTCCGTCCAGGGCTATTACGGAAACGACTCCTTTGCCCGTGTACAGTATGACGAGAAAGGAAGAGAGTCCTACGACTATATCTGGGACGGCGGAAGAGTATCCGGAAGCGGATACCGGGACGGTATTTCCTTTATATTTGACACTTCCAGAGCGAAAAACTCCGGCGAGGAGCAGCTGCTGTCAGCGGAAGAACTCCTGAAAAAGCTGGAATAAGGATCTGCGCAGCGAGCCGGGAAAACAGACAGAAAAATACTAATGTAAAAAAACATTTATGCGAAAACCGCTTATCCGAAAAAACACTTAAACGAACAGACACTTTAAATAAAACGGGAGAAAGCACTATTTCGTGAGAATAACGAAGGGAGAACTCTATTGTCATGAAAATCATTGATATCCTGAACCATAAAGAAGTCACATTATCCTTTGAGGTCTTTCCGCCAAAGACAGATGCCGGCATAAGCTCGGTTGAGAAGGCGACTGAACAGATCGCTGCCCTGCGGCCGGATTTCATGAGTGTGACCTATGGGGCAGGCGGCGGAACCAGCAGGTATACGACCCGGATCGCGGCGGATCTGCAGCAGAAATACGGTACGAACGTTCTCGCTCACCTCACCTGTGTGTCTTCCACCAAAGAGACTGTCCGGAAAATGATTCACACTTATAAAGAGAACGGAATTGAAAATATTATGGCTCTGCGCGGTGATATTCCCGCGGAAGGACGCACTGTTTTTGATTACGATCATGCCTCCCAGCTGATTTATGATATTAAGTCGATCGACGACAACTTCTGTATCGGAGGAGCCTGCTACCCCGAGGGACATGTGGAATGCGAGCGCCAGTCCGAAGATATCATCCATCTCAAAGAAAAAGTGGACGCTGGATGCGATTTCCTGACGACCCAGATGTTTTTTGACAATTCGACTATGTACAGCTTCCTTTACAGGATCCGCGAGGCGGGCATTGAGGTCCCGGTCGTGGCGGGAATCATGCCGATCACCAATCCCGTCCAGGTCAAGCGAAGCGTAGCCCTCTCCGGAGCGACCATTCCTCATCGCTTCCGCGCCATGGTGGACCGGTTCGGCGATGACCCCCAGGGTATGAAGCAGGCAGGCGTAGTCTATGCGGCGGAGCAGATTATCGACCTGATCGCAAACGGAGTGGGACACATCCATGTGTATACTATGAACAAACCCGAGATCGCGTCTATGATCCAGGGCAGCCTTTCGGCTATCTGGGGCTGAAACCATGGGCGATAGCCTTGGACATAACTCATGGACCAAAACCATGGGCGATGTTAACAGAAGAGAAATCTACCGGTATCTGGGCTATAGGGGCAGTACTCCGGACGCCGCGGTTGCAGAGGCAGTGGAGAGCTGTCTGGAGGAACTCAGGCAGGCTGTCACCCCCAGATTTGTATTCCGCCGGTTTGAGATTGAAAGAATAGAAGAGTCCCTTATCCGCGGACAGGAACAGGCGCAGCTTCTGCAGATTGCCGGCATGAAAATCCGCAGCCGCAGTCTCTCAGTGAATCTGCGGGGATGTGACAGCGTGTACCTGATGGCTGCCACCCTGGGAATAGGACCGGACCGTCTGATCGCGCGGGCCAGCGTCAACCGGATGAGCCGGGCTGTGATCTATCAGGCGGCAGCGGCTGCCATGATCGAAACCTGGAGTGATGAAGTCAACAGCAGGATCATTCAGGAGGCGGCAAAAGAAGGCCTCTTCTGCAGACCCCGCTTTTCTCCGGGCTATGGAGATTTTTCACTGTCTTATCAGAGTGACTTTGCCCGGATCCTGCGCATTCAGAAGGAAATCGGCGTCTCGCTCACAGAGAGTATGCTCATGATGCCTTCCAAATCCGTGACGGCCGTCATCGGCCTGTCCCGCCGGGATGAGAAATGCGTGCTCCATGGCTGTGAAGTGTGTTCAAAAGCCGCCGGGTGCGCATTTTCAAGGTTGTAAAAAAAGCAGCGCCAGCGCGGGACGCGCCTGCCGCGGGGCGGGCGGGAATGCGAATGTGTGGAGCGCTGTGAGAGCGCGGGACGCGCGGAACAGCGCGTAGCTTTGATCATACATGTTTGTGAACAGGAGGTCATAACCACAAATATGACTAACACATCAGTATTTGATAAAAATAATAAGGGCCAGGCCAGGCGCCCTCTTCTGGAGCGTCTGGGGAAAGAGTGGCTCTTTTTTGACGGCGGAACAGGAACGATCCTGCAGGGAAAAGGCCTCAAAGGGGGAGAACTCCCGGAGAGGTGGAATCTCTCCCGCCCGGAGGACATTATCGACCTGCACTGCGGTTATCTGAGAGCAGGCTGTGATATTTTCAATACAAATACTTTCGGAGCCAACGCGCTGAAGTTTCCGGGTCCCGGGGACGGCGGGAAGGCGGACGGCAAAGAAGGAAAAGAAGGAAAAGACGGGGAGCACGGAGAACTCCGGGAGATCGTCGAGGCGGCAGTGAGCCTGGCAGCGGAAGCCCGCAGAAGGACAGGCCGCGAGGACGCATACATCGCCCTGGATATCGGACCGACCGGGAGGCTGCTGGAGCCTCTGGGAGACCTGCCTTTTGAAAAAGCTGTGGAGCTCTTCGGGGAAGTCGTTCGTATAGGAGCGGCTGCCGGTGCCGATCTGGTCCTGATCGAGACCATGAGTGACAGCTACGAATCCAAGGCGGCTGTGCTGGCGGCAAAGGAGAACTGCAGCCTGCCTGTCCTGATCACCAATGTCTATGACGGCAGCGGGAAGCTTCTGACCGGAGGAACTGTGGATTCCACAGTTGCCATGCTGGAGGGTCTGGGTGTCGACGGCATCGGCGTCAACTGCGGCATGGGGCCGGAGCAGATGATCCCGATCGTACAGCGCATGACAGAAGTGGCGTCCGTGCCGATCCTGGTCAATCCCAACGCCGGCCTTCCCCGCACGGAAAACGGCGCCACAGTCTATGACGTCGATCCTGAGACATTTGCTTCCTGGATGAAAAAAATTGCCGCCATGGGTGTGCAGGCGGTCGGAGGCTGCTGCGGCACTACCCCCGAACACATCCGCAGGACCGTGGAGTGTGTCAGAGGGACGCAGTGCCCTGAGAACTCTGAGAAAGGGAAAGAAGAAAACGGAAACGGAGAGCAGGGAGCCCGCGAAATAAATGAGACAAGCGGAATCTCCTTTGTTCCCAATACTCCCAAACACCGCACCGTTGTCTCCTCTTTTTCACAGGCGGTGGAGATCGGCAGAAAGCCGGTCATCATCGGGGAGAGGATCAACCCCACCGGAAAGAAGAAATTCAAGGAGGCACTGCGGGAGAAGAATATTGAATATATCCTGACGGAGGGCCTCAACCAGGAGGACAGCGGCGCCCACATTCTGGACGTCAATGTCGGGCTTCCGGAGATCGATGAGCCGGAGATGATGGAGACCGTGGTCACCCGTCTGCAGAGCATCATTGCCCTGCCCCTTCAGATCGATACATCAGACCCTGTGGCCATGGAGCGCGGGATGCGTCTGTACAACGGAAAACCCATGGTCAATTCCGTAAACGGCAAACAGGAGAGCATGGAAACCGTTTTTCCGCTGGTTAAGAAATACGGCGGAGTGGTCGTCGGCCTGGTGCTGGACGAGGACGGAATCCCGGATACGGCTGATGGACGCGTCGCCATCGCCAAAAAGATCTATGAGGCGGCAGACCGCTACGGTGTGCCCCGCGAGGACGTCGTGATCGACGGTCTTGCCATGACCATTTCCTCCGATACCAGAGGAGCCCTTGTCACGCTCGAGACCCTGCGCCGCGTGCGGGACGAGCTGCACGGTCACACGATCCTGGGAGTTTCCAATATTTCTTTCGGTCTTCCGCAGAGAT
This sequence comes from Lachnospiraceae bacterium, assembly GCA_045117315.1. GTDB lineage: Bacteria > Bacillota > Clostridia > Lachnospirales > Lachnospiraceae > CAG-791. The sequence goes on along the minus strand of JBGUNJ010000118.1, from coordinate 5,354 downwards.
CTGTGATCAACGCCCATTTTCTGACTATGGCCATGCAGATGGGCCTGTCCTGCGCGATCATGAACCCCGGGAACGAGGACATGATGTGCGCCTACCGCGCTTTTCTGGCGCTCTCTGACATGGATCCCCAGTGCATGGGCTATATTGAGGCCTATGCCAATGCGCAGCGGACAACCGTAACAGCGGCTCCGGCAGAAGGGAATGCAGCGACAGCGGGCGCGGCGGCAGGAGCCGCGGCACAGACCGGTGCAGGCACAGGATCCCCCGACGGTTCTGTGTCAAAAACGGCGTCAGCAAGGGGGGCGGGCGATTCCATGCCCCTGGGCGAGAGCATAGGCAGGGGAATGGCCAAGAGCGCCGCGGATGCTGCCCGCGTGCTTTTAAAAGACGGAATTCCGGCTCTGGAAATCATCAACCGCGAGTTGATTCCCGCTTTGGATATAGTCGGAAAAGGCTTTGAAAAAGGGACGGTTTTCCTTCCCCAGCTGCTCATGAGCGCAGAGGCGGCAAAGGCTGCCTTTGAAGTGATCAAGGAGTCCATGCAGGACGAAAAGCGCGAGAGCAAGGGCAGGATCATTCTGGCAACGGTCAAGGGTGATATCCACGACATCGGGAAAAACATTGTCAAAGTCATGCTGGAAAACTATGGCTTTGATATCCTTGACCTGGGCAAAGATGTTGCCCCTGAGACAATCGTGGAGACCGCCCTGCGGGAGGAAATCCGGCTCGTCGGACTCAGCGCCCTTATGACGACGACGGTTGTCAGCATGGAGGAGACCATACGCCTGCTCCGTGAAAAAAAGGAAGATACCAAAGTCGTGGTCGGCGGCGCGGTCATGACACAGGAATATGCGGATGCCATCGGAGCGGACTGCTATGCGCCGGATGCCATGGCGACAGTGCATTTTGCGGAAGAAGTGTTCGCGTAAAGCGCTGTCAGAGAACGGGAGCCGGAGAGCGGGGACGCGGTTCGGAAAGCCGGGATACAATCCGATAAGCGGGATACGATCCGATAAGCGGGATACAATCCGATAAGCGGGATACGATCCGGTAAGCAGGGATGCATTCCTGTAAGCCGGGATACAGTCGGGAAAGCAGGGACTGGCAATGATTGAGATGCAGGGACTGACAAAGAAGTTCGGAGATTTTACGGCGGTGGACCATATTGATCTGGAGATACGCGACGGGGAATTCTTCGGCCTTCTGGGTCCCAACGGAGCAGGTAAAACCACGACCATCAGCATGCTTTCAACGGTCCTTCTGCCAACGGAAGGCAGGATCCTCCTGGACGGGAAAGCACTGGACCGGCGCGCCAGGGGGGAAAAACGCAGGATCAGCGTGATCACCCAGGAATATTCCATGCGTCAGGATATGACCATGGAAGAGGTGATGGAATACCAGGGCAGGCTCTACTTTATGAAGCGCACTCAGATCCGTCAGAAAACAGAGGAGCTGTTGAAGTTTACAGGGCTTCTGGAATACCGGCGCCGCACGGTGCGGCATCTTTCCGGCGGAATGAAACGCAAACTCATGATCTGCCGTGCCCTGATGACGGATCCGGATATCCTGCTTCTGGATGAGCCGACTGCGGGCATGGATGCCCTGTCCCGCCGGCAGACCTGGGCGTTGCTGCGGAAGCTTCAGAGCTCCGGCATGACCGTTCTGCTGACTACCCACTATATGGAGGAGGCGCAGACACTCTGCGACAGGGTTGCCCTGATGGACAGGGGGAAGATAGACACAGTGGCTCCGCCGCAGCAGCTGATCGAGGAACTCGGGCGGTTTGCCGTGGACGATATCTCCGGAGAAAAAATCACCAGCCGCTTTTTCCATGACCGCGACAAGGCAATCCGCTATCTGCAGGAGGCGGGACCCGAAGCGGGAATGCGGGAGACGACCCTGGAGGATGTATTTGTCGAGCGCATAGGGAGGCATCTCGGGCGGAAATAGAAAAACAGCAAATGGAAAACAGCAAACAGGAAACAGCAAATAGAAAATAGCAAATGGAAAATAGCAAACAGGAAACAGCAAGCAGATAACAGGAAATAGGAAAAACGGATTCCGCGGGCAAGGTTAAGGCACAAGAAAATGGGTATTATCACAGTCCTCTGGGAAAAATGGGTTGAATTCCGAAGGGATTTTTATAAAATCACACTTGCGGCGATGATCTCGCCGCTTATGTATCTGCTCATTTTCGGATTTGGCATACAGACTACTTCCCACGGGGAACCCTATCTGATGTTCCTGATCCCGGGACTTGTGGCCATGTCGACGATGACAGGCAGCTTCGGGGCGGTGGCCCAGAATATGAGTGTCCAGCGCCTGTATGAGAAGGCCCTGGACCAGGTCATGGTCTCACCTACACCCCTGTGGCAGTTTATCGCGGGCCAGATCATAGGCGGAGCCCTGCGCGGTATGTACGCGGGCATGGTCATCCTTATCCTCACTCTGCCGGTCCGCGGCGGCCTGATCTTCAACGGATGGAGCTTCCTGGTCATGTTTCTGAACGGCACCGTTTTCGCCACCATCGCGCTGGTCCTGTCCTTTATGTCCAAAAGCTATTCCGACGCCCCCCGATATAACGCTTACATCATTACACCCATGTCATTTCTCTGCAACACATTTGTCTCGACCGACCAGATGCCGGGCCTGTTCCGGTATATCGTGGGCGCCCTGCCCCTGTCCCAGGCCAGCCGCATGATCCGCTCCATATCACACGGAGAAAATCCCGGAAGTACCGGATATGTGATCCTCCTGGTCTACCTTGCGGTTTTTTCCCTGATCTCAATTGTATATATCTATCGGAAAAAGACTTTGTAAAAACATGCTCTGTAAAAAGACTCTGCAAAAAGGATTTTAAAATATACTGTAAAAACTCTTTAAAAAACAGATTTTGCGCCAAAGCGCGAAGCAGAGCTAAGCTTTAACCATCCATGTTTGTGAACGCGAGGTCATGGCCACAAGTATGAACTATAAAATCCATAATCCACAATCGAATGCCCCCATCCGGACCGCTCGCCTTGTATCGCGGCGGATCCTGCCGTGGCTGCCAAAACCCTTTTCCATCCTGCTGCTCATGATCCTTGTCCTGACAGCCAATGCTTTTGCGGAAAGTGACGCCCCGCAGGCTGTGCAGATGGACAGACCCGACGGCAGATATTCAATAGAAGTCAGTCTCACGGGCGGCAGCGGCAGGGCTTTTGTGACGTCTCCGACATGGCTGACCGTGCGCGGGGGACAGGGATACGCGACTATTCTGTGGAGCAGTCCCTATTATGATTATATGATTCTGGACGGCAGAAAATACCTCAATGAGACCAGGGACGGAGGAAATTCCACCTTTACGATTCCCATCACAGCACTGGACGTGCCGATGGAGGTCATTGCGGATACCACGGCAATGGGGGAACCTGTCGAGATTGCCTATACACTGACCTTTTACAGGGACACAGTCGACAGCAAAAACCGCGTGCCCCAGGAGGGCGCCAAAAGTGTACTGACAGGGGCTTTTCTATTTATCGTCATCGGCGGAATTGCCGATCATCTGATCAAAAAAAGGCGCCGGCAATAAAGGGAAAAACACGTGTCAGAGCGGAATCGATGTGATGTACCCACGGAAAACTTTGGTCAGCCGGGGGATTGAGCACTGTTTCGAAAACTATATATTTCGTGAACATGAGTTATAACGACCACAAATAAAAGGAGGATAATATGGGAAAACTTCATCTGATCTGGCACGGACACAGCTGCTTTACGCTGGAAGAGAACGGATATTCAATTGTTCTGGATCCCTATGATGACGGGTATGTACCCGGCTTTGGCCCGCTGAGGCTTGAGGCCGACCAGGTGCTGTGCAGCCATGGACACAATGATCACAACGCGGTGCAATGCGTGAAGATTAATAAAGATGCCGCTTCAAAAAAGAGTCCGTTTACTGTCACCGGGATCCACTCCTGGCATGATGACGCGCAGGGAAAAAAGCGGGGAGAAAATATTATCCGTATTTTTGATGACGGAGAATACCGGATCGCCCACATGGGAGATATCGGATGTCCGCCCACGGAAGATCAGAAAAAGCTCCTGGAAGGAATCGATGTCATGCTCATGCCGGTCGGAGGATTTTTTACGATGGAGCCGGGGGACGCGAAAAAGCTGGTTGAAGAATTGCAGCCGCGTATGCTGATTCCCATGCACTACAGGGGAGCGGGATTCGGATATGATATAATCGCGCCGGTCGGGAACTATCTGTCTCTGTGTGACTCCGCCACAATCTTCCATGCGGGAAAGAGCAGGATCACCCTTCCTGAGGATATGAAAGCCGGGACTCTGGTGCTGGACGCGCCGGTAAAATAAGGGCAGGAAGCATTGCGAAGGCTGGCTCCGTTTTTGACAAATGGAGTGGTCCCAGGACCAGATACAGAGTCAATAGCATAAAGAAAAGGCATTTCGGGAATCTTCTGAAATGCCTTTTTTTTACGGACGTTATTATATTGTCTGCTTTTCAGTGGCTGATATTGATCCGGGCTGCAACTGGCAGCAGATCATCTGGATCAGAATGATCAGATGTCGAAACCGATCAAAAGCCAAAGCAAATCACATGTCGAAGTAAAATACAAGCCGAAGCAAATCACATGTCGAAGTAAAATACAAGTCGAAGCGAATCACACGTCAAGGTAAATTAAACTTCGAAGGTCTTGGTTGTACCGAATTTTGTGGTCTGCGTCACGTTATTCAGCTTATAGCCTGCGTTGACCAGGATTTCAACCATGCTCTGGACAGAGATTTCTCCGGTCGCTTTTACGACAGCTTCCGTGCCGCGTGCCTTTGTATGATAGACGGCCATTGCTTCCATGTTGGCCTCGTTATCAGCCAGGAGCTTGGCGATTCCGGCAAAGAAACCGGGGCGGTCATCGCACTGGAAGACGAAGCGGGTGCCCTGGTGCTTGTAACCCAGCAGGTCTGTGAAGGCCTGGAAGATGTCTTTCTCTGTGATGATGCCTACCACGTGATTGTCGTCATCGACAACCGGCAGAACGGAGATCCCCTCATCCAGCATCTTCTGGGCTGCCTCTTCGATAAAGGCTTCGGGATTGATGGTCTTGACATCGGTGAGCATGATATCTTTGACCGTGGTTTTGCTGAGCAGGTAGTTCAGTTCGTAAATGGAGAGAGAAGTGGCGTTGGCACCGCTCTTCTCTGTGACGAGACCTCCGGTGATAAGACCGATCAGCCTGCCGTCCGCGTCCACGATAGGAAGGCGGTGAAAATGACCCTTGGACATAATGTCCACCGCCTTGGAGATCTTGACGTCCTCCGTAATTGTGACCGGTTCTTTTGTCATATGATCTTTAACG
>JBGUNJ010000117.1:0-48125 GCA_045117315.1 Lachnospiraceae bacterium | reverse complement strand
GATCACGCCGATAACTCCGATCGGAACACTGACGCGCTCCAGAATCAGATCCGAATCGAGTTCCCTGCGCAGGAGCCTGCGGCCGATCGGATCGGGAAGAGAGATCAGCTGCTGGATTCCCTTGCAGACATCGGAGAGTTTGGCCTCGTTGAAAAGAAGTCTTTTCATGACGGCGGGGGCGATCCCGTTTTCCCCGGCTGCCCTGCAGTCTTCCGCATTGGCGGCGAAGATTTCATCTTTTCTGGCGACGAGTTCTGCGGCGATGGCGCTGAGCGCTGCATTCCGGGTCTCGTTTGATGACGCGGCCAGCACGGGAGCGTCAAGTTTCATTTTCCTGGCTTCTTCTCGAATATTCATGAGTTTCCTCCTGTGAAATGGCGGGACGGCTGCCCGGGCCTGTCCCGCAATGTTTCATACGACATCTTAAGACATCTTACAACATCTTATGATATGGCCGGCCTGATGCATTGTCCCGCCCTGTAGCGGTCACGGGCCGGTTCAAAAAACGGCATGTGATTTTACCAGTGATTTTACTTGTGATAGGTTCTGCCGTTCAGAATCATAAATCCGCGGTAGATCTGTTCCAGTATGAGTACTCGTGTGAGCAGGTGGGTGAAAGTGAGGTCGGAGAGCTTCCAGCGCTCATCGGCGCGGGCTGTAAGCGATGCTCCCGGACCCAGAGATCCCGCGATCACAAAAACCAGATCGCCGCCTCTCTGGCCGGATTTCTGCTGCCAGTCTCCGAGCCTGCGGGCGAAATCCTCGCTGTTCCACATCCTGCCGTGCAGGTCCAGGAGTACTACGAGGTCGGTGCCGCGAAGTTTCGCCAGAACCCGTTCAGCCTCTATGTCTTTTACGCGCTCTGACTCAGCCTCACGCTCCGCATGAATGTTTGACTCGTCTTTTACCTCCAGTATCTCCACTTTGGAAAATGGAGAGATCCGCTTGGTGTATTCCGATACCAGCGATACAAGCGCCTTGTCTTTCATCTTCCCGACACATACGATTTTAATCATTTTTCCGCGAGTTAAAATGCCTCCGTCAGATTTACAGGCCCTCTGTCAAGCCTGCAGGATACTACATCTTAACAAGAAGAGAAGGGAATTGCAATCGGAAGCTGCCGTCACGCCTCCGGGAACGAGCCGTAGATGTCGCTGGTTCCGGTGATATAGTTGACGCTGCAGTCATAGAGCCTGGCCAGGCCGATGATCACACTTACCGGGGCGCGCCGGCGGTTCGATTCATAATCGCGATAAGTATTGACAGGAATGTTGAGTTTACCTGCGACGGCTCTTTTGGAGAGGCTGTTACATTCACGGAGCTTACGTATTCTTTCGTAGTACTGCATAGCTTAAGTCAGAACATGGAGTCGTTATTCTGCGAAAAGTCTGAGCACAGAGCAAGGCAAGGCCGCCTGAGCGTCCGCCGCGGGGCGGGGTGAGAATGTGTGGAGCATTGCGGGAGCTCCGGAGCGCGGAGCAATGCGCGGTTTATTCTTCATCGCGCAATACCCGTGACTTCAGTCGCGGGGTACGCGCGCAGGACTCACGAGCGAGTCTTGAATCATACATGTTTCTGAACAGGGGGTCATAGCCATAAGTATAATATAAAAAGGATAAGATGTCTGAATATTCAGGAAACGGAAGCGCTTTTTGGAATAATATGGTGGAAAAAGAGCCGCAAAGAAAAAAAGTCGGAAAAATGATGGAGTTAAAAATGAAAGCATAAGGGGCGAAAAATAAAGAGGGTTCTGTTATAATGGTCGTATGCAGACACCTATTGATTTTGGAAAAGATTTTTTAAATAGATTATTTGATCAGAGGGACGCGGATGCCTGTAAGGCAATGCTGGCGGGGGATCTGGTATGGATCACGCCGGAGAGCATGCATCATTTTCTCTCGGAAGGGGCAGTGCTCAAATTTCTGAGGAAACAGATCGCGGCAGAGGAAGAAGCCAGATATGTGGATCTGGTTTCGATCAAAAGCTCTCCGAGCGCGGATAATATAATGACGGTGGCATACGAGATCAATCTCATATCAAGGGAGGACGAAAGGCCACTCTATCTGCGGTGTTCCATGGCAATCTGCCGGAGGAGCAAGCGTCTGGAGATCACTTTTTTACATTTTTCAAAAAAATCCGAGCGTGACTCTACTGAGCAGATCCGTGACTTTGTCACGAATCTTCCTTGTGGTGTCATGATTCTCGCATGTCTGGACGGACGCCGCGAGGAGGCGATTTATTATAACGATTATTTCGCCCACAGGCTCAGGTACAGGCAGGAGGAATTCGCGAAGGCGATCCGGCGGAATCCCTTTTTCATGACTTCGGAAGAAGACAGGGACCGGATCCATGAAGAGATCGCCCGCGCGCGCAAAAACGGGGGCAGTATCGCTGCGAATATGCGTTTTTACCGACGCGACGGAAACAGCTTTTATTACAGGATGAAGGGGGCGCCGGCTTATCAGGCTAATGGCGGCACCGTCTATTATTGTGTCTTCCAGGAGACAACGGGTTTCCAGCTGAATGCGGACCGGCTCCAGGAGAGGCTGGACGCCGCGACGGAAATCGTCCGCCAGATTCCCGAGGGAATCTGCGGAATCGAATACATGCCGGGGAGCCGGACCCTGCGGACTTTGTCCGGAGGTAAGGCTGCCGATTCTGAAGCAGAGGGACAGGAGGCCGCAGCTGCCCGCGCCGTTCCCGGAGATTCTGGAAAGGATATGGGGAAAACTGTTACAGCTCCGGTCATGGAGAAGAAGGCTGAGAAGGTGACAGATGCCACTCGTCCCCGCGCCCTGACGGAAAAAACAGGCGTGACAGAAGATCCCGGCGAGAGCGGCAATGTCCGGGGATTCAGAGAAAACAAGAGCATACGAAAATGGGCGGAAAAAGACGCGAGAGTTATTTTTACAAGCAGAAATATACCGTCCCTCTTCGGGATTTCAAACAGTGCCTATAACAGAAATATTCTTGAGGACCCCTTTTACGGGCTGGAAATGACCAGCATTACGCGCGATCGCATCCTGTCTTCCCATCTTTTCAACCCCGAGAAGACAAACACCGGGAAACCTGTTTCCTGCGGGATATTCCGTCTTATGAAGCCCGACGGAAAATCTCTCCGCGTGGAACTGGTGACACGGCGTGTGCAGGACAAGGACGGCACGATGCGGCTGTATCTTTTTTATTATGACCGCGAGGAACAGCAGCAGGATCTGGAAAAACGCATCGACCGCGCCATGAAAATGGGGCGCGCCGGCCAGGACCAGCTGCGGAAAGACCTGCAGAAGGCAAAGGAAGGGGCAGCCCGGAAACAGAACGAACTGAAAAACCAGCTTAAAGCCGCGGAGGAAAAGCACAGCGGGGAAATCGCCCGCATGGAAGATCAGCTGGTGGAAGAAAAGAACAGGTGCGTGCTGATGTCTCGTCAGCTCGAGGATGCCAGATCCACCCAGAAACAGATGGCGGCAGAGCTGCAGAGGTCTGAGGCGGACGCATCCAGGAGGATCCGCAATTATCAGGCGGGCGCGGACAGGAAAGTTGAGGAAGCCAGGGAAGCTGCCGGAAAAGCCCGGGAGCAGGCGGATCAACTGGTCCGCGAGGCCAGGGCGGCAGCGGAGGAAGAAACCGCGAGAGCCCGGCAGGCGCAGCAGGAGGCAGAAGAAATGATCCGCGGGGCAAGGGCCGCCGCGGAGGAGGAAGTCGGCAGGGCGCGCCGGGAGGCCGGCGAGATGGTCCGCGGAGCCAGGGAGGCGGCTGAGAAAGAAGTGCGCCGGGCTTCGGACGGAAGGAGCCTTTTGGAGGAACAGCTCCGTGAAGCGCAGCACAGAAACCGGATCCTCGAATCACAGCTGAAGAGCGAGAAGGCACGCCGCCGCCTGCTCGAAGAGCAGATCAGGAACGGCGGTAAGCCGATACCGGAACTGCTTCAGGAGGACGCGGAGAGAAAGAAAGATGATCCTGCGGGACTGGCTGAGATAGCCGGAACGATCGCGGCGATCGGGACAACGGCAGGAGCCATGTCTCTTGCCGGCGCGGCGGGTGCAGGAAGCGGGATCAATTCCATTGTCGGCGCAGCGAGTGCAGATGCTGCCGGCGCTGCAGGAACAGGAAACGGGACAAATTCCCTTGCAGGAGCAGCGGGTACAGGCGCAGGAACCGGTTCTCTTGCCGGAGCGGCAGGAACAGGAAGCAGAGCTGATTCCCTTGCCGGCGGAGCCGGGACAGGGGAAGGAAGCTTTTATACCGGACAAAGTGAGAACCGGGAATTCAGCAGACAGGAGTCCCGGATACAGGAATCACGTCCGGGAGACTGGATGACGATGGAACAGCCTCTGACAATTTTTTCTTCAATGGATCCTGCGCAGGATAAAAATGAGGAGCCGGATACTTTTACCATGTCTTCCCTGATTCCGGGGAGAGAGGACTCGTCATCCGGGAAAAAGTTCACATCGCAGGCTGTATTCCGCCCGGAGAAGAAAGCCGGACTTGCCACCGACCGGGACGGCTTTGCAGGAAATGAATCCGGACTTGCCGGAAATAAATCCGCGCTTGCTGAAGACAGACCCGGACCCGGGGATCATAACGAAAGGCCTTTGCGGACCGGCAGCCGGCCGGCCATGAAGGAATCCTTTACCGGGGAACAGAACTCTGCCAGGGAACTCAGCCCCGAGGAGGAGAGCGGATTCGCGGAAAAGAGACTCCGCGCCCGTGAGTATGACCGTGCAAAGGGGCGTCTGAGGAGCCTCATGGAAACGGCTGATGTATTTCTCCACAGCCGTGAACCGGAGAAACGGGAGAAGACATCCGGCGAAAAAAAGAACGGACCCGGATTTTCGGTGTCATGCAGCCGGGAGAATATTGGAAGCCTTATGAGTGATTTTCTGGAGGCGGCCTCTCCTCTGGAACAGCTTCTGCGGGAGAATTCTTTCTCCCCGGAGGAATGCCTTCGCAATGTGCTGATCTATGAAGGTATGGAATGCGGGAAAAAGGGAATCACTCTCCGCGCCTGCCGCGACAGCAGACTTCCGGAGACTGTTGAAGGCTTCGGGGGGATTCTGCAGCGGGCGCTCTGCGAACTGCTTGAACAGGCTATTTCCCGCACGCACGAAGGCGGAACGATCACTGTCCACACCCGGGCAGACAGGCCTTCAGGGGGATTTGTCAATATTTATTTCCGCATTGATGATAATGGGGACAGAATTTCGGAAAAAGAAATGCAGACTCTCTTTGAGTCCCGGACGTCCGGAGGGACGGACCATCCCTTCCGTTCCGGCCTGTTCTCCGCGCGTGAAGCCGCAACACTGATGGGCGGAAGCATCCATGCCCGCAGCGGAAGTTCGGGAAGCCGCTTTACCATGGCGGTGACTCTGCGGGTTCATGAGCCCTGATCAGCTGTGCCGGTCATCCGCCTTTGTGGGCGGACCGCACATGGGAGCGAATGGCTTAATCAGCCTTGCTGATCAGCCGCCTTTGTGAGCGGGACACACGGCAGAGTTTGGCTTTGATCAATCATTCGTGTGCGTGACCGAAAGGTCATAACCTCAGGATCTCAAGATTATCGAAACAACAGGTAAAACCACGGACAGTCACGTCGCCCGCGGGCATATCAGGTAATTGTAAAAATTGTCTTCGCAAAAAGCGCTTCGACCTGGAGGAAAAGATGAGTAAAAGTGAGAATAAGCGCGCCGAAGAAGAGCGCACAGAAGCTAAGAAGAAAAACAGCCTGGGCGATAAGGTCCGGGGGGCTGCCGGTTTCGCGCTGTTTGCCGGCGCGTGTGCCGGGACCGGAGTTCTGGTCGGAGCGGCGAATTATTTCTATAAGACGATTTTTGTACCAAAAAAGTTTAAAGAACGCAAATATTTGGAAGTTTTCGGCAGGGAATATGCCGACGGGCGCAGCTGGGTGACAGGTCATCCCAAACGGGAGAATCTCTATATCCGCGCGGATGACGGACTTCAGCTGCACGCAAATCTGATTCCGTCCGAAACCCCGGGCTGCCACCGCTATGCAGTCTGCGTACATGGCTACCAGCAGTCATCCGCCGATATGGGGCTCTACGCGAGGGTTTATCGCGACCGCTACGGGATGAATACCCTGCTTCCCGATCTGCGCGGATATGGCCGCAGTGACGGAGACTATGTCGGAATGGGATATCACGACAGCCGTGATCTTTTGAACTGGCTGGACTGGATTCTGCAGAAGGACCCGGATGCGCAGATCGTCCTGCACGGCATTTCCATGGGCGCCGCGGCGATTCTGATGGCAACAGGACTTTCGCTGCCTTCACAGGTCAGGGCTGCTGTCTCGGACTCCTCCTACACTTCCCTGGAAGAGATGATCCGGATGCGGCTTAAGAAACAGACAAATACGACTATCCCGCCTTACGTGATAGTGGAATCCCTTCGCGCCGCCGTCCTTGTCCGCGCCGGTTATGACATCCGCAAAGTCTCGCCCGTCGGGGCTGTGGCGCGCTCGAAGACCCCCACGCTTTTTATCCACGGACAGGCTGACCAACGTGTTCCCCAGGAGATGATGCCGCGCCTGTACAAGGCTGCTTCCTGCACCAGGTCTTTTCTCTGGATTCCCGATGCGGAACATGCACAGGCCGTCAATGTGGACCCCGAGACATACTGGGCACGAGTGGAGCGCTTTATCCACGCCCAAGATATGGATTTTTCGGAGTGAGCCGGTAAACTACAGGAAGTCTTCCGCGGAGATTTTTGCGAACAGTTTTTGCGAACAGTTTTTACGAACAGCTTTTTGCGGGAGGCTTCTGCGAACAGTTTTTGCGAACAGCTTCTGAGAACGGCTTCTGCGAACAGAGCCGCGGGGCCTATCCCCGCTGAAGCGAGTCTTCCTTTTGGCGCATGATCCCGCGGTCTGAGGACGAGGAGATTGATGATGCCTGCGCACTGACGCGCAAGACTCGCGGGCAAGTCTTTAATGGAAGAATAAATGGAAGAATAAAAACCCGTATTTCTGCAGTTTTTTGACTTTGCAGAAATACGGGTTCTTTTCTTTTATCGCAGGGCTGCCGTAAGGTATCCTTCGCCTGATGGCGGACAGCATCCCGCGGGCAGGCAGAGGCCGCGGATACGTCCTGTCCTTTTTTGATCAGCTGTCCTTGCGCAGCATCACGTGGCGTCCGTTGACCTGGACCGAAGGAATCATCCGGTTCAGATAGACGGAAAAGCGGGTCACGCCGCTCTGACGGATCGTGGCTTCAAGCTTGTCGTTGACTTCTTCCAGTTCTTTTTTGAGCGTGCTGATATACATGTCGTCTGTGTGATGACTTTCAAAAATGCGCAGGATCTGGCTTTCGATGTCGGAGTCCGGGGAACTGCTCAGAGATACCCAGACGGCATTGTCGCGGTTTTCGACCACCAGAGAGGGAAGGTCCTTGAGAAACTCGGACAGCTTGCTGTAGTGATAATTGCGGATATCAAAATCAGGGAAGATCTTGACCAGACGGGAGCCGATTTCTCCAAGACCGGTCTCTTTGCCCTCGGCGCCGTTGTCTTCGATCATCTTCACGATCGTCGCCTCGATCGTCTCAGGAGGAGTAAAGAGTTCCTCGTCGTCCCCGTCCTGATCGCTGCCGTAACCATAGCTGTTCTCGCCCAGATATGAATCCGCGCTCTCTGCGTAGGGGGAATAGGAACTGCCGGAATCCGAACCGGAAGAGGACTGCCCGGACCTGCGCCTTCTGGAACCGCTGTCGGAACTATAGGAGGAAGCGCCGGAGCCATAGCCTGAAGAAGAGCCGGATCCGCCGTTTCTGCCCCCTGTGCTTCCTGAGAGACCGGGAGTGTTGTAGTAGTTTACCGGCGCGGGAAGCTGCGCGTTCTTTTTCCGGGTACTGCGCGTCCTTTTGCCGGAGGAGGTGTCATCGTCGTCGCTGTCGTTTCCGTTGATGACATCGAGGAAGAAAAAGCGCTCGCAGGAGACGCGGAAGGACTCGGGAGTCTTTTTTTCGCCCATTCCGATGACCACTTTGCCGGCCTCGCGCAGACGTGTGGCCAGTTTGTTGAAATCGCCGTCGCTGGAGACTATACAGAAGCCCTGAACATCTCCGGTGTACAGGATATCCATCGCGTCGATGATCAGGCCTATATCAGAGGCGTTCTTGCCGGGGGTGTTATTGGGCTGCATGACCGGAGTCAGGGAATAACCCGAAGCCCGGTTCAGCCAGGAATGCAGCCTGTCCTGAGACCAGTCGCCGTACATTCGGCGCACTGTGATTTTTCCGTATTTTGACAACTCGCTCAGAATACCGGGGATGTATCTGGAGCTGACATTGTCGGCGTCAATGAGCATGGCGATATTGATGTCGTCCATAGGTTTACGGTCCTTTCGGTTATTGTTACGGTTACTGTTAATGGAAAGAGCGGGCTGCTGTTTATAGAAAGATCAAGTTGAAATTAAAGCATGTTTTCGTTATGATTAAACGGTGCGCTTTTTGCGCCGGAAGCTGAACCCCGAAAAACAGACAGATCCTTTATGTTTCCTTTGCACTTGTATTCTTTTGTATTATAAAACAATTGCTGAGGGGATGACAGGAAAAAATTCATTTCGCCCTCGCGAAAACATTTGTCCCGGGGCCGGTCATTAAATGCAAATAACCCGAAAGGAGAAGCAATATAATGAGCAACGAAAACACACCTAAGTCAAATACCGGAAAGATGGCGCCTCCGCAGCCCAACTTCAAGATCGATCCCAATCCGGGTACTCATGTGAAAAAGATGATCGCGGTCGTCAGCGGAAAAGGCGGCGTCGGTAAATCCTCCGTCACCGCTATGAGCGCTCTGTGGACTGCGCGTCACGGCCATTCCGTGGCTATCATGGATGCGGATATCACGGGTCCCAGCATTCCCAGAATGTTTGGCGTGGGTCCCTATGACCTGACGGCAAATGAAAACACGATCTTCCCCGCCCAGTCGGTCACAGGCATCAAGGTGATGTCCATGAATCTTCTGATGGAGCAGGAAGACCAGCCCGTCATCTGGCGCGGCCCCGTTATCGCCGGCGCGCTCAAGCAGTTCTGGACAGATGTCGCCTGGGGAGAGGTGGATTATATGTTCGTCGATATGCCTCCCGGAACCGGTGATGTACCGCTCACAGTTTTCCAGGCGCTGCCCGTGGACGGAATCCTCATCGTCACGACACCTCAGGATCTGGTCAGCATGATCGTCCGCAAGGCTGTCAGCATGGCAAAGCTGATGGAGGTTCCGATCCTTGGCATCATTGAAAATATGAGCTATGTCAAATGTCCTCACTGCGGAGAGGAAATCCACATCTTTGGCAGCAGCCACATCGATGAGACCGCTGCGGCGGAAGGGATTCCGGTGATCGCCCGCATCCCGATCGACTCCTCTATGACAGCTGCATGCGATTCAGGAAAGATCGAATACTATGACGGAGACTTCATGAGCGGCCTTGGAAAAGTGCTTCCTGAGATCTGATCTGTGATTAAAGTGCTGTGAGAGCGCGGGACGCGCAAAGCAGCGCCCGGCTTTAATCCGTATTTGTGATCCTGAAGCCATGGCCAAAAGAAGGAAACAGCATACAGAGCCATGGCCAAAAGAAGGAAACAGCATACAGAGCCATGGCCGGAAGCAGGAAACCGCATACAGAAATGTAAATACAGAGCGGCGGAGAATGATCGATAAAAAATCAGACTCCGCCGCGTTTTTTTGTTTTATCGTTTTTCCCTTCTTTTGCCGCCTCTGTTTTTCTCCCAGAGTATATAGAGACCTTTCAGGAGCAGATCAGGGTCCATGATAATGTTGTGCCTGCAGTGGGAGCAGATTGTCCCGGCCAGTCCTCCGGTCGCCACAATACTCCATTCATCGTCGCCTGTGGCCTGAAGGGATTCCGTGAAGCGGTCCAGCACACCGTCGATCGCACCGGCAGCGCCGAAGATAATGCCGGCCTTCATGCACTCGATCGTGTTGGTCGCGATGACTTTGTTGGGCGGTGTGATCTCGATCCTGGGCAGAAGAGAGGTGCCCTGTGTCAGGGCGTCCATTGAAAGTGACACGCCCGGAATGATCGCGCCTCCTATGTAGCGCCCTTTCTGGTCGACAACGGTCACTGTGGTCGCGGTGCCCATATCGATGATAATGCAGGGGAGGGGATAGTGCTCCTTGGCGGCGACAGCGGTGGCAACAAGGTCCGCAGCGATCGTACCGGGATCGTCCAGCATGATCGGCAGTCCCGTCCTGATGCCGGCACCGACCACCAGGGCATCGATTCCCGTGATGTATTTGACAGCCCTCCTGAGCACATGAGTGAGAGGGGGGACGACGGATGAGATCACGGCGCCTTCCACATTTTTAAGATCGATGCCGCCCATTTCCAGAATGAGCTTCATGCCGGCGGCATATTCATGCTCTGTTTTATGTGGATTGGTCTCGATCCTCATGATCTGGAGAATCTCTCCCTCGGAACTGATACATCCGATGACAGTGTGTGTGTTTCCTGTGTCTATTGCAAGAATCATGAGAGCCTCCTCCCTGCTCATAACCGCGCGTGACTGAAAGCGGGGCTCCACCCGCCTCTGAAAATACCGGAAGCAAAGGTCGTCCCACATCTGAAAAATTGAAAAGCAGTTCCTCCCGCTTCTGAAAAAAACGAATGCGGAGGCAATCCCGCCTCAGATAAAATGATGAAAGATGTCCCCGGCGGCCGCGTATATCAACGGATTCTCTCATAATTTGCTCTGAATACCGGCCGGACAGCACGGGACCGCCCTCCTCCCGGAACCGGGGACGCTCCATTTATTTTATTGCCTGCAAAGCTTAATTGCAAGCTGCAGCAGGGAGAACGTCGCATGACGTTTCCCCTCAGGGTTACTATTCACGCCCTCGATAGGGCGTGAATAGTAACACGAAGTCTTTCCTGCGAAGCATTTTTCCGACAGATGGCATTTATCCGACCTGCGTTCTTATGCTATTATTAAAAGCAGCCGGAATTAAAGACCTGCCATAAAAATCAGAATTAAAAACCGGAATTAAAGACTGGAATTAAAGACCTGCCATAAAAATCAGTATTAAAGACCGGCAATAAAGACCTGTCATTACAGATCAGATATTACAGAACAGAGGAGAGATTTTGATTCGCCTATGAAATATGATTTTACATCCATTCTGGACCGGCGCGGGCACGACGCGATGGCAGTAGACGCACTGGGAAAAATCAACGGCTTTGCGCCCGAGGCCCCCGCGGAGGGCTTCGACGCGATCCCCATGTGGGTCGCGGATATGAACTTCCCTGCCTGCCCCGCGATTACCGATGCTGTCATCGAGAGGACCAAACATCCTGCCTTCGGGTATTTCAGCCCCCGCAAAGAGTATTTCGATTCCATCATCCGCTGGCAGGAGACCCGCCACGGTATGGAGGGGCTCATTCCCGACTATATCGGCTATGAGAACGGGGTGCTGGGAGGCCTGGTCAGCGCTCTCAATGTCCTCTGTTCCCGCGGGGACAAAGTGCTTCTGCACTCGCCGACCTACATCGGATTTACCAATACGATACGGAACAACGGCTATCAGATTGTCCACAGCCCCCTGGTTCTGGACGATGACGGGATATGGCGCATGGATTTTGATGACATGGAGGAAAAGATCAGGGCGGGGAACATCCACACCGCGGTCTTCTGCTCGCCCCACAATCCCTGCGGACGTGTCTGGGAGCGTGAGGAACTGGAAAAGGCGTATGCTTTATTTAAAAAATACGACGTTTATGTCATCAGCGACGAGATCTGGTCCGACATCATTCTGGAGGGATACAGACACATTCCGTCGCTGAGTCTGGGCGAGGATGCCCGCAGGAGGACAGTGGCCCTCTATGCGCCCTCAAAGACCTTTAATCTGGCGGGACTGATTGGAAGCTACCATATCATTTATGACAAATGGCTGCGGGACCGGGTGCGCAGGCAGTCTTCTCTATGCCACTACAACGACATGAATGTCCTCTCCATGCATGCGCTGATCGGGGCCTACAGCCCGGAGGGCATGGAATGGGTGGACCAGCTGTGCGGCGTTCTGACCGGAAATGTGCGGATGGCTGTTGATTATTTCAGAACTCATTTTGAAGGTGTGTCACTGGCGGAGCCCGAGGGAACTTACATGCTCTTCCCTGACTGCTCCCAATGGTGTCGTGACCACCACAAGACATTAGAGGAACTCGAGAGCATGTGCTGGCGCGTGGGCGTCTCTCTCCAGGACGGCAGAATGTTCAATGGTCCCTGGAACCTCCGCGTCAACCTTGCCCTGCCGCGGGCCCGCGTGCAGGAGGCCATGGAGAGACTGGACAGATACGTTTTTAATGCCTGAGAGCCTTTACTTATTTCCAAAAACACAGCGGCAGCGAGGCATTAAAACGCATCAGTAAAAGTGCAGCATTAAAAGCGCAGGATGAAAAAGGAGAAAAAATGAATCAGAAAGAATGGAAGGAATTTCGGATTCACGAGAGCGTTTTCCGGGCGGAGGGGAGCAGGATCCTCAGGAAAGTCTCTATAGGCGAGAAGAGCAGTGTCTGGTTCAATGCGGTGGTGCGCGGCGATGAGGGCGTGATCCGGATCGGAAAGCGCACCAATGTACAGGACATGGTGATAATCCACTCAGGCGATAACCACACGGTCGAGATAGGCGATGATGTGACCATAGGCCACAGCGCCATTATTCACGGTTGTACAATCGGAAGCTGCACGCTGATCGGTATGGGGTCTGTCATCATGACAGGGGCAGAGATCGGAAAGCACTGCATAGTGGGCGCGGGATCTCTCGTGGTCGGCGGAACGGTAGTCCCTGACCGCAGTCTTATTCTGGGCAGACCCGCAAAAGTCGTCAGGCAGATCACAGATGATGAGGTACTGTTTATCCAGGAAAACGCTGACAAGTATGTGGAACTTGCCGCAAGTTATATTGCGGACGGAATGTCCGTCTGAGTCCGCCGAAAAAGGCCTGAAACGCAGATTTCGCAATCCTGCCGGGAAGGAGTGATTAAGGCACAGGATCGGCAGAGACATTTTAAGGAGCACTCTGAGCGCTGACAGGAGGTGAAGATTATGAAGTATGATGTGATCGTCATCGGAGCGGGACCGGGAGGCATTTTTTCTGCCTATCAGCTGATGAAAAAAAGACCTGACCTGAAGGTCGGCGTCTTCGAGGGCGGAAACGAGCTGGTCAGGAGACACTGCCCCATAGACGGTGTGAAAATAAAGACCTGCATCGGCTGCAAGAGCTGTTCCATCATGTCCGGCTTCGGCGGTGCCGGCGCCTTCAGCGACGGCAAATACAATATTACCAATGATTTCGGCGGAACACTCTACGAGTATATCGGAAGGGAAAAGGCCATCCAACTGATGGAGTATGTGGATTCCATCAACCTCTCGCACGGGGGAGAGGGAACGAAACTCTATACCACGGCCGGGACAAGACTCAAAAAGACCTGCATCGAGAACAAGCTGCAGCTCCTGGACGCGTCGGTGCGCCACCTGGGGACGGATATCAACTATGTGGTTCTGGAAAACCTGTATGAAGAAATGAAGGACCACATCGATTTCCACTTCCGTACTCCTGTGGACCGCATCGAGATCA
This sequence comes from Lachnospiraceae bacterium, assembly GCA_045117315.1. Lineage (GTDB taxonomy): Bacteria > Bacillota > Clostridia > Lachnospirales > Lachnospiraceae > CAG-791. Next base: position 34,523 of record JBGUNJ010000117.1, on the reverse strand, counting down.
TTGACCGGGGTGACGAAAAAAAGGGATACCGCGTGTATTATGAAGAAGGCAGCGCGGAAGCGGATTACTGCATTGTCTCCGTTGGCCGGAGCGGCAGCAAATGGATGGAGAAAGTGTGCCGCGAACTGGAGATCCCCACCAAGTCCAATCGGGTGGATATAGGTGTGCGTATAGAACTGCCCGCAGTTGTTTTTTCAGATTTGACGGATGAACTCTACGAGAGCAAAATCGTCTACCGCACTGAAAAATTCGAGGACAGTGTCCGCACATTCTGCATGAATCCCAACGGTATCGTTGTCAACGAGAACACCAACGGGATCGTCACGGTCAACGGCCACAGTTTTGAGGACCCCGCCAGAAAGACAGACAACACTAATTTCGCCCTCCTGGTCTCCAAACATTTTTCGGAGCCATTCAAGGACAGCAACGGCTACGGCGAGAGTATCGCCCGCCTGTCCAATATGCTGGGCGGAGGAGTTATCGTGCAGAGGTTCGGAGACCTGGAGCGGGGGCGCAGGAGCAATCCTGCCCGCATTGCGGAGAGCACGGTCCAGCCGACCCTGAAGGCAACGCCCGGCGACCTGAGCCTGGTTCTGCCCAAACGGATCCTGGACGGAATCATCGAGATGATCTACGCGCTGGACAAGATCGCTCCCGGCACCGCCAATAACGACACCCTGCTCTACGGCGTGGAAGTCAAATTCTACAACATGGAGGTGGCCCTCAGCGGGGATCTGGAGACAAATCACCCCGGCCTCTATGTGATCGGTGACGGCAGCGGAGTCACCCACTCCCTATCCCACGCGTCGGCCAGCGGCGTCTACGTCGCGGATGTTCTTGCGGAAAAAATCTGAATAAACAGCGGGCAAGCGCCCGCAAAGACGGATATGCTCGCATATCCGGTCTTGCGGACATTTGCGAGAGTCCACACACGAGCACATAGCAGCGCAAGGCCGCCAGAGCGGCCGACGCGGGGCGGGGTGCGAGTGTGTGGAGCATTGCGGGAGCGCCGGAGCGCGAAGCAATGCGTAGTTTATTCAGATATGTTTGCGGGCACCCCCCATGACCAAGTCTGAACAGGCCGGTGCTATTTCCTGATCCAGGGACCCTGATAGTAGAAGCGGAGGGAGAGAAACGTCGCCACTGCCCAGCCCACAGGCCATGCGCACCAGATTCCGGTGGAGCCGAGCCATGTCCGGGAGAGGAAGAGAGCCAGGACAACGCGGAGGACCAGGTCGGTGAAGGTGGCGATCATAAACTGTACCATCCGGCCTGTGCCCCTCAGGATACCGTCCGCGACCAGCTTGGCGGAAATCACGAAATAGAAAGGCGCGATGATCCTCAGGAGCATGATTCCGGAATGCATGGCTTCCTGCGAGGGATCCCCCATAAAGAACAACAGCAGCCATTTGCTGCAGATTACATAGAGGAGTACCAGGGGCAGGGAGATGATCCAGACCATTTTCAGCCCGGCCCTGAAACCTGCGTGGATCCGTTCCGGCTTTTCCGCTCCGTAGTTCTGCGCAGCATAGTTGGACATCCCGTTTCCGATCGTTGAGAAAGAAGTGATCACCAGGTTGTTAAGCTTGATGCCTGCCGAATATCCGGCCATGACGCCGGGACCGAATCCGTTGATGGCGCTCTGGATCACGATATTGCCGATGGAGATAAAGCTCTGCTGCAGGGTGCTGGGAACTGCGACTTTCAGGAATTTTCCGCAGATCTTCCCGGAAAACAGGGGAGCTTTTTTCGCGGTCTTGATCGCCCGCAGCCTTCTGAGGACGAAAAACAGAGAGAGAAGGCAGCTTACGCCCTGGCAGATAAAGGTGGCCCAGGCCACGCCGGCAACTCCCATGTGGAGGCCTGACACGAACCAGATGTCCATGGCGATATTGGAGCAGGATGAAGCGGCCAGGAAGAAAAAGGGCGTTCTGGAATCTCCCAGCGCAGAGAAGATGCCGTTGGAAATATTATAAAAAAAGACAAAAGGGAGTCCCCGGATATAGATGTCCAGATAGAGGCGGGAGTCCGCGAAGACTTCCTGCGGAGTCCGGATCAGTTCCAGGAGCCTGCCGCAGAAGAGGAGGCCGCCCACCATGAGAAGGGCACACAAAAGCCCGCTTGTGATCATGGAAGTGGAGACAGCGGTTTTCATATCTTCGTATTTTCCGGCTCCGAAGAAAGTGGACACGATGACAGAGCAGCCGATGTTGCACCCGAACGCGAAAGCGATGAAGACCAGGGTGATCTCGTAGCTGTTGCCGACGGCCGCCAGGGCGTTTTCCCCGGCGAATTTACCCGCCACCAGACTGTCGGCTATGTTGTAAAGCTGCTGGAATATGATGCTGCCGAAAAGGGGCATACAGAACTGCCATAAAATAGTCTCCGGATTCCCTGTTGTAAGATTTTTGTTCACGATGTACCTCAATTTTTTTGTAACAGCCCTGCTGAAAGCAATGCACCTTTTGTGCATCACTGTTTTGGCGGGACGCTCCCGCTCCGTGAAAAACGCAGCGGACACTACGGCGTTTTTCAAGGCACACATCTGCAGTAATGCGCAAAAGGAGTTCCAAAAATCAGGCAGGACTGAACATTTTTTTCTGTCTGCTGCTCATTGACTGATATCAATGATTGTATTTTGAGCACTCCAATATTATACTTTTTCAGAATACAAAAAAAGAGACTAAATGCTTGTTTTTCGGAACAGGCACATTGTTTTTTTGTGGAAACAGACAGAAAAAACTATATTCCGGAGAAATTTGATTTGCTTTTTGATATGTGCGTATGCGCTGCCCGGACCGGGCAGTCATCAGCGGGTGTACAGGGGCGGAAGAACTCCGGAAAACGGACAAGGGCTTGAAGGAAGGGAACACATTTGAAAAAAGAACCGGACAAAAAGTATATGAAAAGGCGGCCTGTCTGCACTGCATTCTGCGGAGTCCTGCTGGCTGCTCTGCTGGCGGGAACGGGGTGCGGTCAGGCACAGACCATCCCTGCGGGTCAGAATCAGACAGGAGAAACGACTGCCGCAGCGGGAACAGCTGCCCCGGAAACAGCGGCTGAGACAGGGGCGACAGGAAAGACAGGAAAGACAGCCCCGGAGACAGCGGCAGAGACAGCCGCTACAGGAGAGACAGCCTCAGAAACAGCGGCAGAGTCTGCAGGAGAGGGAGCTTTAAAACCGGGAGAGGAAAAGGATTATAAAGGCGTAATAGCGATCGATCCGGGACACCAGCAATACGGAAATCCGGATCAGGAGCCGGTCGGTCCCGGCGCGTCGGCGACAAAAGCCAAGGTGAGCTCGGGGACCAGCGGGGTCGCCTCGGGAGTTCCGGAGTATCAGCTGACCCTGGAGATTGGTCTGAAACTTCGGGATGAGCTCGAGGAAAGAGGCTACAAGGTCATAATGTCCCGGGAGAGCAATGAGATTGATATCAGCAATTCGGAAAGGGCAGATATAGCCAATGACGCTGACGCCGACGCCTTTGTGCGCATCCACGCAAACGGATGCGGAGACCCGGGAAGAAGCGGTGCCATGACGATCTGTCAGACTTCGGGGAATGTCTACAACGGCGATCTTTATAAGCAATCCAGGGCGCTGGCAGACTGCATCCTGGATGCATATGTAATTTCGACAGGAATTAAATATGAATCTGTCTGGGAGACCGACTCGATGAGCGGCATCAACTGGAGCCGGGTTCCTGTGACAATCGTCGAGATGGGGTATATGACCAACAGTGAGGAGGATCTGAATATGCAGGACTCCGAAATGCAGGAAAAAATGGTCGATGGCATAGCAAACGGAATCGACGCCTATATGGTTCAATATCCGCCGGATAATGAAGCAGAGGGAACTGAAGCAACAGAAAACAAAACAGAAGAAAACGAAACAGAAGGAAATAAAGCTGAAGGAACCGAAGCAGCAGAGAACGAAGCAGAAGGAACCGAAGCGGGAGAGAACGAAGCAGAAGAAAATAAAGAAGAAGGAACTGAAACAACAGAAAAAGAAGCCGGAGAGAATGAAACAGCAGAGAATGACGCTGTAGAAAAAGAAGCAGGAGTAAATAAAGATGAAGAATAATTGGAAAAAGAAAGTAATCGTGCTTTGGATTGCGGCCGCAGTCTGCCTGCTCTCTCTTCAGGGCTGCGGAGGGGCAGGAAATCAGGACAAGCCCGGGAAGTCCGGTTCCGCTGATTCCAGTCAGGCAGGAGAGACTGCAGACGCCGGCGCAGCGGACAGCGCGGGGAAAGCCGGGGCGGAAAAGGCTTCAGAGCAGGCGGCCGGGGTCACAGCCGCTCCCGCTTCTGCGGAAGATAATGAAGCAGGAGGAGAGGCAGGAGAATCTTCGGGAGTCCGACTGTCTCCTGAGATGAAGTCCCTGAAAGAAAAAATCGAGGCGGAATTCAAGGAAGAAGACGGCCGCTGGTCCATGTATCTGTACAGGCTGGATGACGGAGAGGAATTCGGTGTCAACGCACAGGATTCCATGATCTCGGCCAGTCTGATCAAGCTGTTCATAGCGGGCTGTTATTTTGAACAGATTGAGAAAGGCGTGATCGGGGATGACTATCCAAACCAGCTCTATACTATGATTTCCGAGAGCAACAATGGTTCTACCAACACTCTCATCGATGTCCTCGGGATGGATACGGTCAATGAGTTCATCCGTACACACGGATTTGAGGCCAGCTCGCTGAAACGGAAGATGCTGGAGAAAAACGGGAAGGAAAACTACACATCCTCAGCGGACTGCGGCCGTGTGCTGCGGGAGGTCTATGAGGGCACATATGTCAACAAAGAGGCTTCCGAGAGGATCATGGAAGCCCTGCGAGGACAGATTGCCAGAAACAGGGGCAAGATTCCCGCCGGGGTGCCGGAGGGGGTCGAAACGGCCAATAAGACCGGCGAACTCTTCACAAACGATGAAAACGGAGTTGCGGTGGATGTACAGAATGATGCAGCGATCATCTTCGAGAAGGGCCGCCCCTATGTCCTGGTTGTGATGACTGCGGTTCCCTCTGTCGGAGAAGAGGAGATGCACAAGCGGATCGCCAATCTGTCATCAGAGGTCTATACATCAGTGTGCAGCGCGGAGTTCGGCGGGATTGTCACTGCGGAAGACGGCCACGAAGTAGTGGCCGGCAGCACTGGCAGCACTGCGGATGAGAGCAGTGAAAAGGCCGGAGAGGCAATAAGCGAAGCGAGCAGCCAGGACGGCGACACAGAGGTCGTGCGCGAAGACAAGGCGGTCAGCCTCCCTATAAAAGCGGACGAAGAGCGCTGAGAAGACCGACCTCATTAAGCGGGAAGCCTGCTGAGAAAAACTGACCTCATTAAGCGGGAAGCCTGCTGAGAAGACCGACCTCATTAAGCGGGAAGCCTGCTGAGAAAAACTGACAGCATCAGGCGGCAGGAATACATTCCGCTCATTAACCGCGTAGAGACCGCATAAAAGGAGAAGACATTTGAGCTATTTTACTTTAAAGAACGGAGAAAGACTTTATTATGAAATTCATGGAACCGGGGAGAAGACCATTGTGATGCTCCACGGATGGACCACGACACATGATATCTATGAGCCGGTCATACCTGAAATCAGCGAACATGCCAGATGTATCGTCTACGACCATAGGGGACACGGGAAAAGCAAAGAGGCAAACAGTGAACAAGTGACCATGGACACGCTGGCAAAGGATCTGCATGAAATCATCCTTGGGCTTGACCTGCACGACATCACCCTGCTCGGATGGTCTATGGGGGCCGGAGTCGTTTTGAATTACACCCGGCTTTTCGGCTGCGAAGAAATCGGCCGGATCATTTTGTGTGATATGACACCCAGACAGATGAATGATGATGACTGGAAACTGGGACTGTACCAGGGACAATACACGAAGGAGGACATGGAGCGGGACAGCGGTGAGGAATTTTACAAGCTCTATTACAAATTCGCGACCGGTGCCATGCCCAAACTGAAGAAAATCCCGGAAATCCTGCTCCGCCTGCCCCTGAAAAAAAAGCTGGATGAATGCGACACAGATGTGCTGCAGACCCTTTCCGCTTCCATGAAGGAAGAGGATTACAGGGATTGTGTCGGGCAGATCACAGCCCCCATTCATTACTTTTACGCTGTGCCGGGTTCTCTGTTCTCCCCTGAGCTGGCAGGCTGGTATGAAGAACATGTCAAGTCTCCCTTCCGCGCAGTTGTTTTTGAGAACTGCACCCATATGATGATTGAAGACCAGCCCGAAAAGTTCACGGAAGAGGTCATCAAAGTGCTGGACCAGGCATGATCCTGTTGCCCCGGACCAGGGAACGACCTGCTCTCTGCAGGAAAAATCTGCCGGCCAGACATGATCCTGCTGCTCCGGACCAGGGAACGACCTGCTCTCTGCAGGAAAGATCTGCCGACCAGACATGATCCTGTTGCTCCGGACCAGGGAACGACCTGCTCTCTGCAGGAAAGATCTGCCGACCAGGCATGATCCTGCTGTCCCGGAACAGGACATAACCTGCCTGAGCGCCGGCCTGCTCCGGTCTGACGGCGGCTGCTGATAAAATGCATTGAAAAAAGGAGAAAAAAATGCTCAAGATGATATCCTGGAATGTGGATTCCCTGAATGCCGCCCTGACCTCGACGTCTCCCAGAGCCCAGCTGTCCAGAGATGTGCTCAAGACCATCCAAAATGAAGATGCCGATCTGATCGCGATCCAGGAGACCAAACTGCCCGCCTCAGGACCGGCAAAAAAACATAAAGAGGCTCTGGCGGAGTATTTTCCGGGCTATCACGCAGAATGGGTCAGCTCGGAACCCCCAGCCAGAAAAGGCTATGCGGGAACCATGGTCCTCTATAAAGACGGAATGAAGGTTGAGAGGATCATTCCCAGGATCGGAGCACCTGCGCCCATGGATGACGAGGGCAGGCTGCTTGTCCTGGAGAGCGAAGAATTCTATTTTGTGAATGTGTATACGCCGAATGCCGGCGACGGGCTCAGGAGACTGAGCGAGCGGCAGGAATGGGATAAGCTCTATGCGGATTATCTGGCGGAACTGGACCGGAAAAAGCCTGTGATCGCATGCGGCGACTTCAATGTGGCGCACAGGGAAATCGACCTCGCCCACCCGGAGAGCAATCATATGTCCGCAGGCTTTACGGATGAGGAGAGGGAAGGCTTCACCAACCTGTTGAGCAGGGGCTTTACTGATACTTTCAGATATATCCACGGCGATGTGAAGGCTGTTTACTCCTGGTGGGCCCAGAGGATCCGGACCAGCAAGATCAACAACTCGGGATGGAGGATCGACTATTTCCTGGTCAGCGACCGCATCAGGGACAAGGTCAAAAGATCAGAGATGATCGACTCGGGTCCCAGACAGGATCACACACCGATTATGCTGGAAATTGATTTTTAATAATGATGTGCTATCTGTGTACGCCATTTATACAGCAGCTGGCATTTGAGCAGGTTTCGCGCTGCTTATGACGCAACCGTCACGCCCGTTTTCGGGTGTGGCGGTTATGCTGCGTTTAGAGGGCTTTTTCTCTTCACAAAAGTCCGGATGACAGGCGCTTTTTAACACGGCTTTTCACTTTGGAAGAAATCTCAAAACAGCTCCTCAGGGCTGATGTAGTGTGGCCGGTATGCCTCCCGAGAGATTCTGTATTCTTCTTGCACGGTCTTTTTTTGCAGGGTTTACGTATTGTTAATATTCACGCAGTATTGTTCGGAAACAGTGTCTATTTTTTTACGGGAAAAAATATATAATATATAACATGAGACTTTCACGTATATATATTCGCGTATATGAATACTGTCATTGAAAAAGTCCAGTTAATTGTCGAATGTTTTACTAGTTAAAGACTGAACACAAAAACTTGTTGTTTTTGAGGCAATTTACAGAATGAATAAAAAAATCGGAGTTTACACAAGAAAGAAATTTCATAAAAAACGCTGGCGGCAGTTCGCCTTCATGATGGCATGCATTGTGGTATACTGCACTACGTAAGCCCTTCTTCTTCCTGCGGTCACACTCGAAAAGAAGGCCGCGTGCGGCCTTGAAGAACATCAGCATGAAGAAAGCTGTTATGAAGACCGTTTGGTCTGCGGACAGGAGGAGAGCGGGAAACACCGACATTCAGATATCTGCTACCGGAAGGTATTGGCATGCGGAAAAGAAGTTCACGTACATTCTGCCGACTGTTTTCAGGACAAGTTCCCGGAAGGAGCAATGGACGGAGACTTCCTGCTAGATAATACCGTGGAAGAGACCAGGACATCTCTTTTGGGAGAGACGGAGGGCGCCGGGGAAGAAATCAGGACATCTCTTTTGGAAGAGGCGGAGGATACCGGGGATACAGCTGTGAATGAACAGGCAGCTGACTCAGCCCTGGATTTAGAAGCAGAGGAAGTCGAAGAAACTGCCGGAGAAGCTCAAACCCTGTCGGAAGAGACTGTCGGCGGAGAAATCGAATCAGATGAAGAGCACTCCGCGGAGGAAGCCGATACAGCAGAGAACCAGTTCTCTGAAGAGGAGGACTTGGAAGCAGGGGAGAACCTGACGGAAGAGACGGAAGAGACTGTCAGCGGGGAAACCGGAACAGTTGAAGAGAATCCCGGAGGGGAAGCCGGGCTGGTTGAAGAGAATCCCGCGGAGGAGGCCGAAGCAGCAGAGAACCAGTTCTCTGAAGAGGAGGAATTCGAAGCAGGGGAGAACCTGACGGAAGAGACAGAAGAGGCTGTCAGCGGGGAAACCGGATTAGTTGAAGAGAACCCCACAGGAGAAACCGGATCAGTTGAAGAGAACTCCTCAGAGGAAAGTGAAACGACACAGGAACAGTCCTCTGCGGAGGAAGCTGCCGCAGAAGCGGAAACCCCGTCGGAAGAAACACTTGGCGAAACTATCGGCGAGAACGCCGGAGCGACAACAGAACAGACGGCACCGGACGAAATGGCGGTAAATGAGGCTGCGCCCATACAGGGAGCTGCAGCCGAATTGGCATGCCAGGGTCAGGACTATGAAGTGACTGTCACTGCCAGTGCAGAAGCAGGCATCCCCGAGGGTGCCTCTCTTAGTGTGTCCGAAATTATGCCTGAGATGTCCGCAGATAATACAGACACAAATAATAATACTGGCACAGGGCAGACATACGAGGAATATGCATCCCGGACAGAAGAGGCTCTGGGCCTGGAGGAAGCTTCTGATTTTAATATCCGGCTTTTTGATATCAAAATTGTCGATGCATATGGAGAAAAGATCAAGATTCAGGCCCCTGTGGACGTGAAAATCCAGCTGACTGATCAGGAAGGCAGCAATGTTTCGAATGCTCAGGTCGTGCACTTTGCGGATGAAACGAATGAAACAGACATCGCAGAGGGAACGAACGGAACAGAGAAAACAGATACCGAAACTCTTTCAGAATCTGCAGCAAAATCTGCAATGACTCCTTCGAGAAATGCGGAAACAGCAGGTAAAGCTAAAAAGGTTAAAAAGGCTGCGAAAGCTAAAAAAGAGGAAAAAAGCTATGTGATCCAGGATGTGACTGTCGAAGCAGGAATGCTGCCGGAAGACGGGACCTCCCTCTCCTTTGTAACGGAAGGATTTTCAGTCTTTGCCATCGTCAGGACGACAATCGAGAAGACTGTTTTGGCCAGCGATGGACATAACTACCGCATTACAGCGACCTATGGAGCTGAAACAGGAATTCCGGAGGAGGCAGAACTAAATGCAGAGGAGATTGGGGATGGTTCTCCTGCATACAAGGAATATGTTGCATATGCGGAGAATGCGCTTGGTTGGGAAGCCGGGTCTGCTTCGTATGCACGGGTATTTGATATAAGTATCGTCGACAAGGACAATCCGGACGTGAAATATCAGCCGGCAGATGGAACGACGGTGAACGTCAGTGTAGAGCTGGCGGATGCAGAAGAAGAGAAGACTCGGAAAGTTGTTCACTTTGCGGATGGTTCGGAAGCGGGTGAGGTCGTAGAGAATACCACAAAAGGGCAGACGGTGGAATTCACCGCAGATGGATTCTCAGTGTATGTGATTGCCGATCATGAAGGCGGTGATATCATCACTCCCCGGGTGGAGTTCCATTTCCTGGATTCGGAATATACAGAGGAAGCAGAAGGGTCGGGATATACGTACAGTGCCGGACCTTACACCTTCGTCAATAAAGCCGGGGAGTATCAGACTTCTCAGATTCTGAAGGATGGGGAAGGTCTGGAACAGATTACAAATCCGAAGAACAAAACCAATCCGGACCGGTATTTCTACGGATGGTATGTCGTGGATTCTGAGACGGGTCCTGAGACATCTCCAACGGTATACACATGGGTTGAGGATCCACAGAAGGTTCTGTATGAGACGCCAATCTCCATCTCGATAGATGGGGAAACAGTCACATGGTCTCTTGGAGAAGCTTCCGGAACCGGTAGGGTGGACGAGGATGGCTGCGTGCATGTATATCTCGCTCCAATCTATGAAGACTATTACTTCGTGAATTTCCACATTGGCCCCAAAGAAGATCTCGGTACCGAAGAAACCCCGGGGCTTGCTCACAACCTGATGACCAGGAAGCTGATCGTTCTCGGAAGCGACGGGCAGGCAGAGATTCGCATCGGCAACGTGCAGGCTCCGAGCCCCGATGCCGTTCACAAAATCTTTGCCGGCTGGGAGACCGTGAAGACGGAAGGCGGGGAACTGGTATCAGATCAGATCTATGCCACCATGGATTCGAATGGCAATGAAATTCCGAATCCACAGGGGAAAGACGGATATTATATTACAGCAACAGAAAAGAGAGACATTGATCTGTACCCGGTATTTGCGGAAGCACGCTGGGTCTATTTCCATACGGGCGAAAGCGGCAACGGTGCCACCTACGTCGGAGCAAAATACCTGCTCACAAGTGACGACATACCACAGGGAGAAGAAAGTCCGTACTACTTCGAGAGCCTGCCCGTGAGCCAGAGAAACGGATACAACTTTGTCGGCTGGTATACTGAAAGGGATGGAGAAAATAATGGAACCGGAGACCAGATCACAGACGAAAACGGGAATCTGGTCAACAATTACGTGAAATACGATACTGACGGAACGACCAAACTGTATGAAATCGTAGACGGGAAACTATATTTCTACAAGGCAATGACGGATCTGCATCTGTACGCAAAATGGGAAGAAGTACCGGATACTACTTATACTGTGATTATCTGGCAGCAGAAGGTCACGGATGATAAAACAGCTGGTGATTCAAAAAAAACGTATGATTATGTAGAATCCCATGTAATAGATTCGAGATCAGGCAGAAGCCTTCAGGATATTTTTGACTCAGGTGAATTGAGCGGTTACATCAAAACTGGCGTGAATACCATGTACAAAGGTTTTTATTATCGCACTGCAGAAATGAGCGATTCCGCAGTTCAAGGTGATAAAACAACGGTGGTAAATATTTATTATGATCGTGAATTACGCGCAATCAATTTTTATTATGTTACAAGCAGCGTTACGGCACCGGAAGAGGCAGGAACTGCTTATACCTATACCCCTACAACAGGAAATAATGAACCGCAATATGGTATTGTGGGAGAAGAGTATGTACAGCTTACACGTGGCACTGGTACAACTGCGACGGAGTATTTCCTGAGTAGTGGTGCGAATTCGAATATTGAATATACTGGAACTATATATGATGAAAACGGTAATGTCGTCACGAATCCAACCTATCCTAATACCTATTATCGTTCAATATCATATGGCACTCCGTACAATCAATTATATTGGCGAACAAGGAGCGTGACTAATTATAATTGGACGATACCTGAGTATGAATCCAATTATTCTGTAGATAATGAAGGTGGGGAATATGGGCTTGTTGATGGTAAATATGTAAAATTAGAGAAAACGCTTCTTAACCGCAGTTATTCCAGGACTGGTAATACTTATTCCAGAAGCACAAATAATTCGGGAACTCAGTATGGTATCGTCGGCGGAAATATTCAACAAGTTTACTATAGAAACTATAACTGGAGGGAAACAAATCAGAATTACGGAACCACATACCGGGGATATCGATATACTCTTTCTTCTTCTGTTGGCGGGGCTTATGAAGGAGCATTGTTCAAGGTTATACCAAGTACGGCAGGGAATAATCAGACCGGATTTGAACAAACATCGTCAGTTGATGGTAATGATTTATATGGCTCTTCTGGTTCCGGCAATAATGTAACATTTTTTCAGCTTCAGGTTAATGAAGAATATGGTTATTCATATGTTGATTCTAATGGTGTGAGCCAGCCTTATACAGGTGATCGATATTCGCTTGTGTATGAAGCAACAGGGAATATGGTTCCCTACTACGGAACAAGATTTACCCGTGGCAATGCTATGAATGGATACAGGATGGTGACCTGGACCGGATTATATGGACAAAGCTTTGCCCAAAACGGGTATAACTGGGATGATGTTTCAGCGTTTTATTGGTCGGAAGGGACAACATCCAGTGGGACGGGTCAAACATTCCTTGATGCTTTCATACAGGATACCAATCCGTATAATTTGAGAACAACTTCACGACGGGGAAATAATACAATTTATCATTATCGTCAACAGTTGGACGGAAAATATACGATAGATGACCGTGAAACTGCATATAGTTCAAGTAACGGAGGGTTTAATTTCACAAATAAGTTCGACGGGTTTACGGTTAGCACTTATTCTACCGGCGCCAATGGATTCAGCAGCAGCGGCGGAAATAACAATGCAGCACAAGGAACCAGTACTGGTAGCGGAGTAACTTATCCATTACATGTTTATCATACACGTAATGAATATTACTTAACCTTCAATACGAATTATCCTTTAGATAAGATTGTTTCTTTTGATGGCAATCAATGGGAAGCCGGAGCTTACACAGATACTATAATAGAAAAAGAAGATCATAGGCTGTTATATGAAACTCCGTTAAGTAGTTTCAGCAGTGACGGTGACAACTATTGGGAACCGAAAGCGCCGGATCATTATTACTTCGATGGCTGGTACGAGGATGCTACCTGTACGGTGCCGTTCAATTTCAACAGTACCATGCCTGCGGCGAATAAGGTGGTCTATGCGAAGTGGACACCGGAGACGTTCCGTGTTCATATCAATCCGAACGGTGCGGAGATTGATCACATCGATCATAATGGAAATCCGACATTCCGCGAAGAACTTGACTATCATTATGTGGACAAGGCAACATATATCAATGCGGATTACGGAACAGCGATCTCTGAATATGTCTTAACCCGGAATTACGTTCCGATCTCTGACGCCGTAGCGCAGACGATGGATGAGGACGATGTTTATTATTATATCTATTCAAAATACTATGAGGATACCGGGAGAGGTCTTCCGGCGGATCTTCGTAACGCTCTTTATGTGAAAGAAAGTGAGCTGGACAGCTACTATCAGTATTATGTTGGGCTGATCACAGCTTTGAAAGCCAGCAACCCGGATCGCTATAATGAGGTGACGATTCTTGGTCCGGCTGCGTGGCGAAATGCTTATGTTTCCACACAGAAGTATCGTAAGAAGTACCAAAATGAGCATTATGAGTTCCTGGGCTGGTATAAGGATGACGATACGATGCCGTATAATTTTTCCGATCCGGTAGAAGAGTCCTTTACGATTACCGCTCACTGGAGACTGGACGGAGGTTATTCAGTTGCGTATATACCTGAATATATCACGCCGAATGGTACTCACATCAATGGAAATATTGAGATCTGGCAGGATCCCCAGGGGGGAGCCACTTACGCCGATCAGGCTGCGACAACCATCCTGCAGCAGCCGACTTCACTTACAGCCAACGGAACACCGGTATTGGATGATTCCTACATCTTCCGCGGCTGGCAGCTGGTAAGCGTCGGCGGGACGGCAGAGAATCCGATCTTTACCCCTTTGGAGAATGGAGTATATTATCAGGAAGGCGACGAATTTGTCATCGAAGCCAAAAATGCAAATGCGGCAGGAATCATTTACCTTCAGGCCGTGTATGAAGAGAAAGAATCTTCCTATCGCCGGCCGGAGATCGCTAATCTGACACTTGACGCGAACAGCGGTTTCATTACGGAAGATGGCGAGAATGAACTGGCAGCCAACAAGAACCTGGAACGAATCGGTGATGTTGGTACGGTCGCTGCGGACGCGGAGAATGATCAGATTATTTTTGGCGATCTCCAGAGCAATATTGCAGTTCATGTTGACGACTACGCGATCGATCCCAACTATTTTAAACACCCTAACGGATATCATCTGCTGGGATTCGATGATGAGCCGGATGAAAGAGATTACATCGCTACCTACTCGGCAGACAGCATTATCTCCGTTTCAAGAACGGATGAGGATACGATCTACTCAGTTTGGGAGCCGATGATCTATCTGAATCTTGTCAATGACACGGGAGTTGGTGATGTAACAGTCCGGCTGAATGCCTCTGAAAGCAATACTCTCTATGTAGTGAATATGGCAACCGGTGAATATGAACGGGTTGCCGTCACGGATCTTGCCAATATAAAGGTGAAGGAAGGTGAACGCATCCGCCTGGCCATTCCGTACGGAGCAGAGAAGGACATTACTATCAGCGGCATCAATGAGCTCGGACCGGGGCAGGTGCTGTTGTGGGATTCGAAGGTCACCGTAGAAGATACAACATATGATACTTATGACAACATTACCACGGAATACACTCATACTTCCGAAGGTAATACACACAGCCATGCGCTGGCGAAAGGACAGATAGATAACACGGAAGAGTTTTCCTTCGATGAGACATTGATCGTCGATGAGGAAGGCCTGACCGTTACGTTCCGTGCTGTTCAGCATGACAGAACACTGGTACTTCACGATAATTATCGTGAGAATACCCAGGAGATCTATTTCGCGAATCCGCTGACAACGAATGGATTTGACCTTCCGACGCCGAGCACACGGATCGGGTATGAATTCGTCGGCTGGGATACGGAGAGACTGCCCGATAACACGGATCAGACCCCGGATTACCCGGTAGGGACAGATATCGGCAATGTCAGTGAATTCTTCGGTGAGGAGAAGATACAAACGCTTTACGCAGTCTGGAAAGCCAAGGCCGAAAGCGGTGAAACATATGTATATAAATTGGTACCGGAACCGGGGGATCAGAGTAAAGAATTTGTCTTTATCGTCTCCATAACGGGAAGCTATCGTCTGGATTCCAACAACAGTGTGACAGCGATTTCTTCTTCAAACAACGTCAATGGGAACCAATTGACACAGGCCTTTACACTGACTCACGGACAGTATCTGCTGATAACGACATCGAAAGATGTTGGAAAAGCGAATGTAGATGGACGTCCCTGGATACAGGCGATTGTTCAGAAATATGACGGCGATAATCCGGATCATCCCCTGGAAACAAAAACGGTTCGCTGGCAGCGGAGTTCCAATGTTCACGGTACAGTGACATTTGATAATTATGCGTTTGTCAATGTGACAGAGAATGATTACCGCACTGATTTTTATGACACAAACCTCGAAATCGCGGCAGAGACTCAGGAAGGGGCTTTGACAATTGCGCAAGATGATCGAAAAGTGAGCTGGACCAATACATTTGCCGGCGGAACGGTGTTCTATCAGAATATCCGTCAGACGGCGGACGTCGCGGTAAAGAAGAATCTGACTGGAAATACATCGTTTGGTACATTTGTCTATACTGCCAGCTATACGCTTGGCGAAAGAATAACGGATTTGGGTGCCTTCAATGTAACCAGTAATTCGGAGACGGGGTATATCCTGGAAGGGATTCCGGTCGGAGCGGTTCTTACCATCAGTGAAGCAGAAAATAGCAGCTACGAGGTGAGTACAGCATTTGAGAAGGGCTCTGCAGATACAAATGCTGCGGACAATACGGTGTCCTTTACAGTGCCGAATGGAGGAGAAACGGTCACTTACACCAATGCTCTGAAATCCTTCCCGGTGAAGATTCTGAAAGTTGACCAGGCAGGAAATGGAGGCGTGGAAGCCCGTTTTGACTTGTCACAGGATGGCGCCAACATTGTCAGCGGAAAATATACGACTCCGACGGATAATACCATCTTTGACGGAAGTTTGTATGTCGGTGAGTACACATTGACCGAAACTTGGACCCAGGCGGGCTATCTTGGTCTGAGCGGGCCGGTTGGGCTGAAGCTGTCCGGTGATGGTACACTGGAATCTGACAACAGCGGAGCAGTGGTTACCGGAGATGCGGACAATGGTTTTATCGTCACAATCACGAACCAGGCGACCACAGAGGTGACAGTGAAGAAGGTTCTCGATGATCCGTTGATTAATCAGAGAACATTTACTTTTTCTGCTGCTTATGAGCTGGGGGGCGTGACACAGGCGCTGCCGGCTTTCTCCATTCTCAGCAGCAAAAATACTCCGGGATCTCATGTCCTCACGGTACCTGTGGGAGCAAACTTGACGGTGACGGAGGATACTACAGGACTCGATAACATTTACGAAACCACTGTATCGAACAACGGAAGTGAAAGCGCTGCCGACAGCGAGATTGTCATTGGGAATGTTCAGGAAGCTTCGGAAATTGTATTTACTAATACGAGAAAAACAGCGATTATTACCGTGGTGAAAGAAATGTCCGATCCGATGGATCACACATCCTTCGAGTTTACGGCAGCGTTGAAGAACGGATCCAATCCTCTGCCTGATTATCTGGTCTATACGACGCCTGTATTGTTTGGCTTCAACACAGAGGAGCATAGGACAGATTCAGCCGGGGAGGTGACTTATGAATTGTCACATGGTCAGTCGCAGGCGATGACCATACCTGTGGGAACAGTTCTGAGTATTCGTGAAGACGCGGGTGAGTTCATCGCGCAGACGACGTCGGCGTCAGGAACCGAAGATGCTGATACGGAGGACAACCAATTTACATTTACGGTCAGCGGAGATGATACGATCACCTTTGCCAACGCGCCGAAAGGCCTGCCGGTTATCCTGAAGAAGATTGGATACAATAACACCGATGAATCCATCTGGGATCTGGAAGGTGTCACGTTTAAAATCTACACGGATATCAATAAGTCCGCGAAATCACTGGTGACACTGGATGGAAAGAGTGAGTTTACTTCGAATGAGCAGGGTCTTCTGTATGAAGGAATGATTCCGACAGGAACGTATTATCTGGACGAGACCAACACTCCGGCAGGATACAACAGTACACCCGGGATGTACGTATTGACTGTTTCAAATACCGGAGTGACACTGAATTGTACAGAAACTATTGGAACACCTGACCTGAGTGACTGGATTACGAGTGAAACGGACAACGTCACTGGAGTTACAACGTATACTATTGCAATTCGCAACACAACCGGATATGAGCTTCCCTCCACCGGCGGCCCCGGCACCAGCCTGATCTACATCCTCGGTGTCCTGCTCACAGGACTTGCAGGAATCGGGTTGGCAATGAGGAAGAGAAGGAAAACAACATAACACAAATCACAGAGAAGTCAGTCACTCAGGTGGCTGGCTTTTCTTTCGTCACTCTGGCGGCCGGCTTTTATTCGCTATTTTGGTGGCTGGCTTTTCCTTCGTTTCCCCACTGTGACAAAAAAAGTGCAGCTTTTCCTTCATTTCCGCACTATAAAAAATAGTGCAGAAATAATCAGCCTTGTTCCAATAATCGTACAGCACCATTTTTGTTTAAATATAAAAAACACGTACTATTTTTTGGAATCATTGACGTATTTTTTTCACATATAGGGTTATAATCAAATAATATAGAACTGACTAGTTAAAAGCCTGCACACAAAAACTTGTTGTTTTTGAGGCAATTTGCAGAATGAATAAAAAATCGGAATTTACATAAGAAAGAATTTTCATAAAAAACGGCTGCGGCAGTTCGCCTTCATGATGGCATGCATTGTAGTATTCTGCACTACGTATGCCCTTCTTCTTCCTGCGGTTACGCTCGAAAAGACGGCAGAGTGCGGTCTTGAAGAACACCAGCATGAAGACAGCTGTTATGAAGACCAGCTGGTCTGCGGACAGGAGGAGAGCGGGGAACACCGGCATTCAAATATCTGTTACCAGAAGGTATTTGCGTGCGGAAAAGAAGCCCACGTACATTCTGCTGACTGTTTTCAGGACAAGGTCCTGGAAAGCGCGATGGACGGAGACTTCTGGATAGATTATACCGGGGAAGAGGCCGGGGCATCTATTCTGGAAGAGACCGGGGACGCCGGGGAAGAGGCCGGGACATCTATTCTGGAAGAGACCGAGGACGCCGGGGATACAGCTGTGAATGAGCAGGCAGCAGGCTCAGCCCTGGGTTTAGCGGCAGAGGAAGGCAGTCAGGAAGTCGAAGAATCTGCCGGAGAAGCGGAACCCTCGTCGGAAGAAACTTTCGGCGAAACTCTCGGCGAGAACGCCGGAGCGACAACAGAACAGACGGCACCGGACGAAATGACGGAAGCTGAGGCTGCGCCCGTACAGGGAGTTGCAGCCGATTTGGCATGCCAGGGGCAGGACTATGAAGTGACTGTCACTGCCGGTGAAGAAGCAGGCATCCCTGAGGGTGCCTCTCTTAGTGTGTCTGAAATTATGCCGGAGACATCTGCCAACAATACAGACACAAATGATAATACTGGCACGGAACTGACATATGAGGAATACGTATCCCGGACCGGGGAGGCGCTTGGCCTGGAGGAAGTTTCCGACTATTATATCCGTCTGTTTGATATCAAAATTGTTGACTCCTACGGAGAAAAGATTAAGATCCAGGCCCCTGTAGACGTGAATATTCAGCTGACCGATCAGGAAGGCAGCAATGTTTCTAATGCTCAGATCGTGCATTTTGCAGATGAAGCGGATGAAACGGACATTACCGAGGAAACAAACGGAATAGAGGAAACAAACGGAGCAGAGGGAGAAATAAGCGGAACAGAGGAAGCAAGCAGAACAGATGGAGAAATAAACGGAACAGAAAGTGCTTACGGGGCAGACAGTATAAACCAGGCTGAAGGAACAGATTCAGAATCCGTAACGACCCCGGCCGGCAGGGCGAAAAAAGAATTAAAAGCCAGGAAGACCGAAGGCGTCAAAAAGGCCCAAAAAGCCGAAAAGGCCGGAAAAGAGAAAAAAGCAGATGTGATTCAGAATGTGACAGTCGAAGCAGGAAACCTGCCGGGGGACGGAATCACCCTCTCTTTTAAAGCGGAGGGGTTTTCTGTCTATGCCGTTGTAGCGGCACCGGAAATGCCGGAGATTCAGGAAGAGGCGGTCGCGTCCCTGCAGGAACTCTCCCAAAATACAGCAGAAGCGTTCTATCTATCGGTAACCAGAAGCGGATCGGTCAATTATTTCCAGAATGAGCTGAATGGCAGTGGTGCTTTTAAAGTCACTGGCAGTGTGAGTTCTGCGGCAGAATGGTACTTCGAGCCTGTCCAAGGTCAGGCCAACAGGTACCGCATATACACACTGATCGATGGAAACCGGAAATATATCAAAAATACAAACGGAAATCTGGCCGGACTGGCCGATTCGGACGGAACGGCCTTCGACGTGTCCATGGCAGCCGACAGGCTGTTTTATCTGAAAATGAACGACCAGAACAAGTGGCTGCAGTACTCCAAAGGCGGAATCGGAATCCGGTTCTATACGGACAATAACAATAATGATAACAGCCGTGTCACTCTGACCTACGTGTCCTCCACGGAGTTACCGGAGGATCCGCTGGGACTTGACGGAAAAACCTATGGCCTTATGAATTACAGCGATGGCCTCAAGGGCCAGGCCATGATGGCTGCCGCCAAAAACAATACCGCCCTCACTGCCCAGCCGGCTATTGTCAGGACTGACCCCCAGGACCGCGAAGAGAAGATGTACATCGCCCAGAACACCGATATTTCCATGTGGACTTTCCATGCGGTCGAGGGGGGACTGTATACACTCTCCGCAACTGTAGACGGGGAGACAAAATATCTGAAGATTACGGCAAGCGGCCTTTCGCTTGTGGATGAGGCGGATGCGTCCGCAATCCATGTGACATCGGGGACCGGAGCCAATCAGGGGAAACTCCGCCTTTCATGTACCGGAGGTGCAGTCTCTTTTGAGGGCACAAACGGCTTTAAGGCGGCAGATTCCGGAAATGCAAAGGAATGGCTGCACCTGGTGGAAAAGTCCAGCCTCACGGATGAGGATTTCGTGATCCGTTCGGCAGTCAAAGTCAGCGTCTCCGATACCGAGAAAGTGAAAGACGGAGCCCAGATCCTCATTTATAAGCGGGTGTGGAACGACATCGACAAGAGATATGAATATTATGCCATAGACCAGGACGGCGGCCTGGTGCCCTGTTACGAGAGCGGTGACTCCATTGAGTGGGTCGGTACAAAACTCAATAAGCTCTTATGGACTTTTACGGAAGGCTACTACGAGGGAACAACGACACCCAACTATTATTACCAGCTGTATAATCCCTATTCGGAAAAATATCTTTTCCCCGGTATTAAGGATGGGCAGAGCCTCTCTGATGAACCGGCCAGCGTCAACTTAAATGGCAGGAGGTACGGAGATTATTACACTTCGATTATTGCCTGGGATGATCCCTATTATACTTATGCGGGGCTGAAGTCCGAAGACGGCAGGATCGTCTCCTGTCCTATGGCGCAGGCGGAGGACTTCTATTTTGCTATCATGCAGGAAGAGGAGGAACAGGACGAACTGACTGAGGTGGCGACGGTGGACCATACTGAGAACGGCATCACCATGAAGATTGTGGATTTCGGCAACAAGGCCGGAGACATAATCAAGGGTGATGGCTGTACTACATCACAAGAACAGCATGATGTGATGGGAGTATCGAAATATATCAAAGATCAGGTGCAGAATCTGGTTTCCACAAGGCTGGATGATCAGGGATATCCTGTCAGTACCACTACAGGGAGATCTCTGGCAGACCTGTATGCGGAAGCGGAAGAGGTCAATCACCTTTTCATCGCGGATATCTACAAAGGGACGGGGTATTATGAATTCGACAGCACGCAGAACTTCACCTCGCTTCAGAATGACCTCACATTTAAGGTCTACCAGCAGCTGGGAACAATAGACCAACAGCAGAAACCCTCTCTGAAACACGGCCAGTTCATGCCCTACAACGATCTGACTCCCGGTGTCTACGCAAGAGACAACGGGGAGAATCTCTATAACGCGGAGCAGCAGCCGCTGCCTGACGATGACCCCCGTAAATATGAGAGGCTCTACAGGATCAATAATCCGGATCATTACTTTGGTCTGGAACTGGAGGCCTCTTTTGTGCAGACGCCTAACGGCAAGGACGCGTGGGGGCATGATATCATCTATGAATTCACGGGCGATGACGATTTCTGGCTGTATGTAGACGGAGAACTGGTGATCAACCTGGGAGGCATTCACGGGGCCCTGGGGGGAAAAGTGAATTACAGCACCGGTGAAGCGGTGATCAACGGCCAGCCGACTACCCTGTACACGATTTTCCGGAAGAATTATGCCGACCGCAATAATCTGAGCGAAGACGATCCTGCTGTCACACAGTACCTGGATGAAATCTTTACGGTCAATGAACACGGGCAGCACGTATTCAAGGATTATACATCCCATACAATGCGGATCTTTTTCATGGAGCGCGGAGGCGGTGCGTCCAATCTGTATATGCGTTTTAACCTGGCGGCTGTCAAACCGGACCAGATACTGCTCAATAAAAAACTCTCCGGAACGGACAAAAAAGATTATAAGCTGGCGGAGTATCCTTTTCAGATTTTTTACAAGATGGAAGAGGACGGAGATGAATACCAGCTGGGACCCCGGACCGACGGCAAATACAATGTCACCTATCAGAACTCCAGCACACCGGTCCCCTACAGCCCTTCCTACAGGGTGCCGGGAGGGACAAGTCAATACAGTGATGTATTTTTCCTGGGGGCGGAGGATACAGCGGCGATTACCCTGCCGGAGGACGCAGTCGGTTACAGAATCGTGGAATGCGGTCTCAATACGCAGGTCTATGACAGAGTATCTGTCAATGAAGAGGAAGTGACAGGACAGGCTTCTGCGGACACAAACCGGAAAGACTATTCTACAGCCTATGACACCATGGAAAACCGGCGCCATGTTTCATTTGACAATCATGTCAATGAGAATGCGATCCGCACCCTGACGATTTCCAAGAAGCTTTTCGAACCTGACGGTACAACCCCTGTCGAGGATGATGACGCAGGGTTCAATTTCCGTCTGAGCCTTGGCAGTGAGAATGATGATGAACTGCGCAGAGCCAGTCTTCAGGAATATTGTGTCAGGGACGCTGAAGGAAATTACTGCCGGTATGACCCTGACAGGCAGATGTTTCTATCTCTGGAAAAAGCCAGCTTTGCAGACCTGACAGAGACGGAGAAGGCAGCCTGATCAGCGGTAAAGCCTTTGAATCTGATGCGGACGGAATCATTACCACTGCCTATCTGAATGTGGACGAGGAGTACACCCTTACAGAAATTGCTGCGCCCGAGGGCTATGCCGCCATGCCCGGCTCCATGAGATTCCAGATCGGGCACAATGAAAAGCTGACCATCCTCGAGGGAGATTCTGAGTATTATACTCTGGATACCCCGGCCAACGGGAAATTGGGAACGATCATAGTAAAGAACAGACCCATGGTCTTACAGGTAGTCAAGATAGATGCAGCGACTGGACAGGGCCTGGGAGGAGCACATTTTGCCTTGTATGGAGAAAAGACGGACGGACATCTGATTGAAAAAGATGATAATCCCATGGACGGTTTTGCCGACCTTGTTTCGGCGGAAGGGACCGGTCTGGTGCCTCAAATCAATGAGACTCTGCCCGCAGGCACTTTCTACCTGGAGGAAAAGGAGAGTCCGGATCCGGGTAAATACGCAAAGCTGACAGAGGATATCCGCTTCTCGGTCAGCAGAACCGGCCAGGTGTCACTGCTCAGCCAGAGTGGCAATGTAACGCTGGAATCCACTGTTACTTCGGGAGATGCCTCCTATGAGGACGGCACCCTGGTCTATACCATGACGATCCCCAACGGATCATTGACAGTTCCGCTCAGAATCGTCAAGGTCGATCAGATGATGCAGCCCCTGGAAGGGGCCGGATTTGATATCAGCTTTGAAATTCCCGGCGGACAGATGACCGGGCTGACCGGACAGGTCTCCGCGGCATCTTCACCGGGCGACGACGCCCTGATCTACGAAAACAATGCCATACCGCCCGGAACCGTCACACTGACCGAGACCTCCCAGCCGGAGGGCTATCTCCCTCTCGAAGGACCGGCTGTCGTACAGATTCAGGTGAAGGAAACCGGCATCACAGTGACCGCGGCCATAAACGGGACGGAAATATCCTATCCCTATATCGAAAGAGATCAGGACACCGGCGTGTGGACGGTCAGGATCCTGAATTCTTCAGGAGTGGAGCTGCCTCACACCGGCGGCCCCGGAACCGGAATCTTTACCCTTTCCGGACTGCTGCTCCTGGCTGCTGCCGGAGTAATGCGGAAACTGCTGCGGGCATAAGCAGCAGAAGATCAGAAAATCAGAAGATCAGAAGATCTTCCCTGAGATACATTGCGGCAAAGACGGCATGAGGACATCCCTGCAGTTTGAAAGATAAAGCACTAATAAGAGCCGGAATAATGCGGTGAATTGACCGCAATATTCCGGCTTTGCTGTGTGTGGAAGGGAATTCTTTGTACTGTTGGATCAAAAAGCGGAAAATACGGCAAAAAGGCTGTTTGACGGGAGAACTGCGGTCTCGCATGCATTTTCGGCATTATGACGAAATAAGAAATTATTTTTTGTTGAAAAGTCTCAGAACCTATAATTTATGCATTTTTTTGATGTCAAATTTAACGCAGTTCACGCGGTTTTCCACAGGGGGTGTGGAAAAGTGAAGTTGGATTTTCAAGAGACAGGGGTATATCATTAGAACTGGAAAACCATTGCTTTGCGGAATGGGATTTTTGGAAGGATGATGTATAGATTTTTGACAGGACTTTTACAGTGAAAAGGAACTAAGCACGGACTAGGTAAGAACTGTCGGAAAGCAGAACGGAGGACAAATTGGATTATAGGGAATTAGTCAGGAGAGAATGCCCGGACATGGAGGCAATAGCCTGTGAGACTGCGGCTGAAGCTTTTTTCAGGAAGGAGCTTCTGACAAAGGGGCCGGATCCGGATATGGAGTATTCCATAGAGGATTTTCGGAACCTTCCGGAGGGGCTGCGGGCAGAACTTGTAGACGGGAAACTGATTTATCTGGAAGCCCCATCGACACTGCACCAGGAAATCACGGGGGAAATGCATATTGCAGTTGCGAACCATATTCGTTCAAAGGGAGGGCGGTGCAAGGTTTATATCCCGCCTTTTGATGTCTATATCAGCGGGGATGATTCCAAAGTACTGGAACCGGATCTCACAGTTGTGTGTGACAGGAGCAAACTCGGCAAAAAGGGCTGCCACGGGGCGCCGGACTGGATCGTAGAAGTTACATCGCCTTCAACGAGAAGGAGGGATCTGGGGAAAAAACTATTTTTATATCGGGAGGCAGGGGTCCGTGAATACTGGATCATCAATCCTGAGAACAGGACTGTCATCGTCTATGTCTTTGAGACAGGAGAGGATGCATCCTTCTATGCATTTGATGAGAGCATACCCTGCCACGTTTTCCCGGATCTCAAGATTCGTCTGTCGGATGTGGTGTGAAATAAATGTAACAACGAATAATCAGCGGGCAGGCTGCTGCAAAGATGAAATTGCCTGCATCACCGGAATCAAATTTCAAAAAATAAAGACCCTTTCAGGTATAGTGTCGTCAGGAGAAAAAAACACTGTTCTTGAGAGGGCCTTTTTTCTTTTTAATGACCAGGCACGTGAAATGAAATAATTCTCCTCGCGGGGAATGCGGGCAGGTCACGGCAGAGGGAGACGCGTGCAAGTCATGCCGGAGGTCGGCCGGGCAGGTCATGGCAAGCCTGTTCAGAGGCCGCCAAGTCCGATCAGTAATGGCAGGTCTGTTCAGAAGACGGCAAGTCCTGACATTTATGGCAGACCGTGCCAGACCGGTGTAAAGAGTTGCATGCCCTCTCCGCCTTGTTACGTGATATAATTCAAATACGCACGAGATTTTCAGGAGCATATTATGGATAAACGAATCGAACTGCAGAAAAATGACAGGCTGTTATTTCCCGGCATGGAATGTACCATTGACCATTCGGTCGGGCGGGGGTCCAATGTCATCGCCTATGTCGGGCATTACAGAGACCATCAGAATCCTTCTCTTTCTCACAGAGTCCTGATCCGGGAGCTTTTTCCCTATGACCGGGAAGGAGGAATATGGAGAAATCCTGACGGGGACATCCATATTGAAAGCGCGGCGGATCCTGTCTATGACCTGAACAGGATGACCTTTCTGAGGGGAAACGAAGTCCATGTCCGCCTTCTGGAAAAAATCCCCGCGGACCTGGATGCCAATATTAACACATATGAATATCACAATACGCTGTACAGTCTGGTGGGATATACCGGAGGGCGTAATTTGTATGAGGAGCTGGGCAGGGCGCATTGGCAGGACCGGAGTGCCGCCGGCACAAAACTGCTTCTGCATACGGTCCGGATCATCAAGGGCGCGCTGGATGTACTGCAGTCCTTCCATCAGGCCGGGTATCTGCACCTCGACATCAGCCCGGACAATATCCTGCTGATCGGAGAGGGAGAGAAAGAGCGCGTCACCCTGATCGACTACAACAGTGTACACACGATTGATGAGATTGAACAGAAAAAATCTGTCTACTACAGCACAAAGGAGGGGTTCACAGCCCCTGAGGTTCGGATGGGCAGATTCTCCAGGATCGGGGAGTGGACAGACCTGTACTCCCTGACTGCCGTGCTCTATGTATGCCTGACAGGCAGAAAGCTGACTCCCCTGCAGATGACAGGCAATTCCCCGGTCAGCCTTGACCCCGCCGAATTCCCTTTTCTGAAGGACTGTCCGGAGACAGTCCTGTCCCTGCTGCGCCGGATTCTGCGCCGGGGCCTTGAGATCACACCGCGCAGAAGATATCAAAACGCGGAGCAGCTGCGCGCGGACATCTCGGAACTGGAAGACAGGATCCTGGGCAGGGGCATTACCCACTGGGCTCTGTGGGAAGCCGGCCGCGCCCGCATCAGGCGTTCCCTGAGCGAAAATCCCGCTCTGGACTATCTGCAGGATGAAAAAAGAATTTATCCCCTTTATGCCATGTCGGAAGAGGGGGAAAAGATCCCCCTGCTTCCCGGGGCATGCAGCGCACCCTTCCATCCTTTCGGGAGAGGCGGCTCACCCCACACACCCGTCCTGCTTCTGGGGGGAGGCGGCACGGGCAAGACGACGACGCTGCTGCGCATTGCCTGCGGACAAAGCAGGAGCTACACTCCCGCTTCGGCAGTTGTCTACTATATTTCCCTGTACGGATACAGGGATAAGGAACAGAATTATATCTGCGACAGGCTTCTGGAGAGCCTGAAATTCAAGCCTCACACTGACAGTATGGAGAGCGCCCGCAAGGAACTGATGCAGCTTCTGGACAGTCCGGTCAGGGGACGGACACTGCTTCTTCTGGATGGTCTCAATGAGGCCGCCGGAGACACCGGACCGCTCCTTGAAGAGATCGGCAGGTTTTCCGGTCTTGCGGGGGTACAGATCATCCTTACCAGCCGGACCGATCCGGGCCTTGCCGGCTACCGCAAGCTGACCCTCTGCCGTCTGGAACAGGAAGAAGTCAAAAGGATCCTGTCCGGAGAAGGCATTCTTCCTCCCGAGAACATGGAAGTTTTTGATCTTCTGACATTTCCCATGCTGCTGGCCATGTATATCAGGACAGTGCAGAGCAGGGAACATCAGGTCCGGCCCGACAGCCGGGATCAGCTCATCACAGAATATCTCGCGGCCATTCTGGAAAAAGAAAAAAGAAATCTGCCGCAGGAAAACAGCTTTTCCATGGGCTGTGAAGCGGCTGTCCGCTATCTTCTTCCGGAAATCGCCGGCCTGGCAAGTCAGAAAAAACATGCTCTGTCCGGCCGGGAACTGCGGCCGCTCGTCGAGGCATGCTTTGGGGAATTATCCAAAAGGACGATCACAACGGTCTATCCGGACTGGATCGGGCACACGGCGGACCTTCGATTCGGCGCAAAGACCGCAGATGAGTGGTACGGCATCGCTGTCCTGGATCTCCTGTGGAAGCGCCTGGGTTTCCTGGTCAGGGATGAGCAGGGAAATTTCAGGATCCTTCATCAGATGATCGAGGACTATCTGGCGGAGAAAAGCCGGCAGTTTCACAAAGAATTTGACCGGGAGAAGCGCCGTGAAAAGACCCTCAGGGGATTTTTCCTTCTGTGCGCGGGCATATTCCTGGTTTCGGCAATCGTCGGTTACACCGCTTTCATGAATGCGCAGCTGGCAGCCAGGCGCCGCGAGATCATACAGAAGGACACGGAGACTCTGGTCAGTATGAGTGAGACCGCACTCGAACAGGGAAAGCGGTATGAAGCCAAGGAGGCCGCCATGCAGGCACTGCCGGCAGAAGACCCGGACCGGCCTGTGACGACAAAAGCCCAGCATGCGCTGGCTTCTTCACTTCTGGCCTATCAGGCCCCGGAATACCGGCAGATCAGTTCAATCGAACTTCCGGCAGAGTTAAAACAGACGGCAGTTTCTGAATCCGGAAAATATCTGGCTGTCATTGATAAGTTGGATGTTTTGCGCTGCTATGACGGAAATAAGGGCACGGTCCTCTGGGAAAAAACAGACACGGTTGAAAGTTCAACAGGTTCACTCTACGTCCTGGAAGACGCAGGGGGCATTCTGGTGGTCGGGGCGGATCATCTCGCGCTGTACTCCCTCCGGGACGGCAGCATCAAATGGAAAAAAAACTGTGAAATAAAGAACCTGTATCTGGACGGAGAAAACCTTCTGGCCCTTGAGGAATACAAGGAAGAAAAAGAAGACAAGGAAAACAAAGAAGGAAAAGACGACAAGGAAAAGTGGCTATTCCATACATTCAGGACCGCAACAGGAGAGGAGACGGCTCCGGCCGTGAGCTTTGCCCCCGGCTGGGGGGATGAATATTTGAACATACCCGGAACGGGCGGTTTCGTTCAATATTCAGATTCTTTAACCTGTTTTATCAATTACCGTGTTTATGAAAACAATGATGCCCCCGCCGCGTTTCTGGACTGGATCAACACCGCTACAGGAGAATGTGTGCGGTCAGTTGCTTTACCCATAGGAGAAGGCGAAGTCAGCTCTTTCTATAACCTGAATACCAGTGGGATCAATATGAAATATATTGCTCCTGACCGGAAGACATGGGAAAAAGGGGGACTTTTTATCTGTATGGCCTGTCCCCGTCCATTAAAAAATCCTGAGCTGATCTTCGGATTCGTGGAGGACGGAAGCGACAGTTTCAAATATTCCGGACGAATCGAAACGGATTTTTTCAATCTCCCTGAGACTGAACCCCGGATTCCGCCGATGAAGGTCCCGTTTGTTCAGGAGTTATCCAATGGCAGAATCATGATTTTGTACGGAGGAAATGAGATCGACATAGATGGAAAAGACGGAAGGGAGTTTGTACGAAAACTGCCGTTCATAAATGAGAATTACATGTATACGGGGCAGATATTTCCAGGCTGCGATGTGATTGCCTGCAGATTTCAGGAAGATCCATTCCGGCTTTTTGTTTTATATAATGATGGGACAACAGAGTCTTCCACCCGGGCAGGCGGGACTATTCGTATGCCGGATACGGGTATAGCGAAGACTTCCGCTGCCGGCATGTTCAATGCGTATGGCCTGTGCAGCAGTCCCGACGCGGGTTCCACTATGGCAGATGGCTTTGAAAAATATGGTGCCGCTTTCTGCCTGGTTCCGTCCTCGGACCAGAGAAAAATCTTTGTCGCTCAATGTGCGGGAGACCGGAACGGTGAGACTATGTCGGATACTTCTTTTGACAGCGATTGCTTCCCAGGCAGTCACCTCGAACCTACAGGCAAAAAAATGCTATGGCACGAGGTCCTGGATTCCCGCGCTGATATAAAGTTTGATGATCTCACGGGGCAGAATCTCTTTCTTTTCCCTGAGCAGGGGATTCTTGTGACGCTGGGAGAGATCGGGGAGATGTTCCTCACAGAAGATGCCGCTTATTCCGTGAGCATTTCTGACCTCAGGGATCTGTCGGTATCAAAGAAGTACTATTTCTCTTTTCCGGATGAATACAGCGAAATCTGCGGAATTTCCGAAGACGGAAAAACCCTGTATTTCAAAGATTTCTCTCTTGATCTTGAAAGCGGAGAAAGAACAGAGTACGCGGGAAAGGGAGCGGTGCCTGATGATTCAGATCCTGTTTTCAATCCCGGTGATGATGCTTATTCCGGTGATGAGGCCGGGCAGATTATCTTTTCGGAAAAACAATTTATTTGTGAAGACAGCGAACAGTTATATTCATTAAAAGACGGAAAATGGGAACTTGAAAATGAAGACGGCTGGGACGGGGAAAATCTGCACTGGATGTTTGACGAAAAAATCCATGCTGTGAATTTTCTTCATGAAGGCGGGAATATACTGGCCAATCGCGTGCTGGGTCGTTATCCCAATATGGATCATTATTTTTCACAGCATGATATTGTGGCCGGAGACAACGGCCTGCTCTTTGTAAGGTGCACCGGCCGCGAAAAAGGAGACGATGATTTAACAGACGTTGAGTATTTTATGGTCTACTCTCTGGAAACTGAACAGTGGACGCGGATTGATATTCCCGCGCCTTATCAGGGGAGTATCATGCCATATCCCGCAAAAAGCAGCAAGTGGTTTGCAGTGGGCTGCGGCGACAATGTCCTCCGGATTTACGATCTGGAAAAAGGCGAATTCATCCGGCAGTGTTCCGGAAAAGTCTACAGTGCGGATATCCAGAACATGGAATTTGTGATGGAAGACAGGTATCTGGCGGTCTGGGGCAAAAATGACGTGTCTGTCTTCGACACATCCACCGGCGACCGCCTTTTCTACAGAAAAGCAGGCACAAACACTATTGTGGATGATACACTGTCCCTGAAGGTTTATGAGGACGGCGAAGACCTGTATTTCACGGGCAAAACAGGTTTCTGCCTGGATACGGAGGAATGGGAAATCAGGTATGATATCCCATGGCTGGCAGCGGTGACGGACGACTGGATCTTCACACAGGAAGGAACTGTGATTACCCGATATCCCCAATATACCCTGCAGGACTTGATTCAGGCAGGGCGGGAAGAAGAGTGAAAAATATCGTCGATACGATATTTTTCACTCCGGATGTTTGTGCCGGAGCACAAACATCCAGTGATGTCAACGAGAAATCGTCTTCACGAATTTCTCATTGACGATGCCTTCGCACTTACGTGCTCCGGCATGGTCGGAATGAGTAATAAATAATAAGGTGGGTTATCCATATGGCTTACAGTGAACTGATCAAAAACTTCAGCCGGATCCGGGCTTATCTGCGCTCCTTTTATGTCTACGGTTTCAGGCACCGCAATGAGTTTACCCAGAAGAGCGCGCGGAGCTATGACAATGAGCGCAGGCGGGTCGAGAGCTGGCTGGGTGACTATATGTCTTTTGGCCGGGACGCGGAGGGACGCCGCGTATTTTTATCCGTGGACAGCAGGGCCATAAAGGAAAACCCACTTTACAGAGCCTTCCGGACCAAAAGCTTCACGGACCGGGACATCACCCTGCATTTTCACATTCTGGATATTCTGAAGGTTATGGGCGGACAATCCATCACAGAAATAATGGACGAGTTGTCGGACCGGATGTCAGAGTTTGAAAACGATGAACTTCCGGACGAATCCACTATAAGAAAAAAGCTCAGGGAGTATATCTCCCTTGGCCTGATCGAAATGAAAAAACGCGGCAGGGAGACGGTTTATACGCTAAGTGAGGACCACATCGATCTCTCCTCCTGGGATGCGGCGGCGGCTTTTTTCTCGGAAGCCTCGCCGCTGGGTGTGGTCGGTTCCTTTTTACAGGACCGCCTGCCGGGGAAATTTGATAAGTTCCGTTTCAAGCACCATTATATCCTGAACGCTCTGGACAGTGAGATCCTGTACGACCTGTTTTCGGCAATCGGGGAAAGCCGGTTGATTACATTTACTTCCCGAAAACAGCGCACGACCGCTTTACCCATGAAGGTTTACATTGGAACTCAGACGGGCAGGCAGTACCTTCTTGCCTGGTCCCCTGTAAAAGAAGGATTTTTCTTCCACCGCGCTGACCTGATCGACAGCGTTAAAGCAGGTGATATCTTTCCTTTTCCGGAAGCCCAGAAAAAACGTCTGGACGAATTCTGTTCCCTTGCATGGGGCGTGACCGGCAATAATCACACCCGCCTGGAGCATATCGAGATGACGGTTTTCGCCGGACCTGAAGAAGGACATATCGTCGAAAGACTGGAGAGAGAAAAAAGATGCGGCAGAGTGGAAAAGCTGGATGACAGCCACTGGAAATTTACCGCGGATGTTTATGAAGCATTTGAGATGCTGCCCTGGCTGCGGACATTTACCGGACGGGTCACAGATCTGCAATGCACAGACAAACGCGTTATCAATCGTTTCTGGAAAGACTTTCACGAAATGATGCAAATGTATGAATAAACAGCGAGCAAGCGGCCGCAAATGCCGAGCCCGCTCGAGCATTTGCGGACATTTGCGAGCGCCCACACATGAGCATAGAGAGATTTTTTGCACAGAATGTGCAAAAAAGATCGGGATGCGAATGTGTGGAGCGATGTGATAGCGCGGGACGCGCGGAGCAGCGCGTAGTTTATTCATACATGCTTATAAACAGCGAGCAAGCGGCCGCAGGACATGGGTACAAGCAGGAAAGGAGATGCCGGCAATGCTCTTTCATGAAATATACAGCAGTTATTATCTTGCTGCCGCCTCCATACTCAGAGAGGCGGTGCGCGGCAGGCTTACTGGAAAAGAAATGAATGCCCTTGTGCAGAAGCATGCCTTTGGTGAGAGTCTGCTGACAATCCCTGACGGGCTGAAGGGAGGAAAATGGAGACTGCTTCATAAGGATTTCTCCACGCCTCTTGAAGAGGAGCCCTCCATGCCGCTGACAAAACTGGAAAAGCGCTGGATGAAATCCCTTCTGCTTGACCCGAGGATTCAGCTGTTCAGACCGGATATGACAGGTCTGGAGGATGTCGATCCCCTGTTCACGCCTGACACGGTCGTTTATTATGACAGGTATTCAGACGGCGATGACTATCAGAATCCCGACTACATCCGCCGCTTTGACACAATTCTCCGTGCGCTCAGGGAAAACCGGAATCTCTATATAAGCTTTGAATCCAGGCGGCTTGCCCAGCCAAAGCTGGTCGTGACGCCGCAATACCTGGAATATTCCGAAAAGGATGACAGGTTCCGGCTGGTTGCGGCAGGCCGCAGGCGGCGCTGGGTCATCAATCTGTCCCGGATCACGGCCTGCGAACCCGCATACAGCAACGAGACAATACCGCTGAAAGAAGCCCCCTCCAGGACGATTACTTTTGAACTTGAGGACCGCCGCAATGCCATGGAGCGCGTGCTCCTGCATTTTTCCCATCTGGAGAAGGAAACAAAAAAACTGGATGACCGCAGATACCGGGTCACACTCAAATACGACAGCAATGATGAGACAGAGATGGTGATCAGGATTCTCTCCTTCGGTTCCGCAGTCAAAGTGACAGAACCCGAGACTTTTATCGCTCTCCTCAGAGAGAGGATTGAAAAGCAAAAACAGCTGGCAGTCATTTCCCCTGAATCGCTGAAATGAGAAGAAAAAAACAGCATGCAGTCATTTCCCCTGAATCGCTGAAATGAAAACAACATATGTTATTTAAAGGCACAGGATGATCCCTGTGCTTTTTTTCGTTTTTTTACATTTGCTCTTGTCTCTTCTACTGTCCTGTCCAAAATCACCGAGCAACTCTGAATAATGCAGTCCTGCCGGAATCCGGCAATCCGGTCTGAATTGTGCAGTCCCGTCTGAGTGATGCGCCCTGCACAAATCCGGCAATTGGTCTGAAAATGCAGGGCAGCACAAAATTGATGATTCTTTCTAAAAAAATCAGATATACGGCAGTTCGCAACTTTTTTACCGGGAAGTACGCCGTGGAACATGATATCTTACAATTACCGAAAGGAAAAAAGCACATACAGCAATTAACAATCCCATTCACGGAGCAGTTGCAGGTTCGAGTCCTGTCAGCATCGCAAGATGCTGTAGTGAAACAGGTTATCACGGCGTATTTAAATGTGCTTTGTATCCGGCCCGGCAGCTCAATTGGCTGAGCAACTGACTGTCTCTCAGAAGGATGTGGGTTCGAGTCCCATCCGGGTCGTTACCGCATTACTGGTGTGGTATGACATATACAGTAGTAAGACATCTTCAGTAATAAGACATCTTCTACAGTAAAATTTTTGCAACAATAAGACATTTTGCAGCTGTAAGATAACTGCAGCAGCAAGACATCTGCAGAGCGGGCGGACAGAGTAATGGATCAGGATGCCGGATCCATTGTCCCGGGGCCCGAAGCCTGTCAGAAACAAATATGCATCTGAAACTAATTTGGCAGGGGGGGGGTGTTTTCTGGTCACAGCGTGATCAGGCTGTGACCAGAAACTCCACAAATGCCCATTCCAAATCCCCTTCGGGGATGGGCATTTGCCCCTGAACTCGGGTTTTCGCGCAAAAACGCGCGAAAACGCCTCGAGACTGGAGCGTAAGTGATTTGTGGCTAATAGACTCTAAACCGTAAAGTGCAGGTTCGAAGCCTGCCAGATGCACGCAAAGGCACGTACAGCAATTACAATCATGCAGATACCTTTTAAGTATTGTAAGTGCGGCCTCGGTTACTGCGACAAACCGCAAGCTGCGAGCAGAACAACGTGCCTTGGCCTGGCTCCTTGGTCTAATGGAAGCGACATCAGGTTCTCAGCCTGAAAATGTGAGTTCGATCCTCACAGGAGTCACTGGAAGCCCGTAGCTTTAATCATGCATGTTTGTGAAAAGCTGATCATGGGCACAAATTTTAAGAAAGGAGAGAATATCATGCTGAATTTTCTGAAAAAGACTGCAAATCGTACTTTTACTGAGAACGGCGCAGTGACATACCGCAGCACTGGTTCCGAGTGTCTGAACCTGTTCGCGACAATTGGTGCTCTGCGTACAGCCGGCGATTCTGTGATCCAGAACCGTTTCCTGCGCGCATATGCTGAGAATCCTGATCTGGCGATGAAGATTCTCTTCTATGCCCGCGACATTCGGGGCGGCCTCGGTGAGCGTGCAGTGTTCCGCACCCTGATCAAGTGGCTGGCAGTAAATGAGAAGCCGTCACTGGTACGGAACCTTCCCTATATTGCTGAGTATGGCCGATGGGATGACATC
>JBGUNJ010000116.1:0-27710 GCA_045117315.1 Lachnospiraceae bacterium | reverse complement strand
AACTCGAGGTGTTTTCGAGCGGTTTTAGCGAGAAAACCCGAGTTTTACGGCGAAAATCGCGCGCTCAAGCGCATTGGAATGCGATTTCGCAAGTTACTGCTCACGCCCTCGATAGGGCGTGAACAGTAACGAAGGCATTTACACTGAAATGCGGAAAGGAAGCATTTATGAAGGCAAATGAAATCAGAAGGAAATTCAGACTTTTGATAACAGGTATGACGCTGGCAGCTATGGTGACATCCATGGCAGCCTGCAGCTCTGCTTCGACAGGCAGTGCGGGCGGGAGTGCCCGGGCGGCGGAAGAGACGATGGCAGAGGCTGTGGCTGAGAATACAGAAGAGACCGCGGAAGAAAATACAGCAGCAGCGGCAGAGAAGGCGCCCGGGGAGACGGCGGCGGCTGACAGCACGGCAGAAGCGGCGGAGGCAGATACTTCTGCAAATACTGCGGAAACCGCTGCGTCTGCTTCCATCCAGACCGGTCCCGCAAAGGAAGCTATTGAGACAACAGAGACTGTTGAAAACAGTGAGGACAGCAGCCACGCAATTTCGGTGGACGGCGAAGAGGCTTCCTGGTCCGACACCGCGGTCATCAAGACAGGTGATTCCGGCCAGGGCGATGAGGCAGACTTTTACGGAGACAACGCCGCTGTGTACGCGGCAAACGGCGGAACGCTCACTCTCTCCAATATGGTCGTAGAGACCAACGGCACACATGCGAATGCTGTTTTCAGCTATGGAGAAGGAACAACTGTGAATGTGTCGGATTCTTATATTGAGACCAGTGGAACCTGCTCCGGCGGAATCATGACCACGGGAGGCGGCACCATGAAGGCAGAGAATCTGACCATCAATACCAGCGGCAATTCCTCCGCGGCGATCCGTTCTGACCGCGGAGGCGGTACAGTCACCGTGACCGGCGGATCATATACAACCGGCGGAACAGGCTCTCCGGTCATTTATTCCACCGCTGATATCACTGTCAACAATGCTGAGATGGAGTCCACTGCGTCGCAGGGCGTCGTTGTGGAAGGAAAGAACTCTGTCACTCTCAATAACGTTGAGCTGACAGCGGACAACAATACCAAGAACAGCGACAAGTCCGACTACTATCAGGCGGTTATGATCTACCAGTCCATGTCCGGTGACGCGGATGAAGGGACTTCTTCCCTTACCATGAACGGAGGCAGGCTCACAAATGCCAACGGAGATATTTTCTTTGTAAATAACACGGCGACAACCATTGACCTGTCCGGCGCGGAAATCATCAATAACGGAGGCGGCATCTTCCTCAGGGCGGAAGCTGCCGGCTGGGGAAATGAAGGCTCAAACGGAGGTCATGTGAATATGACAGCGTCAGACCAGGAAATCAACGGAGATATGGTCGTGGACCAGGTTTCTGAGCTGAATCTCTACCTCAAAGACAATTCCGTTTTTACAGGCGCTATCAACAGCGACGGCGCAGCGGGCAGCGTCTATGTGGAAATCGAAGCGGGCTCCAGGTGGGTGCTTACAGGTGACTCCTATATCACAAGTCTGACATGCAGCGCGGATGCCATCGACCTGAACGGCTTTACGCTCCATGTAGGTGACCAGGTTTATGAGGCCGGCACGGAATCTGCCGGCCAGGCGATTGAATTTACTCTTTCCTCCGGAAACGGAAACGGCCCTGGAAGCGAAAGACCGGAAGGCATGCATGGTGAGACTGGCGGAAAGGGAGGCCCCGGAGGAAAAGGGGGGCCCGGCGGTGATGGTTCCACACCCCCCGAAAAACCGGACGGCAAAATGCCCGGAGGAGACGGCTCAACTCCTCCCGAAAAACCAGACGGCAAAATGCCCGGAGGAGACGGCTCAACTCCTCCCGAAAAACCAGTCGGTGAAGAAAACGGCGGAACGCCTGCCCAACAGAACAGCAGCTCTTCGGACAGCGCTGCCGACAGTGAAACAACTTCCAACTGAGGCGAGAAGGAAAACGGAGGCGGATGTCTTTCAATAAATAAATAAGTGTGCGGCTATGCTCTCGCGTTCATATACATGTATGACTGCGGGAATATGGCAGAAGACATAAATTAAGGGACTGGTGTCCGGCTGTTTTACAGCCTGATACCAGCCCCTTTTTGACTTCTTTTAATGCCGTTTCGATTACCGGTTTAAATTCCTGTGCCGTCGAAAACCGGAATGTAGGAGGGCGACACGGTCCCGCTCTCCTGCACAAATCCGTTATGTATGCCGAGGCCGATTGCGTAATCGACGAGAGAATCATATTCCTCCGCGGAGAGAGCTCTGCAGAGGTCGGAAAAACCGCCCGGGCCGGAATCGGAGCATCCGGATGAATCGGAGCAATTGGAGGAATCGGAGCGGCTGCCGGAAACAGAGAAACTATCGGAAACAGAGCAGCTTACGGAATCGGAGCGGCTGCCGGAAAGGTGTGTATTTGTCAGTTTCCGGGCAAGGACCTGCGGCATAGGTGTGTACTGGTTCATGATGCTGATAAAAATATGATCCCCGTAAGTCTCGTGCAGATAGCGCAGGACAGCCCTGGAGTCCTCCCCGCATCCGGGCAGGGCCAGGTGGCGCACCAGGACGCCCCGGATCATAAGGGGGTCATCTGCGTCATCGGGGCAGTCGATGGCGTGGCTGCCGTCGGAAAAGACCGGATCGGGACACTGGCGAACCATCTCCGCTATAGCGGCTGAGGCACAGGCAAAATAATCCGCCGCCCCGGTGTGGAGAGAGGAAAGGCGGGAAGAGACATATTTGAGATCGGGAAGCCAGACATCAACCAGTCCCTCCAGCGCTCTGACTGTCTCGACCTTTTCATAGCTGCCGGTATTGTAGACAATGGGAATAGAAAGCCCTTGCGCCTTCGCCCGCCTCAGCGCGGGAATGATCAGGGGAACGAAATGCTCCGGAGTCACGAGATTGATGTTGTGGGCGCCCTGCGCCTCCAGCTCAAAGAATATTTCCGCAAGACGCTCCGGAGTGAGAGTGACCAGGCGGGTGGCGGAAGAAGCGCCCGGGCTCTGCCCGGCTTTTTTATTCCCTGATTTCCCGGAGACTTCCAGAGGAAAATCTGCCTGGGGAGAGCCTGCCTCAGGAGAGGTTTCCTGAGATCCGGGCCTTGAGATCTGCCGGTTCTGACAGTAGATGCATCCCAGATCGCAGCCTGTGAAAAACACGGTGCCGCTTCCCCTTTTGCCCGAGATGACGGGCTCCTCTGTATAATAGAGCGCCGCGCGGGAGGCGCGGAGCATTCCGCCCTCTCCGCAGAAGCCGGTATGGCCGCCAAGGCGGTCGACATGACAGCTGCGGGGACAGAGAGTACAGTCTGACAAAAGCTTTTCAGCGGCCCGGATGTCAACATCATACACGATGTCATCATCATACGTATTGAAAGAAGGGCTGCCTGAAGAATCAGTAATAGAATTCATAAGTCCATCCAGGTGAAAATGTTCGTGAGAGAGGGTCTTGGCTGAAACATGGCCGTTCTGTGCCGGGGGTGCAGCAGCAAACGCATTGTAAAGGAGAAGTCCTTTATGGGAACAGGGATTTCCCCAGGATTATTTCCGAATACATTTTTCGGAAATGATTTTTCGAAAATGATTTTTCGAAAAATAAAAACCCCTGCTCGCAGTGATGAAGTACTGAAAGCTGCCTGTCGGTCGCAAAGCCAGGCACCCTCGCGGCACATGAAAGTCCCCGCTTAGTGCTGCTATGTTCCCATCCTGACACGGTTCACGAGTTTCCATTGCGCGAGACCCGAACCCATACGTGCCGGCAGACAGCTCTCAAAACTCCATCCCTCAACAGGGGATTTCATTTGAAGATAAATATTTTTTTAGATGAATATAATATGCAGCGAATCTGTTTTGTGGCTGGCAGATACACTGTTTTTCAAATGCACTGAATACTATAGTCAAAAGAGGGAAGATTGTCAAGTACCGGATTCAGTGTCCGGTGCAGTCGGTGCAGTCCTGCGATTCCGCCCCGGGGACTGTATTTCCGGATGTGGGATTCCCGGATGCGGAATTCACGGATGCTGTATCCTGCCCGGAGGCAGAGGCCATGCGAAGCATTTTTTTCCGTTCCTTATTGCGTCTGCGAAGGTCTTTGAAAAAACGCTGCAGGATCTCAGTACATTCTTCGCGCATCACTCCGTACAGGACATCTGCCTGGTGGTTGAAATCCGGATTCTGCAGAATGTTCAGCAAGGTTCCGCCGCAGCCGGATTTGGGGCTGGTGGTGCCGATCACGACTCTGTCGATCCTGGACTGGATGATGGCGCCGGCGCACATCTGGCAGGGCTCCAGTGTGCAGTAAAGGGTACAGCCCTCAAGCCTCCAGTCGCCGATTTTTTTACAGGCTTTTTTGATGCAGGTGATCTCGGCATGAGCCAGGGTGGTCTTATCTGTATTGCGCCGGTTATAGCCCCGGCCAATGATCTTTCCTTCGTATACGATCACGGCACCGATAGGAACTTCGCCCAGGACGATGGCTTTTTCTGCCTGTCTGAGGGCGGCCTTCATGTATTTGAGGTCCTCCCGTGAGAAGACGGGAGCTGCAGAGTCTGAGGCGGCAGGACTGCTGTCTTTGCAGTTCCCGTCCGCAATGGTCTTCTCTGCGCTGTCTGCTATCTGACTTTGGTTCATATGCTCCTGCCTGTTTTGTGTCCGCAGCCGCGGGATGGATACTCCTGCCTGTTTTGTGCCCGCAGCCGCGGGACGGATGCTTCTGCCTGTTTTGTGTCAGCAGGCGTTTTCCAGTCCTCGTCATCAGTTTCGGATGATGTGACTATCTTACATCTAACCTGACTGTTCTTTTTTGACAAACCAGAAATTCAGGTTTAATCTGACTGTTCTTTTTTGACAAACCAGAAATTCAGGTCTAATCTGAATGTTCTTTTTTGACAAACCAGAAATTCAGGTCTGTTTCGGTCTCGGGGATGCCGTCTACCCAGCCCATGTTGGTATACTGCCAGTAGGTGAAGCGGTAGGGGGATTCGGGAACACTGTTGTAATCGGCGTACCAGATCTCGGCGTTTTCCAGACGCGACATATTGAGAATGTCGGTCTCGGTAGAACAGTTGGCGTAGATCCCGGGGGTGTAGCCGGCGTCCTTGATCGTCTCGCAGAAAGCGACGGCATTATTGGTGAACTGCTCATTGCTGATATAGTTGATGCGGGCATCGTATTCGATCTGGATCTCGGGATCAAAAACAATGGGAAGGGTGATCTTCACTTTGCTTTCCTCTATGACATCCAGACAGAGCTCCGCCTCCTCAATGGCCTCTTCGATGGTGACGGCCTGTGAAAAGACATATACTCCGACATCCAGACCGGCCTTGTGGGCACGGGTGAGATTTTTGATGGCGCGGGTGTCCCTTTCCAGACTGCCTGTGTGGAAAGTGCGGTGTCCCGCGCGGACAAAGGCAAAGTCATAGCCGGCTTTTTTTACCTTTTTCCAGTCAATCTGTCCCTGAAACTCAGAGACGTCGATCCCCCGGCGGACAGTATAATCGTCATCGCCCTTGTAATGGAGCTTGCCGTTATCGTCATATTCGAGGTACTTCCAGTTGTAGTCGTGGAGTTTTGTATTCAGGGGAAAAGTGCGGAAATGGTTCTCTTCCCAGGCCCGGACATATTTCTTTTGTGTTTTGGTGAGGGAATCGTCGTCATCCTGCTCTTTGTCTTTATCCTTTTCTTTATCTTTATCCTTTTCTTTGTCTTTATCTTTGTCTTTATCTTTATTCTTTTCTTTATCTTTTTCTTCTTTTTCCTGCTCCTTATCCTTTTCCTTCTTCTCGTCTTCCTTGTCTGATTTCTTGTCCGATTCCTTATCCGATTCCTTGTCTTTGCCGGAATCTGCTTTTACGGATGCGTCTTTCTGATCTTTGGATTTTGCGGCGGTCTTGTCGGATTTTGCGGCTGCCGCAGCAGTACTGTCTTTGGAAGCACCGGCTGCGTTGTCTTTGGAAACAGATTTGGCGGGATCCGCCGGGGAGACTGCGGAAGTACTCCCGGTGGAAGCTGCCGGGACTGCCGCTAAGGCAGAAGATCCGGCTGCAGGGCTTGTTTCACCCTTGTCCGCTGAGGCGGGATTCGGGGAAGCAGTCTGATCAGGGCCGGCATCACTTTTCTGAGACGGATCAGGATCAGTTCCGTCGGAAAAAGTATAGGCGACGGGATCCTCGGAATCAGGAGACAGAATCCGGGTGACAGGCTCCAGTCCCAGCCAGGCGGAGGGCCCTGATGCGGGACTGCCGTCCTGCTGAGGACTGTCTGCCTTCCGGCTCAGTCCGGACACTACAAAAAACCCGCAGGCTGTAAGCAGGCAGGCTGTGATCAGAACGGAGATTACTGCCGCGGTCAGGGACTGCCTCTTATTTCGGGAGGCACTGCTTTCTGCGGCGTGGTTGTCTGTATTTTGATTGCCGGAAGACGACATTTTGGTTCTCTTTTTGAAAAACTGCATAGGCATTTTTACCGTATGGGTGAGCAGAAACAATGGCTGCCCGGGATTAATTACTATGTGTCCCCGCTGTCTGTTCCGGGTGAGATTAAATGCATAGGAACTTCTATTATACCTGTATTCGGAGAATAGGGCAAATGGATATTGACAGGTATACCTGTATTCGGAGAATTCGGAGAATAGCCGGAGAATAGGGTAAATGGATTTTGGCAGGGGCGGACGAGCGTGAATCGCGGGCGAGTCTTGAAAATTATGGTTCAGGGCACAAGCCCGTCTTAAAGGCTTCTTTCCAGAGCATCATAACCAGAACATCATAACCAGAGCATCATAACCAGTGCATCATAACCAAAATATCATAACAAAACATCATTACAAAACCGGAAAGCGCAGAAACAGCGATTTCCGGTCTTGTTACTTATCGCAGGGCTGCCGTAAGGTATCTATCGCCTGACGTCAGTTCGCCGCTTTGCGGCGAACGGCAGCCCGCGGGAGGGCAGAGGGCGGCATATGAACTGCATAGCAGCTCATATTGCCGCCTCTGCCTTATTGTCAATACGAACCTGAAAAAGTATTAGTCTGAGAATCGGTCTGAACCCGGACTGGTGTGCAGATCCATCATTTCTGTCGGTAATCTATGTAAACCTTATCCGAAAAGACATCGAGCGGTGAATAATCTTTTATGGGGTTGTCCAATATTTTTAAATGGTATATTTTTTTCAGATTGCGCAGAACACTGATGTCGGTGACCTTATTATCCACCATGGTCAGTACGGCCAGATCCTTCATATCTTTGATGCAGCTGATATCGCTGACGCTGTTATGACTGATCGACAGATAGGTGAGCTTTTTCATTCCGGCAATCGGAGAGATGTCAGTGAGCCGGTTGGTGCTTATAAAGAGTTCCAGCATTTCCGTCATACTTTTCAGGGGAGTGATATCTGTAACCTTGTTCTCACGAAGATCAAGCATGGTCAGTTTCGTCAGATTTCTGAGCGGAGTTATATCTGAGACCATATTATCGCACAGATCAAGTTCCTTCAGCCAGAACATTTCCCTGAAGGGATTGACATCGGAGATGCTGTTGCTCTCCAGATGAATTACAGAGAGCCTGCGCAGGTCCGAAAGTTCCTTGGGGAACTCACTGATCTGATTCTCTGCAAGAGACAGTTCTTCAAGGCCGGTAAAGTATTTAAGGGAACTGATGTCGGTAATACCTGCGCCATTGCAGTCAAGCCTTTTGACTTGTGCTGCCTCTTCCAGAGTCAGATCCCCATCAACAAATAAATAATTCTTTACAGCATTTTCCAGATTGGGGTCTGTCCAGATTACGATGTCCGGGGGGGCTTCCTCCTGCGTAGTTGTGACGGTCGTGGTCTCCGTGGTGTTCAGAGTAGTGGAAACAGTCTCGGTCTCTGTAACATCCTGGGAAGTAGTGACTGCTGCAGCCTCCTCATTGTCACTGCTGTCGTGATGGGACATAGCGCCCCGGATCGCAATTGACGCGATCACAAAAAGTATCACAAACGCAGCCACAGCAGCTATTGCGGACAGAGGTACTTGTTTACGTTTATCCT
The DNA here is from genome assembly GCA_045117315.1 of Lachnospiraceae bacterium. Classification (GTDB taxonomy): domain Bacteria; phylum Bacillota; class Clostridia; order Lachnospirales; family Lachnospiraceae; genus CAG-791. Next base: position 19,669 of record JBGUNJ010000116.1, on the reverse strand, counting down.
TATTGCCAAAATCATTGGAATCCGGATTGATGATCAGCTTTTTCCCGTTTCCTGAAAATGTCTGATTATCTTTTGGAGGTGTATGCTTTTCTTCTTTTGGAATAAAGGGCGGAACAGGCTGCTGCCCGGGGATCAGTCTGGCTGTCTTTTCAGCATCGCTCTCTCCCCAGAACATGTTTTTCTGGCAGTTTTCGAGGTCATTCAGCAACTCACTGGCGTTTCTGTACCGGTTCTCCGGGTTGTATGCCGCTGCTTTGAAGACTACCCATTGCAGCAGCCGGCTCCCGCGCACCGGAACAGGCAGGTTAGAGCCTGTGACGCGTTTCATAAACGCGTTTTCTCTGTCGGCGGGCAGAATATCGCCTGCGGGCAGGAAGGGCAGCCTGTTGTCGTTGAGGAGCTGGTACAGGACGATTCCAAGCGAATAGATATCTGCCCTGTGACCATATGGCTCCCCTTTATATACCTCCGGAGCCATATATGAATATGTTCCTTTTCTCGAAAGATTCAGTGACGTTTTTTCAAGTGTCCTGGCAATTCCAAAGTCGCCCAGTTTATAATCCCCGTTTGCGTTGACAAAAATATTCTGGGGCTTTATGTCTCTGTGGAGAATATGCCGCTTCTCACACACATCCAGAGCTTTGCAAAGATCAATGCCGAGCCTGATGATTTCCCTCTCTGTGAGTAATCTCTGACTCATCACAGCCTGAAGAGGAGTGAGCAGTTCCATGCGGATATAAATCTCTCCGCCTATACCATTCGCGTGCCGCCGGACCTCATGATCCTCATAAGAGACAAAATTACTTTGTCCGCGAAGCGTGTACATCATCTTGAATTCATCTACCAGAGAATCCATCTCCGCGGAATAGTAATCACTTATGCTCTTGCTGTCCATTCCCTGGATACTCAATTCCTCGATTTCTGATCTGTCCTGGGGAATAGAGATAACCTTCAGGGCGGACCGGAAGCCTCCGGGTTTTTCCAGCTCATATACTCTGCCGGATGCTCCCATTCCCAGCAAACGAACTACTGTCCAGCCGTTCCATGTTGCTGTTCTTTCCCCTTGTCTGTTATTAAACTCAGGTTTATTCCCTGCATATTCGGGTTCCATTGGACCTCCTCTTTTATAAATGCTTCAGGCCTTCAGGCATATATATAATCGCTTCAGGCCTTCAGGCATATAGACTCTGCTCTCCGTGCGGGATCATGGTCCCTGTCCGGTCACCAGAGTTTGGTAAAAGCCGTCTTTACGCTGTCCCAGCCGCCGGTCCCGGTGATATATTTTTCGACCGCGTTGTTCAGTCCGTTGATCCAGGAGGTGTATTTTCCGTATTTATAATACTGCTGAACCGGCGTTATGCCATTCGCTTTTTCGTCCAGGAGCGTTTCGATCATGAAGTTGTCGGGAGCGTTGGCTCTTTTATAGGGGAGCGCGAATCCCATGTCCTCCGTCATGATCCGGATTGCCTCATCGGATGTTGTGAGCCACTGGAGGAATTGCAGGGCAGCCTCCCGGTCATCCACGGAAGCGTACTTGTTTACACACCAGAAATAGCTGCAGGTGATGTTGAGCCCCTGATTTTCTTCTCCGGGCATCCCCATATACATCGGGATGATAGCGGCATCGCCTTTGAGGCTGTTCTGCAGATCCCCGGCGTACCAGGAACCGTCCTGATGAAAGACAGCCTTTCCGGACAGTAATTCCTGCCGGGAATCATCCAGGGAGCGGTTTACAGCTTCGCTCCGGGGAACAACGGAATTGTCAATATTCAGATCAATATAAGCCTTGAACCGGTCCATGTAGGATCCGGTCAGGCGGGTTCCTATCTGGAAACCGTGGTCCTTCAGTTCGTAATACAGAGGTACTGAGGGGGCATGTTCCGAAAGCCTGTAGGACCCGTGGCTGGAAACACTTATTGACGGAGATGTAAAAGCTGAAAAACCCAGTTCGCTCTTTCTGGAAGTGATGTCTTCGACGATGTTTTTGAGATCGTCGAAACAGCGGATATCGGAGACCTGATAGCCCGCCTTTTCCAGAAGACGAGTATTCACGACCAGCCCCCAGCACTCCTCAATGCATGGAATACCGTAGATTCTGCTGTCACTTCCACGCAGAACAAGGTCTTCTTCACTGATTTCCTGCGCGGCCGCGCATTCTGTCAGATCCAGGCATTCAAACCCGTATTTTTCCCAGTCTTTGAAGCCGGACAGCATGAAAATAGTGGGATCATCACTGCTTCCGGTTATTCTTTCCTCCATTTTTGAAGAGTAGCTGCCTGTACCGACCACCTGAGCAGTGATCCGGATTCCGCTCTCATGGGAAAAACGGTCTATAAGTCTCTGCATTTTTTCGCTTTCGTATTTTTTGCAAAGAATGCTGATTTCCCCCTTCGTGTTGTAAACGATGGAAACAGGTATCTTTTTATACTCAAAAATACAGATATTGTCCTCGGAGGACTCGGAAAGGGTGATAGTCTTTACTGCTTCGACAGGAGTATACCCTTCAATCTCTCTGGCACTCAGAGAGATGCTGTCGCCGGCTTTGGCGCTTCCGGTCTCCTGTGTGTACAGGTCAATGCCGGTCTCCTGGTTTTTGTACAGAACGGTGTAGGAAACAGTGGCGGGAACAGGAACTTCTTCCGGAGTATCCGTGTCTATATTATCGGATTCTGTGCCTGTGCCCCCGACTGAATCCGAACCGGTGCTGTCTGAACCGGAACCGGTGTTGTCAGGATCGGGATCGGAGGGCGTTTCGGGAATGACAGTATACGCCCTTTTCGGCGGGGGACTGTCCGGGTGCCGGGAGAGGACACCGATCAGCAGGAAGGCCAGAACGACCGCTGCCGCCGCGCCAAAAAGGAACTTTTTTCTTTTGTTTCCGTCCGCGGTATTCCCACCTTTATCCTCATAACAGTTCTTCAGCGCATTGTAAAAATCCGCGGCAGTCTGGAAACGTTTTGCGGGATTCGGATCACATGCCTTGCAGATCAATGCTCCCAGTCCGGCGTCACAAAAAGCCGGAGGAGGGAGCTTTTCTCCTCCCAGCCGCCGCATGAGAGCGGCGTGGCGTTCGCCCTGAAGGCTGCCGCCTGTTGAACTGTTTGTGAAACAGAAGGGAGGATTGTTCCCGTTCAAAAGGGTATAGAGCACGAGGCCGAGAGAATAGATATCGACAGTGTGATTGTATTTTTCTCCGCGATAGACTTCGGGAGCCATGTACTGGAATGTGCCGACCCCGCTCATGGACATCATCTCGTTGACAGAGGCCATTTTCCTGGAGATGCCGAAATCCCCCAGTTTGAACCCTGCCTTTTCGCTGTAAAAGAGGTTGCCGGGTTTGATATCTCTGTGAATAATATTGCTGCGTTCGCAGAAACTCAGGGCAGTACAGATATCCATTCCCAGACGCAGGACATCACGGCGGTCGACATAGCCGGTTCTCCGAAAATAGTGATCGATGCTCTCAAGCTCTTCCATGCGAATCAGGAAGATACGGCATGCCGTGTCTTTCAGTACGGCATAATCTTCGATCGATACGATGCCGGGTGCTCCTTTGAGCTGCATCATCATGTCGATTTCCGCGCTCACGCTGCGCACAAAATCATCAAGAGTCTGTTCTCCGGTATTCTGTCCGGAATAGGGAGCCCGCTCCCCGGAATAACCTTTGCCCCGGGGGGAGTGATCATACGGCTGACTATTATAAACAGGCTGCGGGGCGGAGCCGGACAGCTCTCTGCCGATTCCGAGAGAAATGGTCTCCTCCTGCTGAAGCACCGAACCGGTTCCCGCCTGCAGATCTCCGGCAGAAGGAGCATACATCTGCAGGACTTTGAGCGCGCACTTATAGCCGCTTCCGAGATCATCCCGGATTATTTCGTATACAGATCCATAGGAACCTTTTCCCAGCAGACCTGTGATCCTCCATTCCGGCCAGACGGTGTTGAGGAGATGCTGAATATACGCCTGATTATTTGTCATGTGTATCACCATATTTTACACAGCGCGGAGCAATGCGTAGTTTATTCATACATGTTTGCGGGCTCCGCCCGGCATGAACTGAAGTATGAAGGCAAAGCCTTTTCAGCGCGGCAGGGGGCTGCGGGCGGGCCGTAACCCCGGATGTAATTAAATCGGCTTCTGCGAAAGACCGACGACAGGCACACAGAAGCTGAACACTATTTTATAGATAATTATCATTTTTGTAAATGATTGAATAGGTATATGAGGTTGTCCAATTCACTCATTTCCCTTATAATAATGGGGCAGTGGTTTCGCCGCTGCCGGGAAGCAGATGTATCAACATGAGAGGGAAGCGGCTTTGTTTACTCAGGCATATAATTTTGTTTCAGATCACTGGAGGGAATTTCTGGCTGTATTGATCCCTGTTGCCGTGATCAGGATAATCAGATTTCTGATTTACAGAAGCAGGAAAAGAAAGGAACGCCTGAAGGAACAGGAGCAGGCAAATCAGCTTCAGAGAGAAGAATCTCTCAACAATGAAATTCTCAATCCGAACAGGAGACCGGGAGATGTCAAAGAGCAGAAGCATGCTTACCGGGTCGAGTATTCGGAAAAAGGCCGCATGAGCGGAGCACAGAATAGAAATCCCTCCAGGGGCAGGTCATCGGGTGGGATTTTTCCGGGAGGAAAAAAGGATAAGAAATACGCGGAAGGTGCTCTGTTGAAAATAACGGAATACAGCAGTTTTTCCAAAAGCTCTTATATGTTTAAAGAGGGCGAAATCATGCGCGTCGGAAATCAGTACGGAAACACATGCATTCTTGCCGGAGATCCCGGAGAAAGTGTTCTCTATTTCGAAATAATTCCCCATGATAACAACTATTATGTCAAATCCTCAGGCGCTGAGAAGGTGCTGGTCTCACGGAGAGATAAGAAGGTGGAACTGAGTGAGTACGCGATCGAACTGCGCGAAGGCGACCAGATTTCTGTCTCGGACAAGACTTATGAGGTCGGCTTTTTCAGGCCGTGATATACCGGGCCGCACAGGAAAACCTGTCGGGATTTTTCCGGTGAAAGCCAAAGGGATTGGGACATTCACTATAAATACGCAGTGAACAACAGATGGTCTGCCGTTACAGACGGCAGACTTTAATCATATGAGTCTGTGAGCCATGCTCATAGCCGCAGGTATCAATAAAAGCAGGGCAAATGCCGGCAGCAGGAGAATTTCATGAGTGTAGTATTGATGATTTACAGCAGGAGCGCATGCAGAGAATTTGTTCTTCCGGCGGTCCATAATGAAGAATTTGATCTGACGATCAGCAGAACCGTTTTTGAACTTCGGAGAGATACTGCCCTTCATATGGAGGAAAACCGCGGGAACTGGTTTTTCCTTCCGGATGAGAACTATGTGGTCTACGGAGTGGCGGGCGGCGCCAGAACGGGGGATGCCTCCGGCAATGGGGAGAATCTGCAGCTGATTGACGGCGCCAACTATACTCTGGACATCCGCGGCGAGCGGGTGGCGATCGTGGTGCGCTTTAAAGAAACGTCTTTCACAAGCTACAGGAAGTATTTTCTCGGGAGAGTCCCGGAGATTACGATCGGCCGCAATGACGACAATATCATAAAATACAGCTACAGATATGAGGGGAACGACTATATCGGAAGATATATGGCTGTGATCCGCCATGAGGGGGGGAACGCGGTCCTGATAGACCGGAAAAGCGTAAACGGAATCTACGTTAATGACCGGCGTGTTGTGGAAAGCCATCTGCTGAGGTTCGGAGATCATATACAGATCTGGGGCCTTGATATTGTTTATCTTGGAAACATACTGGCGATCCGCGAAGAGGAGACACTCGTGGTCAACACCTCTGTCCTCGTTCTCTGCACACCGGTCTCTTCCGGCAAAAGTGCAGCGGAGAGCGGCCGGCAGAGCCCTGCCGGCGAAGAGGGCGGTACTCCTTCCCGGAAGGGAACAAACGGCTCCGGGAACAAAGGCGGGACAGGGGAGGTCGTCGGCGCGCCGCGCCCTAAGCAGGAGGAGGCAGCTCCTTACAGGAAGACTTTGTACCACAGGGCCCCCCGCAGTCTGGAGGCGATTGAAACGGAGCCTGTGGAAATTGAGCAGCCGCCCGCCAAGCGCGAGGCTGCCGAGCCCAATCTGCTGATGACGATCGGCCCTTCTCTGACGATGGCGATCCCCATGGCCATGGGCAGCGGAATGGCAATTCTCAGCACGAAAATGAGCGGCAGCACCGGAAGCATGTTTATGTATACCGGTATTATCACGGCGGTCGGCGCCGCCCTGATCGGCGCGTTCTGGGCTCTCATGAACCTGAATTACAACCGGAAAAAGATGAAGCAGGAGGAGACGCACAGATTTGAAGCCTACAGTGAGTATCTGATCCGGTGCTCGGAAAAGATCAAACACAGCTACAACAACAACACGAGCGCGCTCCTCAAGATGTATCCTCCGGCATCCTTCTGCGTGACGCCGGAAATGGAGAAACAGAACCTGCTGTGGGGCAGAAACAGCACACACAGGGATTTTCTGTCCCATAGAGTCGGTCTTGGTGATATGCCTTTCCAGGTAGAGATCAATGTGCCGAAAGAGCGGTTTACCCTGTTGGATGATTCCCTGAACGAAAAACCTGCACTGATTAAGGACAGTTACCGCAATCTTCATGATGTTCCGATCTGCATAGACCTTCTGCAGGAGAGTATCATCGGTATCGTCGGCGGTCCCGGAAAAATCGGGGCTTACGATGTTTTTTATAATCTGGTCGCGCAGGTCGCGGCGCAGAACAGCTATACAGATGTGAAAATGGCGTTTCTTTTCTCCGGAGAAGGGGAACGTGAAATGGGAAAAGAGAAGTGGGATTTCCTGCGGTGGCTTCCTCACACTTGGTCCCAGGACAGACGAATGAGATATTTCGCCTGCGGGCAGAACGAGATCTCCGACGTGCTCTACGCGCTCTCCAGAATCCTCAGAGACAGAAGTGAGCGCCGGGAGAACGGAGGGGTATCAGAAAAAAGACATGTATACAAGCCCCACTATATCCTTTTCGTGGAAGACAGCGCCTGTCTGGAAGGCGAACTGATCAATACATATCTGACCGACAGAGACGCGGATCTCGGGATCACATTGATTCTGCTGGCGGAAGCTTATGAAGAACTTCCCAATGCCTGCGAGTGCATCATCGGAAATGAACCCGGATTCAGGGGTCTTTTCAGAGTGCGTGAGGGTACCCGGGAAAAGATTGAATTTGATACTGTGAGACCGGAGGCTCTGAACGGCTTCGCGCGCCACCTCGCCAATCTGGAAGTAAACGAGGTGGAGGTGGGCGGCGAAATTCCGAATGCGATAACATTTTTTGAAATGTTCGGAGTGACCCGCATGGAGGAGTTCAGCGTTGTGGACAGGTGGCGCAAGAACAGGACTTATATCTCCATGAAAGCTCTTGTCGGCCACATGGCCGGCGGCACTCCCTGCTACCTGGATGTTCATGAAAAATACCACGGTCCCCACGGCCTTGTCGCAGGCACCACAGGCTCCGGTAAATCGGAGACTCTCCAGACATATATTGTGTCTCTTGCGATCAACTTCAGCCCTGACGACGTCAGTTTCTTCCTGATTGACTACAAGGGCGGAGGCATGGCCAACCTGTTTGAGAAGCTGCCTCATATGGTTGGAAGTATTTCGAACCTCTCGGGAAACCAGGTCACAAGAGCCATGGTCTCCATCAAGAGTGAGAACAGACGCAGACAGAGGATATTCAATGAGAGCGGCGTCAATAACATCAACGCTTATACCGAGCTGTACAAGAACGGTGAGACCACGACACCTGTTCCCCATCTGTTTATCATCATCGATGAGTTTGCGGAGCTGAAGAGGGAACAGCCTGATTTCATGAAGGAGCTGATCAGTGTAGCACAGGTCGGCCGAAGCCTTGGTGTGCATCTGATCCTCGCGACACAGAAACCGGCCGGCACAGTGGATGACAATATCTGGTCCAACTCCAAGTTCCGCCTCTGCCTTCGCGTACAGGACAAACAGGACAGTATGGACATGCTCCACAAACCGGACGCAGCATATCTCACTCAGGCAGGACGATGCTATCTGCAGGTCGGCAACGATGAACTGTATGAACTGTTCCAGTCCGGCTGGAGCGGAGCAGTCTACGATGAGACAGATGCCAATGCGCACAAGACGCTGGTGACTATGCTCACCGGCACCGGTAAGGCGGCCCTCATGGGCAGCTATGTAAAGCGGCGCCAGAAAGAAAACCAGAAGGTCAAATGGATCGCCGGTCTGGTCGGACTGCTGTACCTGTGCGGGAAACAGGAAGGCGGTTACGGTGATATTGGCGGGGAGATGGCCGTCTCAGGAAGCGGTGACGGAAATCAGACTTCTTTCTCCGCTGATTCCGCGGCTTTTCAGGATCGGTTTTTCAAGCTTCTCAAGGAAAGGGAAATCGACTACCCCGACAGCGATTACAATCGAAGGGCTGTTTCTTTACTCATCCATCTCGAAGCAGTATCGGCATCAAATATGCCTGACTGGAAAGAGAAAAGTCTTGAGGAGAAGGCGAAAGTACTTCTGGAACTCGAGAAAGATGAGAAAGTGAAGCTTCCCGAACAGAAGGACAAGACACAGCTGGATGCGGTCATTGATTATCTGGCGCAGGTGGCGAAGACGGAAGGATATGAAAAGCCCCGGAAACTGTGGCTGCCGGTTCTTCCCAAGGTGCTGCCTCTTGAAACGGTGATTGCCGCTGCCTCAGGGGGAGCGGCCCATTCCACGGTATTATTTGACGGCAATAACTGGCCTGCTGTGCCCAAAAAGTGGGAACTTTCCGCAATAATCGGAAAGTACGACGACCCTGCGAACCAGACACAGGAAGCTCTGGAGATCAACTTTACCGAATCCGGCAATATCGCCGTCTGCGGCATGCAGGGATCAGGCAAAAGCACGGCGCTCCAGACTATTCTGTTCAGTCTGGCATCCAAATACTCGCCCCAGTATGTGGGCTTCTACGCACTGGATTTCTCCAGCAGAATGCTGGCCTGCTTCGAAAAAGACCCCCACTGCGGCGGCGTGCTCTATGAAAGTGATATTGATACAGTCAACAAATTCTTCAACCTGCTTAACGCAGAGATGAAGAGGCGCCGCGAGCTGTTTCGCGGAGGAAACTATTATCAGTACTCGATGAAAAACGGAGTCTCTCTCCCGGTGATCATTGTGGCAATAGATAACTATGCCGGATTCAGAGAGAAGACGGAACAGGCTTATGATGAGCGGATGATGCAGCTTACCAGAGACTGCAATTCTCTGGGCATTTATTTCCTGATCAGCGCGGCGGGATATAATAAAGACGAGATCCCTACCCGTATGCACGACAATATCCACTATACGATAGCCCTGGAGATGATGGACAAGTTTGCCTATGGCGAAGCACTGGGCATGCCCCGTGTCCCCATGGTTCCGGAGACCGGAATTCCCGGAAGAGGCCTTGTGTCTACCAGCGGAGAGGTTCTGGAATTCCAGACCTGCGTGGCGGTGGAAGCGGGTGACGACTACCAGAGAGGAGATCTTCTGGAAGCGAAGTGCAGTGAATGGGCAGAAATCTGGAAGGGCAGCGTGATCCGGAGAATTCCCCGTATTCCCGCAAATCCCACCTGGGATATCTTCGAGAGCACCAGGGAGGTTGTCGAACTGGCCAAAGACGGTGCTCATCTTCCTCTCGGCTATCGCGAGGACAGTGCGGACGTTTACGGAATCGATCTCAGGAATACTTACACGTGGCTCGTGCAGGGCAAAAATAAAAAGGACCGCAGGAATGTCCTGAAGATCCTCGCAAAGAGCGCCGGCCTCAGGGGAGGAATAGTCACGGTCATCGAACCTGAAGGAACTCAGTGGAGAAGCTTTGCGGGCAATGAGAACTTCCAGTACATCAATGGATTTGATGAATTCAATGATTTCTTTAACAAAGAATACGCGCCTGACTTTGTGAGGCGCAACAGGATCAAGAACGAATGTCTTGCGAAAGACATGAAGGATTCGGATATTTATCAGAGAATGGCTCAGGAAGAAACGCGGTATCTGTTTATTACTGATCTGGCTGCATTCACGAACATGCTGCATACCGAGGAACGGGATACGATCGATAAGCAGATGACGAATCTTCTGGATAAGGGTTTCCTCCACAATATTTATGTCTTCTCCGGTATGAATCAGGATGACCGTATAAACATTATAGATTTCCCCGTTTTCGTGGCTTTTACAGCTATGAAGTCGGGAATTCATATCGGCGGCAAGGTGCAGGAGCAGAGAATCTTTGACTTCTCCTCAATGCCCTTCCGGGAGCAGAACGCGCCCATTAAGCCCGGGTGTGGCATAATCGCGCCCACAGAAACGGAAGAGTGGTGCACGCTTGTAATACCCAGATTCCAGGGTGATTAAAATATTTGCGGACATTTTCCGGGGCAGACACATGAGCATGGAGCTGTTCCGGCGCGGAATACCTGCAAAAAAGAGAAGAATGCGGGCGTGAGGAGTGCATTGAGCGTTGAGAATACATGAAACAGCGCGCAGGAAAGAATGGTACGGCAGATGATTACGGTTTTATCCTATCTTGAAAAAATGGGCAGTATATCTCTTCTTCAGGAAGAATTCCATTCTCAGGCGGCTTATCATTCCGACGAGGACTGGAAATATTATTTGTATACGAAAATGGAAGAACTGAGAGCTGCCCTGAGAAAAGATCCTGTTCTGGATATCCTCTGCTGGAATGTGGGAGGAAAGGACGCGATCGCGGAACTGGAGAAGACCAGGGAAAAGTACAGGGAGGCTTTTCTGCTGCTCATCGCGGACAGCAGTATCTCCCCCATGGATTATCTCCGCCCTGCGATCATGCCCACGGCTCTTCTGCTCCGTCCCTTCAGCAGGCTGCAGTGTGAACAGGTCCTGGGGGAACTGATCAGCAGTTATTGCGGCAAGTTTCGGAAAAAAGAGGATGAAGATGTCTTTCTGATCGAGACGAGGGAGGGAAACCGCCGGGTGCCGCTCTCTCAGATTTTCTATGTGGAAGCCAGGGAAAAGAAGATTTTCATCTGTACAAGGAGCGAATCCTTCGGATTTTATGAGACCATCGATCATTTGTCAGAGACCCTCCCGGACAATTTTGTCCGCTGCCACAGAAGCTTTATCGTGAATATGGACAAGGTGAAAAATCCCCGATTCTCAGATGGCATGATCGAAATGGAGGGAGGGGATATGATCCCGCTGTCCCGAAGCTGCAAAAAGATGATCAGGGAATATGGCAAAAAGAAGTCGGAAAAGCACGAACTCCTTATTTGACAGACTCTGAATCCGGCAGGAAGCACCGGGGTATGAGGGAGAGACAATGGCAGTATTGGAGACATACAAAGGAACTGAGACAGAACACGGATTCAGCTCCGTGGAGATCATATTACTACTAGAACTGGCGGACGCGCGGGACACCTACACATATCCTCTTCCTGATGAAGAGGACATTTCGGATGAACATTATATTCTCGCGGCACAGGATCTTACAGTCAGAGGATTTCTGGAATATGCGGAGGAAGAAGACGGATCGGAGGGACTCCGGCTGACAGAAAAGGCACTGCAGCTTTTTGACGGTATGCTGCATCCGGTCCGTGTGCTGGAGGCCTTCTCGATCCAGGGAGACATAATGCCGACTCTTGTGTACCGGGGAAAGGATTCCTCATGCACTGTGTCCAGATGGGGCAGTTCCGACGGCTATGTGGGGATCATCCGGATGGACTGCAGTATGATCGGGGAATGGCTGGAAGGTGAGGGATTTCTGCCTGAGCAGCCCTTTGAAACTGTCAGGGAGGCGGAGAATGTCCTGAAGTATGAGCCTCAGACAGAAGAAAGAGGAAAGCAGCTTATGGACAGGCTTGTCTGTGATCCGCAGGAGCCTCCGGCGCTCTGGGCACTACAGGAGAACGTGAGGAGCGCGCTGAAATCCGTCACGGTCTCACAGGAGAGCATGGGAAAGTCCTGTGTGTTTGTTTTCCTGGAGACAGAGACCGAATCATGGGTTCTTACCGACGCCGGACAAGACGGTGCGGGGAAGGGGAACAGCGCGTCTGAAGAGGAAGAAAAACGGACGTGGAGTATTTTGCCGGATTCTGTCGAATACAGGAAGGAAATCTGGAGGAAATTGTTATGATTATGGTGGACGTAAATGTGCCATCTATCGGCAGACAGTATGATTTCAGCCTTGATGAGCAGGCGAAGATTGCACAACTGATTCCCGAGATCGCGGAAGTTATCTGCAAGAAGGAAAACTGCACGCTGGGAGGGAACCCGGACGAATTACTACTGTGTCTGATGGACAACAACCTGATCCTGAGCGGGGATAAGTGCCTGAGCAGTTACGGAATCAGAAACGGGTGCAGCCTTCTGCTGGTGTGAGCATCTGTCCTGAAAAACACCCGGTCAGGATGAAAGAACTTTTTGATCCGGATTTCTCATCCCGCGCCTGCGGGGCAATTACTGACGCCCCGGCGGGCGTCAAGGCCGGAAAGGGTGTGAAATGTACAGCCCGTCAGGAAAAGGTGCTTTTCGTCAGAAGCGGAGACCCCGGACAGGGATTCGTGATATTGTAACAATGTAAATGATACAGAAAACGGGACGCAGGAAAGGATAAGCAGATGATGTTTAAATATGATGGAAATACTATCGAGTCTTCAATCCAGGACATGCGTTTCACATCTGTAGAATTGGACATGTATGGAGCTGAACTCCGTGAGCTGGCCCGTCGCTGGGAACGAAATCCGGACATGCCGATGCCCAGATACAGACTGCGGAAAAGCATTGAGAATCTCGAAAGAAGGGAAACAGCGCTTAAACTGATGTTAAGAAAACTGGACTCTGTCAGCAGAATCTATCAAAGAACGGAGGAGAGGGTCCTGGACGAGGCAGAGAGCGGAGTTGAGATGACCCGTACCCGTCACGACCCGGGGCAGCATGGGAAAAGTGAGGTTATAACGCTGATGCCTACAGGCTTCAGATATTTCAGACTGAAGCCTTTAGACCCATGGCGTCCCTTCCGTCCCAAATATATCTGGCCGCGCAGAAAACCCGTATTTGTTTTGGACATGAATGAACTGCGCAGAATTCTTAAAAGGATGCTTTCCGGGAAATTCCACTGCGGCTATCTCGCTCTCAAAATAGAAACGACATCCTTTCAGCCCGCTATTTCGGATGTGAAATGGACAGCAAAGCCGGTCGAGGAAAACCTGCATTTGCCTGTCTGCGGACTGTACACATCCCAGTCTGCATCCGGAACGGCAAGAAGCCAGAGGGTGCGGTCATTGATGAAACGGTTTTAAGCGGGAACTGTGTGTGGCTTTTCTGATCGGCAGGCTGCGAATGAGCGCGGCGATCACAAACCCGCTGCGCGGTTTGTGAGAGACCGCAGGAGCGGCATGGCGCGCAGCTTTAATCATACATGTCTGTATGTTTGTGAACGCGAGGTCATACATGTCTGTGGGCACCCGCCCATGGCAATAAGTATAAGAGAAACAAGTATAAGGATGAAAAATCACGTCGACACGCCGTTTTTCCCGGCGGAAGTGGAAGTGTAAAACGGAGTTTTTTGTGTAAGCAGGGGAGGAATAGTAAATGGCAATCAAAGAGATTGAACAGAACACTGATTACCTGGGAGACGATATTTCACGTCTCGAGGGAGAACAGAGCCGTCTTGAGCAGGCAGTCGACCAAATGTTTGCTGCTGTCCGGGAGCTTAGTGACACATGGGAGGGCCCCGCAAAAGCGGCGTTTACGAGTCAGTTTGATAATGACTACAACCGGTGCAAAGAACTGAACAAGTCGCTTGCGGCGCTGCTTGATAAGCTCAGGACCGCGCGGAGCGAGTACGATAAATGCGAGGATGAAGTCGGTGGTGTTGTCCGCTCGATCAGGGTTTAACAACAGGACCGGACAGGAGCTTGAAGGTTCCCGGGAATCGTGAAAGGTGAGACCGTCTGCGGTCTCCGGATTCGCAAAGGGAAGGAATCAGGGAAGAAAGGAGAAGAAGGAGATGGCGATTTCGAGTGGAGGTGTATTAAGATATGATACCGCCAGACTGGCCTCAGCGGCATCAACGCTCAAGGACAGGATCAGGGCGGCGGAGACATCCTATGACAATGTGATGACGATAGTGAGAAACACATCCAGATACTGGATCGGTGAGGCAGGGAATGAGCACAGAAGAGCCTTTCTGGAAGAGAGGGATGACATCGATGAGATTCTGGTGCGCCTGAAAGAATATCCCGATGATCTGCTGAAGATTGCAGGCCTCATGGAAGAAACCGAGACTAAAACCAACGATATTGTGTCACAACCTTCTACACAGCTGATCACCTGAGTGGATCCGGAACCCGCGCGGGAGCCGCGGCTGGATTTTGAATCGGCGAGCCTCAGATGGAAGAAGGTGCCAGAGGCCCGACAGACGCATCCTGTGCAAAATCTCCGGATGCAGTTCATCAGGAAAAAATGCTGTCCGTCAGCATATACTCCGGATCCGGATCCGGGGTGGTAGTATAGAATCACAGAAAGGGAAAAGAAAAACAGAAAAAACAGAAAAAAAACAGAAAAAAAGCAGCTGCGGCGCACAGAGCGGCGCCCGGCTCCCCACAAGTACATCCATAAGTCAGGTTTATGACTTTCAGGAATAAAACCTGAAACAGCAGAGAGCTCCGGAAACCGGAGCGGAAAGGAAAGAAAAAATGGCAGTAAAATTTACCGTAAATCCCCAGGAACTTGTCAAACAGGCAGAGAACCTGCAGCAGCTGAATGAAAAGTTCAGGACAGAAGTCCAGGCGATGACTGAAAAAGAAGAAGCCCTTTCCGGCATGTGGGAAGGCGACGCGAGGAACGCTTTCCATAATGCATACGTAACGGATGCTGAGAAGTTCAACAATTTCTACAACGGGATCTCCCTTTTTGTGAAGGCCCTGAGCGATGCGGCGCAGAAATACGCGCAGTCAGAGCAGAACGCAACACAGATCGCGAACCAGAAGAGCTGATAGTCAGAGCAGAACGCTGCACAGATCGCAAACCGGAAGAGCTGGTCAGGGCCTTTGACCGGCCTCATCCGATGGACCGGAAAAGCCGTCGGAACATAAGGGGCCGGGGCAGACCGGAAGAACAGGCAGACAGAAGTGAAGCGCGGGATCCATCCACAGGTCCTGCGGGAATAAGATAAAGCAGGAAGATCTCTACAGAGTCTCGACAGAGAAGAAAGGAAGGAAAAATGGCAGACAGAATTCTTGTATCCACACAGGATTTGATGAACGCGGCAAATGAATTCCAGAACAGAAGTAATAACATCTCCAATATTACAACCGAGATGCTCAATCTGGCCAGGGGACTGAACAGCCAGTGGGAAGGCACAGCGGCAGAAAGCTATGTCAGCCGGTTCAATGAGCTGGAGGATGATATGGCAATGGTCAAGAACATGATTACGACAAATATGAAAAAGCTGGAAGAGATCGCCAGCATCTATGACAAGGTTGAACCGGATGTCAACAATCTCACACAGGTGAATACCAACCTGATCTCCTGACCGGAAAGCCGTTTTCAGGCGGAGGTTTACTCAGACGGGGCAGAGAAACCCGGCGGTGTTTAAGTAAAGGAAAACGAAAAGAGACCGGCAGGAACTGCCCATCGCCGGTGGGCGGTCTTCTGCCGGCAATGCGGCACCAGTAAATTCATAGCGGCGGATGGAGAAATCAGATGAAGACAAGAGCACAGATTAATATGAACTACCGTGAGGCAATGCAGCAGGCCAGAGACCTGGATACGCTGGCAGGAAGAATCCGCTCCACAGCCAATCAGAAGGTGGAAGAGTCCATGCAGCTGTTGTCTTCCGGATGGAAAGGGAATAACGCCTCAGAATTTTTGAGGAAATACAGCGAATTAAAGCGTCAGATCCTTGAAAGCTCGGAAGAACTCAGGTCGATTGCCGATGATATCAGGACAGCGGCCAGGATCGTATATAATGCGGAAATGGAAGCTCTGCGTATAGCTCAGAGCAAATCAAACTGAAGCTGCGGAGAGCTTTCCGCGCAAACTTATCATCTTAACCGGAGGAAAAAGAGATGAACGAATTTCTGATTAAATTTGCCAGCGCGGAAAATGCGCTGAACCATATGCGGCAGGTGGAATCTGCAATTCGTTCTGAGAGCGAAGAGATTTCAGAAATCCGGAGAGGATTGCGCTCTGAGTTCAGAGGAAAGGACCGGATCCTCCACAATCTCCAGACTGTGACCAACAGAATGTCAGAACTTGGAGACAGCGCAAAGAATTTTGAAAACAGTCTGGAGTCGATTCTGAATATATATAATGCGGTGGAACAGAGCCTTCTGGGCGGACTGGAAGAGTCTGGAAAAAGAGGGCCCGCCTACGCAGGCGGGGCTCCGGCGCCCGGCCTCGACCCTTCCCGTACCGGTGATAAGGATACAGGACCGGATCAGGGGCGCAAAACGGAAGATAAGGATGGAAAGAAGGACCTTATAGCCGGTGCCGGCGCGATCGGCGCTGCCACACTCGGAGCACAGGCAGGCGGGGAAGAGACTCCCGGGGCTCCTGCCGGAGACATTGCGGACGGCGGAGCGGGAGCCGTGGCAGGAACAGGCGATCCCGGGGAGGCAGAAGGAATGCCTGCTGCCGGTGATATAGAAGATGTCAGACCTGCCCTGGAGCAGCTGCCGGAAGGAGTGACGCCGGAAAGCTTTAAAAATTTCACCTGGGAGGAATTCCTGGAATCCCTTCCCGTAGAAATAAGAGAAGTTCTCCCTGAAGCTGCCCTGGAGTATATTCACCAGCTGTTTGACCTGTTCAGCAGCCTCGCAACTGCTTTCGGAAACGTCCGCTTCCTGGATCCGCAGGACATGGCTGTCTGTGGAATATGGGCTACTTTCTACACGCTGCTGAACATGTATTTATTCCAGAATATCTTCCCCGGAATGGAAACGGCCGGAGAAGGTATCACGACCATGGGCGATGAAATTGTTCCGACAGATACCGAACCGGGCGAAGAGGATCCGACCGATCCGACCGATCCGGCCGGTAAGAGCGGGACAGGAAAAGACGGAGAATCCGGAACAATGCCTTCGGACAAAGATGATTCATCCGGCGGAAGCCACGGCGGCGGAAGCAGCGGCGGAGGCGGAAGCCATGGCGGCGGAAGCGGTGGCGGCGGAAGCCACGGCGGCGGAAGCAGCGGCGGAGGCGGCGGATTTTCAGGAGATGATTATTCTCTTCCGGGAGAGACGACAGCGGATCCTTCATCTGTGGATCAGGATGCGACCGGAGAATATCTGTCGGGGCTTTTCGGAGACGAGACTCCTTCTTCCGTCGGAACATATGACGAGCCTGTAAGCGCACTGAGCACTTGGGGACAGAAGGCTGCAGAGAGCCTGGCAGAAAGCGGAGCAGGGCAGGCAGCTTCAGCTGCTGCGGAAAATGCTGCCGCAGCCGGAAGCGGCGTGATTGGAAGGACGGCCAGATCGGTGGTCTGTGCCGCTCTGATCAATGCGGGAATCGATGCGGCTCTGCATGGAGCAGGTGCTGTAGGGGCTGTTCTGGGAGATAAAGACGATTTATTTAAAGGAGTAAGAGACTCGGACCTGGTGTAAATACAGAGCCTGCGGTGGTCAGGAATCAGAGGGTCAGGAGGTAAAGCATTGAGAGAACTATTACCAGTCGGCAGTGTTGTGCGGCTTAAAAACGCAGTCAGGAAAGCGGTGATCATGGGCTGCATGCAGCAGGTGACGCGCGGAGAGGGGAAAGGAAAGGCCCCTGAGGTCTATGACTATATGGCCGTGCCCTTTCCGGAAGGATATCTCGGCAAGGGAACAGTATTCCTGTTCAATGAAGAAGATATTGAAGAGGTCTGCTTCACCGGATATGAGAACAGCGAGAGCAAAGGATATATGGAGCTGATCGGAACAGTTTTCGATGCCGCACAGAAGGGTGCCGGAGAGAGAACCGGTACTGAGTGAGATTCCGCGTGAACACCTTCAAACCGGCAAAAATGACCGCTCATCAGGAAAAAGTGCTGTCCGTCAGCAAATACTCCGGATCCGGGGGCGGGGTGTTACTATAGAATCACAGAAAGGGAAAAGAAAAACAGAAAAGAAGAGCAGAATAAAAGAAGCCGCGGCGCGCACAGAGCGGTGCCCGGCTCCCCACAAGTACATCCATAAGTCAGGTTTAAGACTATCGGGAATAAAACCTGAAACAGCACAGAGCTCCGGGAACCGGAGCGGAAAGGAAAGAAAAGATGGCAGTAAAATTTACCGTAAATCCCCAGGAACTTGTCAAACAGGCAGAGAACCTGCAGCAGCTGAATGAAAAGTTCAGGACAGAGGTCCAGGCGATGACTGAAAAAGAAGAAGCCCTTTCCGGCATGTGGGAAGGCGACGCAAGGAACGCTTTCCATAATGCATATGTAACGGATGCGGAGAAGTTCAACAATTTCTACAACGGGATCTCCCTTTTTGTGAAGGCCCTTAGTGATGCGGCACAGAAATACATGGTGGAAGAGCGGAAAGCCACAGAGATCGCGAACCAGAAGGGCTGACAGTCAGAACAGAACGCTGCTCAGATCGCGAACAGGAAGAACTGATCAGGGTCTTTGACCGGCCTCATCCGATGGACCGGAAAAGCCGTCGGAACATAAGGAACCGGGAGCAGACCGGAAGGAAAGACAGAAGTGAAGCGCAGGATCCATCCACAGGTCCCGCGGGAATAAGATAAAGCAGGAAGATCTCTACAGAGTCTCGACAGAGAAGAAAGGAAGAAAAAATGGCAGACAGAATTCTTGTATCCACACAGGATTTGTTAAACGCGGCAAATGAGTTCCAGAACAGAAGCACCAACATCAACAATGCTACAACCGAGATGCTCAACCTGGCCAGGGGACTGAACAGCCAGTGGGAAGGCACAGCGGCAGAAAGCTTTGTCAGCCGGTTCAATGAGCTGGAGGATGACATGGCAATGGTCAAGAACATGATCACGGCAAATGTGAAAAAGCTGGAAGAGATCGCAAGCACCTATGAGAGAGGTGAGCAGGAGGCTGCCAATCTCACACAAGTGAATACCAACCTGATCTCCTGACCGGAAAGCTGCTTTCAGGCGGAGGATTACTCAGTCAGGAAAAAGGAAGGCTTCAGGAACGCTGCCGGGAGACGATGTCAGACAGAAGGTGTCCCGGACAGCCGGAAAGGATTAAGCTAACACAGGACGGAAGACAATATATGCAGAGCAGAGAGACTGAAAGGGAACTCTGCTCTGCAATTTCTCAGATAAGAGACAGACACGAATAAATGCAGTTAAAAGGATACTTAAAGGACAGAAAAACGATTGCCGGGTGGAAGAACTCTTCCATCCGGCTTTTGTATTGAAGGGCTGCCCTATGGTATCTTTCGTCTGATGGCGAACGGCAGCCCGCGGGAGGACAGAGGGCGGCGCGGCAGTCTCTGCCCCATTGCGCCGGCGTATAAAACACACGATCTTCAGGCGGTCTGTACTGTGACCTCAGTGAAGAGTGTCATCTGACGTTACAGTACAGACCCCCTCGAATTCGAGGCGTTTTTGCGCGATTTTCAGCGCAAAAACCCGAGTGGAACGGCGTTCGCCCCA
>JBGUNJ010000115.1:0-25425 GCA_045117315.1 Lachnospiraceae bacterium | reverse complement strand
CCAGCGAGGATTGAGCGAGAGCGTGTCCAAGGTGTTTGTGCATACTGACGAGACGGATTATCTTTAACCACCTTTTGACCCCGACATCATCATATGAGTATGTGCCATGTTTATGTGCCATGTTCATAACCCATATGTAATAAATCCTGAATAGATTTTTAACACAGTATAAAAAATCACCGGAGTATTGACGCCGTCTGCAGGGCAGCATCAAATCCCGGTGATTTTATTCTTCGGTGATTGTATTCTTCATCGCTCAAGACTCGCGAGCGAGTCTTGAATTTTTCAGACTGCTTCTTTCAGGATCCCGAGGCTGCGCAGTACCTGGACAGCCTCTTCCACGGGGGTGATCTCCAGGTTTTCCCTGACTTCTTCGGGTACGTCTCTGAGGTCGTCCACATTGTCAGCGGGAATAAAGACCTGTTTTACGCCGGCTCTCTGGGCCGCCAGGAGCTTCTCAGGAAGTCCGCCGATGGGGTTGACGCCGCCCTGAAGCGATACTTCGCCGGTCATACCGATATTGGGAGGCACAGGAATTCCTGTCACCAGGGAGGAGAGGGCAGTCGTCAGTGTAATGCCGGCTGACGGGCCGTCCTTGGGAGTCGCTCCATCCGGCACGTGGATGTGCAGGTCGTTTTCCTCGAAAATATCCGACTTGTCAGGGAAGAACGATTTCACCAGCGTGACAGCTATGCGGGCTGATTCTTTCATGACATCACCCAGCTGACCGGTGATCAGGATTTCTCCCTTGCCCTTAGTTAACAGTGTTTCAATATACAGGATCTCACCTCCGGCAGCTGTCCAAGCCAGACCTGTGACGATACCGGGATTTGCTTCTTCCTTGACTTTTTTGTGATATACAGGATGCATGTCGAGGTAGTCCCGGAGATTTTCAGGCGTTACAGTGACTTTTTCTCCTTTGCCCCGTACGATACGGACAGCCGCGGCGCGGCAAAGAGTCTCCAGGCGCTTGCGCAGTCCGCGCACGCCGCCTTCCTGGGTGTAGTCGGAAATGATCAGGCGGATCATATCGTCGGACAGCTCGAGCTGGTCGGCGCTGATTCCCACTGTCTGCAGTGCTTTGGGCAGCAGATGCCTCTTGGCAATCTGCAGCTTGTCTGTGGCCGTATAGCCCTGGAACTGGATGACTTCCATACGATTGAGCAGGGGCTCCGGGATGGTTTCCAGCGTATTGGCCGTGCAGATGAAAAGGACATTGGACAGGTCATAGGGGCAGTTCATGTAGTGATCGGTGAAATTGCTGTTCTGTTCGGGATCCAGTACCTCGAGCAGGGCGCTGGCCGGATCTCCGTTGTAGGAGACGGACAGCTTGTCGATCTCATCGAGGACCATGACAGGATTTGAGACACCGCTTTTCTGGATTCCGTCCATAATCCTGCCGGGCATGGCCCCTATATAAGTGCGCCTGTGGCCGCGGATGTCCGCTTCATCGCGAACTCCGCCCAGACTCACTCGCGAGTATTTGCGGTGAAGGGCTTTGGCTATACTCTGACCGATGCTGGTCTTGCCGGTTCCGGGAGCTCCGACAAAGCAGAGAATGGAGCCTGACTGCTGTTTTTTGAGATTCATCACGGCAATCTGCTGGATGATGCGTTCTTTGACCTTTTTGAGTCCGAAATGATCCTCTTCGAGTACGGCTTCCGCCTCGTCCAGATCGATTTCCTGAGCATCCTCGTTTTTCCAGGACAGACCTGTGATGAAATCCAGATAGTCGTACAGCATACCGGATTCGGGACTGTTCTGTCCTTCCTGCTTATAGCGGTTGAGGACCTTGTCAGCCTCCTTGCGGGCTGTCTCGTTCATCCCCGATTCCTCAATCTTCACCTGGAAACGGCGGACATCGGTGATGTTTTCGGGGTGCATTTCGTCGAGCTCTTTCTGCAGATACTCGATCTGTTTTTTAATAGCCTGCTCTCTGTAGACTTTCTGGTAGCCTTCCTCCTGCGCGTTCCTGGCCTCATTGTTGACATGGAACTGCTCAAGGTTCTCATAGAGGATCTTTTCCAGCGCCTCACTCCGTGCCTTTTTGGAGTCCTCGGCCAGAAGGGTATAGCGCTCCTCATTGCTGATTCCCAGCCAGGGGGACATGATAGAAGCGATCTCTCCGATATTGGTCCACTGATCCGCATAGGCGCGGGTCAGGGCGCCCCACTGAAACTGAGAAGTATAGTCGATCACGACCTTCTTGAGTTTTTCAAGGCGCTCGGCTTCGTAGGAGGGATCCAGATCCTCGATGTCGGGTTTACGGGAAACAGACAGTTCGATGGTGTGATCGCTGTAGACCGTGATTTCGTCAAAATGAACACGGCCGTGGGTGCGGATGACCAGATAGCCCCCCGCATTTACCTCCGTAATAACACCGGAGACACCGATCGGATAGAAGCTGTCCTTTTCCAAATCCTCCCTGCTGTCATCGGCGCGCAGCATCATCAGGATGACTTTTTCTCCTTCAAAAGGCGCGCGCCCGGTCATTTTCTTGTATGCGTCAATCGCGAAAAAGATGTTCGAATCGGGAACGACAATCGCGTTATAAACGGGAACAACTGTCATATATTCTTTCTCCTTATATTTCGTTTGCGGTCAAACCTGTCATTAAATAATGCAGGTTTATATGTCTGTTCAAAAATCAATTTGTCCGGAAAATTTTGTCTGTTTGAAAAAAATTAATAATATCAGAATTAATAATATCAGTTCAAATAATGAATAAAAAAAAATGAGTTAAAAAATCAGTTTCAAAAAACCGGTCCATAAGTAACCCGGTTAAAATGATGAGTTAAAAGAGTCAGTTCAAAAAACCGGTCCGCAAGTAACTCAGTTCAAAAAAAGTTCCGGAATTATTGGCACTCGCCGGCATCGAGTGCTAATAATTCATTTGGTGATAATAGCACTATGCAATATGAATGTCAAGATATGGGGAAGATTGTACACAATTAAAAATTTATAAAGTGCGCATTTTTTATTCTGTCCTTATTTGGAATGCAGCCGGCCCGCTGTATTTTTACAGGTCTGTACAATAAAACACACCAAACCCGGACCAAATCTACCGTTATTTTATATTGCGTGATGAATCTCTCAATGCTATACTGCAGTTTTGAATAATGAATTTGTATGAAACTTGAATGACGAATTTACATGAAATCCGCAGTGAATTTTCAGGAGTATTTGATTAATGAAGAAGAGAAGAGAAGATATCAGAAACGTAGCGATCATCGCTCATGTCGACCACGGCAAAACCACACTGGTGGATGGTCTGCTCAAACAGAGCGGTGTATTCCGTGAAAATCAGGCAGTACAGGAAAGGGTCATGGACTCCAATGATCTCGAGAGGGAGCGCGGAATTACCATCCTGAGCAAAAACACTGCTGTATATTATAAAGGTACCAAAATCAACATCGTGGACACGCCCGGACATGCCGATTTCGGCGGAGAAGTCGAACGCGTGCTCAAGATGGTCAACGGTGTCGTCCTTGTGGTAGATGCCTTTGAAGGCCCCATGCCCCAGACACGTTTTGTCCTGTCCAAGGCCATGGCCCTGGATCTGCCGGTGATCGTCTGCATTAATAAGATCGACCGCCCCGGCGCCAGGCCGACCCAGGTGATCGATGAGGTTCTGGAGCTCCTGATGGATCTGGGAGCAAGCGACGAACAGATTGATTGTCCCTTCGTCTTTGCCTCTGCCAAATCCGGTATCGCGACTCTGGATCTGGGAAGTCCCGGCGCCAGCATGAAGCCCCTTTTCGAGACTATCGTCGACTATATTCCTGCACCTGAGGGAGATCCCGATGCCGGCACCCAGATGCTGATCAGTACGATCGACTACAACGAGTATATCGGTCGAATCGGCGTCGGCAAGGTGGACAATGGAGTCATCCGCACGGGACAGGAATGTGTGATCGTAAACCACCACAACCCTGATATGCACCGCAAGGTACGAGTCAGCAAACTCTATGAGTTTGAAGGCCTCAAGCGCGTCGAGGTGCAGGAGGCCGGGATCGGCTCCATCGTCGCTATTTCAGGCATCGACGATCTGCACATCGGCGACACTCTCTGCTCCCCCGAATCTCCTGAGGCGATTCCCTTCCAGAAGATTTCGGAACCCACGATCGCGATGACTTTTAATGTCAATGATTCACCCCTTGCGGGTAGAGACGGAAAATATGTGACCAGCCGCCACATCCGCGACCGGCTCTACAGAGAACTCAATACAGATGTCTCTCTTCGCGTGGAAGACACCGACACCACCGAGTCCTTTAAGGTCTCCGGCCGAGGCGAGCTGCATCTGTCTGTCCTGATCGAGACTATGCGCCGGGAGGGCTATGAATTTTCAGTCAGCAAGGCGGAAGTCATCTATCATTATGACGAAAAGGGCAAACGTCTTGAACCCATAGAGGAATGCATCATCGATGTGCCTGAGGAATTTGCCGGCAGCGTCATCCAGAAGCTGGGCGAGAGAAAGGGCGAACTGGTCAACATGGCATCCATTCAGGGAGATTATACCCGCCTGACTTTCATGATCCCTTCCCGGGGACTGATCGGATACAGGGGCGATTTCATGACGGATACCAAGGGCAACGGGATCATGAATACGATCTTCCACAGCTATCAGCCTTATAAAGGGGATATTTCCTACCGCAAGACCGGCTCCCTGATCGCCTTTGAAGCAGGGACAGCTGTCGCATACGGACTCTTCGGCGCCCAGGACCGCGGCCAGATGTTTATCAGCCCTGGAGAAGAGGTCTACGCCGGCATGATCGTCGGACAGAGCAGCAAAGCGGTCGATATAGATGTCAATGTCTGCAAGACAAAGCATCTGACCAACACACGTTCCTCCAGCGCTGATGAAGCACTGCGTCTTGTCCCGCCCAGGATCATGAGCCTGGAGCAGGCTATCGAATACGTCGACACCGATGAGCTTCTGGAGGTGACTCCCCATCACCTTCGCCTGCGCAAAAAAATACTGGATTCCAAACTCAGAAAACGGGCTTCGCAGAAGTGATCTGTCTCCTTCCTGCCCGCATCCCAGACATGAACCAGGAATGCCCGGTGAGATCAAAACTTTGAATCGGGGCTGTGAACCCGTGGCCGCTTCCAGTTCAGGACCACCTGATTCCCGGAGCGCCTTCTGCACATCACTGTAGAGGCGCGGCCTTGAAAAACGCCGGTACTTGCTTTTTGCGAGCCCTGGCGAAGCAAAAAGCTTAGTATCCGCTGCGTTTTTCACGGAGCGGGAGCGTCCCGCCGAAACAGTGATGCGCAGAAGGCGTAATGATTAGCAGCTTTAACCGGGACTGTGAATTCTTGGTTACAAGTTACACCCGCACCAAACACTGAGCTGTTTGGTGCGGGAGCAGTCATTTTGACTGGGCTCAAGGGCGTTTTCCATTGGCCGAAGGCCAATTTGGAATGGAAAACGCCTGTTTACTGGTCACAGCGTGACCAGTAACAACTCTTAATGACACTCCTCAAGTTTAGTTGCACGGCATCAATCAAAATGATATACTGTTTTCTGCAGGGTCTGTGATATTCGTTTACATTTAAGAGGAAAATACAATATGAGCAGAATTATCCTGAAGCTGTCCGGAGAAGCTCTCGCGGGCGAAAATGACGGCGTGATGCGTACGGCAAAAGGCGCCGTTAAACTATATGATGAGGAAGTGATCGCGGGCATAGCCCGTCAGGTGAAGACACTCCATGACGCCGGTCATCAGATCGCTGTTGTGACAGGAGGTGGAAACATCTGGAGGGGCAGGACCGGCGATGAGATCGACCGTGTAAAATCCGACCAGATCGGCATGCTGGCCACAGTCATGAACTGCATTTATGTTTCGGAAATTTTCCGTGGAGCGGGACTTCGCACCCAGGTCATGACCCCATTTGTCTGCGGCGCTTTTACAGAGCTTTTTTCCAAGGACCGGGCAGTGAAATGTTTTGAAGACGGTGTGATCGTCTTCTTTGCCGGAGGAACGGGACATCCCTTCTTTTCCACAGATACAGGCATAGTCCTGCGCGCCGTGGAAGTCGAAGCGGACATGATCCTCATGGCAAAGAATGTCGACGGAGTCTACGATTCAGATCCCAACAAAAATCCTGACGCCAAACGCTTTGACCATCTGACCTATGAGGAAGTGGTGGAGCGGAATCTGCAGGCTGTCGATATGACATCCTCCGTCCTGGCAAAGGAAAACGGGATGGAAATGCGGATTTTCGCCCTTCAGGGCGAGCAGAGCATTGTGCGCGCGGCAGAAGGCAATTTTGTCGGCACGACCATCACCTCTTGATCTTCCGTCGTTATATCCCGGGTAAATCTTCCGGAAAGCAGTTAAAAATCTTCGTCCTGCCTTTTGTGCAGACAGTATAATCTAAAAACAGTTGAGCAGATCTGTTTTATCATTTATCCAGAAAGGGGAACAAACATGAGCAGCGATAGAGTCAAGCCTTACGAACAGAAGATGGAAAAGACATTGTCTCATCTTGAGAATGACCTCCAGGCAGTCCGCGCAGGACGGGCGAATCCGCATGTCCTTGACAAAATCCGTGTCGATTACTACGGATCACCGACCCCCATCCAGCAGCTTGCAAATGTCTCCGTTCCCGAGGCCAGGATCATCCAGATCTCTCCCTGGGAGAAAAAAATGGTCAAAGAGATCAGCCGCGCGATTGCTGCCTCCGATATCGGCATCAATCCTTCCACCGACGGCACGACGATCCGGCTGATTTTCCCCGAACTGACAGGTGAGCGCCGCAAACAGCTCTCCAAGGACGTCAAGAAGATGGGAGAGGAGTCCAAGGTAGCTCTGCGCAATATCCGCCGCGACGGAAACGAAGCTTTCAAGAAGCTCAAAAAAACTGAGGATGTATCTGAGGATGTCGTAGCCGAGCTTCAGGATGAACTCTCTAAAGTAACCGACAAATTTGTCAAGAAGATCGACAAGGCGATTGAAGAGAAGACAAAGGAAATCATGACAGTCTGAGAATTGTTTTTTCGTTTTTTGACCGGGTGGGCACATCCGGAGCAGATGGATCCATCTGTTTCATTGCCGCCGGACAGGTCATGGACATTCAACCCGCAGGAGGTGTCTGCCGCCGGTATGGCCCGGCGGGGCGTCTGTTGCGGGTATTGTTCTATTCTGACAGAGCTTTTGAGCTGAGATGCCCGGGCAGAAGGCCCGGCACTGATTCAGGAGCCCGTGCAGTACTTTTGAATCGGACAACTATACACTTCTCTGACAGAGGACTGATCTATGAATTTTTTTACAGATAAAAACAAAGACAGCGGCACAAATATCTCCGAACTGCGCATTCCCGCCCATGTGGCGATCATCATGGACGGAAACGGGAGGTGGGCCAAAAAACGTGGAATGCCGCGTACGTTCGGCCATACACAGGGGGCCAGGGTCGCCGAGACTATACTGGAAGACGCTTCGGATCTGGGCATCCGTTATCTCACCCTGTATGCCTTTTCTACGGAAAACTGGTCGCGCCCGGAGGCAGAAGTCAATGCGCTTATGAACCTGCTCCGCAAATATATGCAGTCCAGTCTGGAAAAATGCGCCAGAAACAATGTCCGCGTCAGGGTGATCGGAGAGAGATCCGTCCTGGCCAAAGACCTTCAGGAATCCATTGAAGTCCTGGAAAAGGCGACTGCCGCCAACACCGGGATCGGTTTTCAGATTGCCATCAATTACGGGGGGCGCGACGAGATCGTGCGCGCCATAAAGCGTGCTTCCGGGGAAGGGCTGCTGGCGGATCCCTCCGCGATCACGGAGGACACCATCAACGGCCATCTGGATACAGCCGGAATCCCTGATCCGGATCTTCTGATCCGCACCTGCGGGGAACAGCGTATCTCCAACTTTCTCCTGTGGCAGCTGGCCTATTCTGAATTTTATTTCACGGACAAGGCCTGGCCGGAATTTGACAGGGCGGAACTGGAAAAAGCCATTGAAGCCTATAATCACCGCGAGCGCAGATACGGAGGACTGAAGGCATAGTCCTGCGCTTTTTCAGCAGTGGTTTCTGCCAAAGCTTCTGCAGCGGGACTTTCATCTGCAACTTCAGCAGCCTTGCTTTCTGCCGGGACTTTTGCGAATGTTCTCTGACGAAACTCCTGCACAAGCGGTTTCCTGCTCAGTTCACAGCCTGCTGTAAGCAGATAATCTGCCATCAAGCCATCGGAGGTTTTAATGAAGGAAAGAATCATCAGCGGTGTGATATTAGCCGCCGCAATCATCGGTCTGGATCTGATCGGATCCTATCCCCTGAGCCTGGCGCTCATGCTCTGCAGTATCATCGGATACTACGAATTAACGGCGGTCCTTTGTTCACCCGTCTCTTCAAAAAAGAAAAAAGGCACGGAGCCGACAGGGAAAGCCCCCGATCTGATCGCGTTTCCCGGGCTTATTCTCACGATTGTCTACTATGCGGGACTGATGTATATCGAGTGGCGCTACGGCCTGGTCAATCCTCAGGGTATGATCAGCGCGTCTGATTTCTGGACTCTTTTTGTCCTCTCACTGGTATTTCTGCTGACTCTGGTAATCTATGTATTTACTTTCCCCCGCCGGAAGTCCTCACATGCCACCGGTGCTGTGACTGCCTTCCTCTATGTCCCGGTCATGATGTCTTTCCTGCTCAGGACCAGGAATCTTTCCCACGGCATCTGGCTCTATCTTCTGATCTTTGTATGTTCTTCGGTGAGCGACGTCTGCGCGCTCGCAGTCGGCATGGCCATAGGCAGACATAAACTGGCTCCTGTACTGAGTCCCAAGAAGACAATCGAAGGGGCTGTGGGAGGAGTCGCCGGTTCCGCTCTTGTCAGCTGCCTTGTCGCCGTCCTCATCGGGCATTTTGAACCGGGAACCAGTCTGGTCATCCCTTTTCTGATCATCGGGATCTGCGGCAGCATTATAGGACAGACCGGTGATCTGGCCGCCTCGGCGATCAAGAGAAACCACGGCATAAAGGACTACGGCCATCTCATTCCCGGCCACGGCGGAATCATGGATCGTTTTGACAGTGTTATTTTCACAGCGCCTGTGATTTACTTTCTCTCCTTTCTG
Source organism: Lachnospiraceae bacterium (assembly GCA_045117315.1). Lineage (GTDB taxonomy): Bacteria > Bacillota > Clostridia > Lachnospirales > Lachnospiraceae > CAG-791. The sequence continues at coordinate 16,345 of JBGUNJ010000115.1, read as the reverse complement.
ATGATGAGGAGGTTCTGACCCCGAGAGGTTGATTTATGATTGTCAGTATTTTCATTTTTCTGATCATATTCAGCGTGATCGTCATCTCGCATGAATTCGGTCATTTCGCCATCGCGCGCAGAAACGGGATCCGCGTGGTGGAATTCGATATAGGCATGGGACCCGTTCTCTACCGTAAGGAAGGGGCGGAGACAGATTTCTGTCTGCGGCTTTTGCCGATTGGCGGCGCGTGTATCTTTGACGGTCTGGACGGACTTGACGATGAGCAGGGTCACGAACCCGACGAACATTCCTTTCCCAACGCGCCTGTCGGAGGCCGCATTGCTGCAGTCCTGGCCGGTCCCATGGCAAACTTTATCCTGGGATTCATCCTGTCCGTCATTCTGGTCGCTTTTACCGGGACAGATCTTCCGGTCATCCGGGAAGTGATCCCCGACTCCGCCGCCATGGATGCGGGGCTGCAGTCGGGCGATGTGATCAAAAAGATCAACGGGGAGACGATCCACATCTACCGCGAGGTGACACTGGTCTCCATGATGAATTACGGAGAGACTCTGCGCATCACCTACGAGCGGGACGGCGAAAGGAAGACTGTTGAACTGACTCCCAGGCTGGACGAAGAGGACAACCGCTATTATATCGGTATCCGTGGATCCGGACAGTATATGAAATGCAATCCTGTCCAGGTTTTCCAGTACGGGTTTTACGAGACTTTTTACTGGCTCAAGGCCACCTATAAATCCCTGGGACTGATCTTCCGGGGGCATTTTTCCAAAGATGACGTCTCGGGGCCGGTAGGTGTCGTCAAGGTTGTGGATGATACTTATGAGGAGACTGCCCCCTACGGTCCGGCAGCTGTGATCCTGACCTTTATCAGCCTGGCTACCCTTCTGACTGTCAACCTGGGAGTGATCAACCTGCTCCCGCTTCCTGCCCTGGACGGCGGAAGACTGGTCTTTCTGTTTCTGGAACTGGTCCGGGGCAAGCCCGTTCCTCCCGAAAAAGAAGGCATGGTCCACCTGGCGGGCTTCGCAGTGCTCATCTTTGTGATGATCCTTGTACTTTTTAACGACATATCCAAGTTTATTAAATGACAATGACGGACAATGAGGCATGCGTTTACAAAGCATCCCTGAAAAATGTTTTCGGGGATGCGTGCGTGGCTCATTGCTTTTTCCATATAGATTTTTCGTTACAGCACAGTCCCGCCTGAAACGCGAGGTGTTTTTCGCGACAATGCTAAGTTTTGACAATTCTTCGCATTGTTATCGCCGCGCGCAACGCTACATGTCCACGCCCTTCGAGGGGGCGTGGACAGTAATGATTTTTCTTCCGGCAACGGTTTTCAGAAAGAAGGTAATTATGAGTTTTCGCGATCATACAAAAGTAATACAGATCGGAGACAGAGTCATAGGCGGCGGAAATCCAATCCTGATCCAGTCCATGACAAATACTCCCACGGAAGATGTCGAGGCCACAGTGGCACAGATCCTGCGGCTGGAACAGGCAGGCTGTGAGATCATCCGCAGCACCTGCCCCACGGAAGAAGCGGCGAGAGCGATCGGAGAGATCAAAAAGAGGATTCACATCCCGCTTGTCGCGGACATCCATTTTGACTACAGAATGGCCATTATGGCTATGGAAAACGGCGCCGACAAGATCCGCATCAACCCCGGCAATATCGGCGGGCGAGACAAGATCGAGGCTGTAGTCAAATGCGCCAAAGAGCGGAATATCCCTATCCGGGTCGGGGTCAACAGCGGCTCCCTGGAGAAGAATCTGGTGGAAAAATACGGCGGCGTCACCGCGGAAGGGCTTGTTGAGAGCGCCCTGGATAAGGTCCGCATGATCGAGGAGTGCGATTATGACCGCATGGTCATCAGCATCAAATCCTCAAATGTGCTGATGTGTGCCCGGGCACATGAACTTCTGGCTCAGAAATCTGATTATCCCCTTCATGTCGGGATCACTGAGGCAGGCACTCTCTACAGCGGAAACATCAAATCCGCAGTGGGCCTGGGGATCATTCTTTATCAGGGAATCGGCGACACCATCCGCGTCTCTTTGACCGGAGATCCTGTGGAGGAGATCAAATCCGCCAAAAAGATCCTGAGTACACTGGGTCTGAGGAAAGGCGGCATCGACGTTGTTTCCTGTCCCACCTGCGGCAGGACCAAAATCGATCTGGTCGGTCTGGCCAATCAGGTTGAGACCCTGGTCCAGGGCTATGACCTCAATATCAAAGTAGCTGTAATGGGCTGCGCGGTTAACGGCCCCGGAGAAGCCAGGGAAGCTGACATCGGCATCGCCGGCGGACAGGGGGAGGGTCTTCTGATCAAGCACGGAAAGATTGTCCGCAAGATGAAAGAGGAATATCTTCTGGCAGCTCTGAAAGAAGAACTCGACAGCTGGAAGGGCTGATCCCGGAACCGCCTGGTTTCACCAGCCCTGCGGCTGGTATCCGGCATTCATACATCTTTGTGGCCGCGAGGTCATAGCCATACGAGTTACTCTGTGAGCTGAGCTCACAGGCACAGAAAGGAAAGGAAGCCCTCAGGGGGCTGTTGATTCATGTCCAAACCTTTTTTTGACGTTTTTCCGACTCTGAAAGTCCGAAAGGATCTCAGGGATTATTTCGAAAATACTATCGTAGAGCGCCTTGCCGCCAATCACGAGCGCACAAGGCTGAAAGTCTGTCTCCACTCAGAGCACCTGATCCATAAAAACCTTGTGTTCCGCATGCAGCAGGAAATGGAAGAGCAGCTCTTTGGCGGGCGGAAGGTGGAGGTCTATGTAGAGGAGCACTATAAACTCTCGGGACTCTATAATCCCCGCAGGCTGATGGAAGAGTACCACGACTCCATCTGCTGTGAGATTTCTTCGTTTTCCCATATGATGGGGGCTGTTTTCCGGGAGTCTGAGATCGATTACGGTGAAGACGGCTCTATCGACATTCTGATGCAGGATACCTGCATCAGCCGGGGACTTCATGATCGTCTTGAGGAGGCTCTCAACAGGATCTTCCGCGACCGATGCGGGATACCTGCGCTGATCACAGTGACCCTCAAGGCGAAGCAGAACCCTGCCGCAAGGACCCGGCAGGACAGTCTTTCCGGGCGCCCAGCTTTCAGAAACAGCGGCGCAGACTTTGAAAACAGCAGCTCAGCCTTTGAAAACAGCGGCGCAGCCTCCGACAAGGACAGCTCAGCCTTTGAGTTCAGGGGCTTTTCAGGTGTTGTAGATACAAGGCAGGGAGCTTACGGACAGGCACTGTACGATAACAGCGCGGATGTCAGCCGACAGGGGATGGCAGGAGAAGAATCCCCTGTCTCTGCCGTCTATGGAAGAGATGATCAGCCGGCAGCCGTCAGGTTCAGCAGCCAGTCCGGATCCGGCAGTACGGCCGCTGACCACACCAGCGACGCGGACCAAAAAAATCCCAGCCCCGGACAGGGCTCTGCAGAGAGAACCCAGCCTGTCTCCTCAGCCGCCATGACTGCAAAACAAAATGGCCGCGCAAACTCAGCTGCAGGGTCCGGGCAGAACAGCCGGAACGGCAGCGGCGGCGGATTCCGCGGCAGGAACCAGAAAGAACGCGGCAAAGAGCGTGAGTACACTCTCAGCCGTTCTTCCCATCCCGATGTCATCTTCGGTAAGGAGATCGCCAAAGACGCAATTCCTATCGCCGATGTGATCGGTGAGATCGGAGAGGTCGTCGTGCGTGGGAAGATCCTGGCAAATGACCGCCGGGACATCCGCAATGAAAAAACCATAATTAAATTTTCCCTCACGGATTTTACCGATTCGATCTACTGCAAGATCTTTGTGCCCACAGACAAGGCCGACGAACTCCTGAAACAAGTGGGCAAAGGTGCCTGGGTCAAAGTGCGCGGTGCCGCAGTCATGGACACATTTGACAAAGAGGTTATCATTTCATCCATTCAGGGCATCATGAAGATCCCGGGGTTCAGCAGCAAGAGAGTAGACAACGCTCCGGTCAAGAGGGTGGAGCTCCACTGCCACACCAAGATGAGCGATATGGACGGCGTCTCCGAGTGCAAAGACCTGGTCAAAAGGGCTTACGAGTGGGGCATGCCGGCCATTGCCATCACAGACCACGGCAATATCCAGGCCTTTCCCGACGCCGGACACGCCCGCGACGGCTTTCTTTCCGCCGAGAACAAAAAGCGGAAGGAAAACGGGCTTCCCCCCGTAGACAGTCAGGATTTCTTCAAAGTCCTCTATGGGGTGGAGTGTTACCTGGTCGATGACCTGAACAAAAGCGTGACCGCGGTTCCCGGAGAGGATATGGACGCTCCTTTAGCGGAGCGCTCTTTTGTTGTCTTCGACCTGGAGACAACAGGTTTCTCACCCGAAAAAAACAGGATCATCGAGATCGGTGCCGTCAAGATCGTCAACGGCAAAGTGAGGGACAGGTTCTCCCAGTTTGTTAACCCCAAGATTCCAATCCCTTTCCGGATCCAGCAGCTGACCGGGATCGCCGACAGCATGGTCATGAATGCCAAGACCATAGACCTGATCCTGCCTTCCTTCCTGCGCTTTTGTGAGGGCAGTGTGCTGGTAGGCCACAATGTGGGATTCGATATCAGTTTTATAAAAGCCAACGCCAAAAGACTCAGACTCCCCTGCAGCTTCACGACAGTTGACACCCTTAGCATGGCCAGGGCCCTCCTGCCCGGCCACGCCAAATATACACTGGACGCAGTCGCCAAGATGCTGAATGTCCCCCTGGAGAATCATCACAGGGCGGTCGATGACGCCGCCTGTACAGCGGGGATCTTCCTGAATATGCTCCCTCTTTTTGAATCCAGGCAGGTCCGGACTCTGGCCCAGATCGAGCAGTTCTGCATTCCCACGCCCGAGACAATCAAGCGTCTCCGCACCCACCACTGTATCCTGATCGCCAAAAATACTACAGGCCGAACCAATCTCTACACCATGATCAGCGAGTCCCACCTGACTTATTTCTTCAAGAAGCCCAGGATCCCCAAGAGCCTGCTGACCAAATACCGGGAAGGCATCATAGTTGGCAGCGCCTGTGTCATGGGCGAGCTCATGGAGGCTGTTCTGGAAGAGCGCTCCGACGAAGTGCTCTCGCAGATTGTGGACTTTTACGACTATCTGGAGATCCAGCCCAGAGATAATAACCGCTTCCTGCTGGAATCTCCGAAGATGCAGGACAAATACCCGCAGATCAGGACAGAAGAGGATCTGCTCAATCTCAACCGCACGATCGTGCGTCTGGGGGAACTGGCAGGCAAGCCTGTCGTCGCCACAGGAGACGTTCATTTCATGGATCCCGAGGACGACATTTATCGCTCAATCATCCAGGAGGGCATGGGCATGTCCGACGAGGATCCCGCCCCCCTCTATCTGCGTACCACAGAGGAAATGCTGCGTGAATTCGACTATCTGGGCGCCAAAAAAGCCGAGGAGGTCGTCATCACCAATACCCGGAAGATCGCGGACATGGTGGACTCGCTCTCCCCGGTCCGCCCGGATAAGTGCCCGCCGGTCATTCCTAACAGCGATGAGATGCTGCGCAAGATCTGCTACGACAAAGCCCACAGCATGTACGGCGACCCGCTTCCGGAGATCGTGCAGGAGAGACTGGAACGCGAGCTGCGCTCCATTATTTCCAACGGCTACTCGGTCATGTACATCATTGCCCAGAAGCTGGTCTGGAAATCCGTAGAGGATGGATACCTGGTCGGCTCCAGAGGTTCCGTAGGTTCCTCCTTCGTAGCCACCATGTCCGGAATCACGGAAGTCAATCCCCTGGCGCCGCATTATTACTGCACAAACTGCCATTTCACCGATTTTGACTCGCCCCTGGTCATGAAATACCAGGGCAAGTGCGGGATCGACATGCCCCGCCGCAAATGCCCCAACTGCGGACAGGAGCTGCATAAGGACGGTTTTGATATTCCTTTCGAGACCTTCCTTGGCTTCAAGGGGGACAAGGAGCCTGATATCGACCTCAACTTCTCGGGGGAATATCAGGCCAAAGCCCACGCCTACACCAAGGTCATTTTCGGACACGAGCAGACCTTCAAGGCAGGCACCATAGCGACCGTGGCTGACAAGACCGCCTACGGCTATGTGAAACATTATTTTGAAAATAAAGGAATCGCCAAGCGCAACTGCGAGATCGAGCGCCTGCTGGCGGGCTGTACCGGCATCCGCCGCAGCACCGGCCAGCATCCGGGCGGTATAGTCGTTCTGCCCCTGGGAGAAAATATCAACACCTTTACTCCCGTCCAGCACCCGGCAAACGATATGACGACTGACATCGTCACGACCCATTTTGACTATCACTCGATCGACCACAACCTTCTCAAACTGGATATCCTGGGACACGACGATCCGACCATGATCCGCATGCTGCAGGATCTGACGGGACTTGATCCCACTCAGATTCCCCTGGATGACCCGGATGTCATGAAGCTGTTTTCCGGCACAGAGTCGCTGGGCATCACCACCGAACAGAACGGAGGCATTGACGTCGGTTCCCTGGGCATTCCGGAATTCGGCACCAAGTTTGTCATAGGTATGCTGGACGACACCAGACCGACCACCATGTCGGAGCTGGTACGCATTTCCGGCCTCTCACACGGCACGGACGTGTGGCTGGGCAACGCTCAGACCCTGATTCAGGAGGGAAAGGCGGTCCTGTCCACAGCCATCTGCACCCGTGACGACATCATGTCTTACCTGATCGCCCAGGGCATGGACAAGTCCCTGTCCTTCAAGACCATGGAATCCGTCCGTAAGGGCAAGGGCCTGACTCCGGAGATGAAAGACGCCATGCGGGCGGCAAATGTCCCGGAGTGGTACATCGATTCCTGCCTCAAGATCAAGTATATGTTCCCCCGGGCTCACGCGGCCGCCTACGTCATGATGGCGCTGCGCATCGCCTACTGCAAAGTCCACCACCCCCTGGCCTACTACGCTGCCTACTACAGCATCCGCGCATCGGCCTTCTCCTATGAGATCATGTGCCGGGGCAAAGAGAACCTGCTGGCAGTCATGGAGGACTACCAGCGCAGAAAGGACACCCTCACTCCCAAGGAACAGACGACTCTCGACGACTGTCTGGTCGTCCGCGAAATGTATGCACGGGGCATTGAATTCGTGCCGATCGACATCTACACCGCAAAGTCAAGGCTCTGCACGATCGTGGACGGAAAGATCATGCCCAGTCTCAAAAGCATCGACGGAATGGGTGAAAAAGCGGCCGATGCCGTCGTGGAAGCCAGAAAGAACGGTCCTTTCATTTCCAGAGACGACTTCTGGAACCGGACGAAAGTGCCCAAGACTGTCATCGAAAAAATGCACGACCTGGGACTTCTGGGCGACCTGCCGCAGACAAACCAGATCTCGCTCTTTGACATGTTTGAATGATATATTCCTGCGCCGAAAGCCTGATGAAAGCAGTTCGGAAAGCGGTGAAAGAGAGGTTTTATGAAGATCACACATATTTATCACAGTGGATTTCTGGTAGAACTGGAAAACAGCCTTCTGCTTTTTGACTGGTACAAAGGGACCCTGCCGGAACTTGACGCGGATAAGACGCTCTATGTCTTCTGCTCCCATTCCCACCCCGACCACTACAGCCGCAAGATCTGGGAGCTTCAGAACAGCCACCCCAATGTCGTATATATCCTTGACGAAGGTATCGAAGATGCCGCCACCCATCCCGAATCCCGGGTGATCATCGTCTCTCCCCGAAAGGCCTACGCGATTTTCCCCGACGGCAGTTTTTCCTCTCTAATGACTGGGACTGACACTAAAGCCGTCCATGCCGGAACCGTTCAGGGAGAAAGCCCCTCCGCAGGCAGATCCGGCAGTGCCGGTTCAGATACATCAGACCGGGATCCTGCCATGATCCTCCGCACACTTGTCTCCACAGACATGGGAGTCGCCTTCTATCTGGAGACGGAAGGCAAGCGTATCTATCACGCAGGAGACCTGAACGTATGGTTCTGGAATGATGAGCCCATGGAAGACAATCTGGCTTCAGAGAAGAAGTGCAGGGGCGAAATGCAGTTTCTGGCGGACACACTCCGTTCCCGTACTGATCAGGAAAAGACAGGTTCCGCTGACAGCCTGATCGATGTGGCATTTGTTCCCCTGGATCCCCGCCTGGAAGAGCATGCTCCCCGCTGTATCGAGGCCTTCATGGAAATTCTGGGCGCCAAAACAGTCTTTCCCATGCACTATTGGAGCAGGCTGGATGAAACCAGACTCTACCTGAATGACAAAAGGATATCCGCCTACACCCCTGTCATCTGTTTTGACAGCCAAAAGGATCTGTAATCTGTAGAGTAGAAATCCCTCCGTAAAGCCTATGATAAAATTGCAAATACCACTGTAATCAAAAAACTCCGCACCGGCTGAGACAATCTCTCAGTCTGATGCGGAGCTTTTTTGACTTATTATTCTTTGGAAAAACACCGGAAACCAGCAGGTTTCAACAGCGGCTGCGGTAGTAGTGTTTTCCATCCCCGACCCGGATCAGTCCCGGCTCGATTTCAGCCGAATCCCGGCTCATATTTCAGTTCTGTTTCTGCTCTATTTCTTCGCAGATCCTTTCGCATACGGTGTCCAGCGCGTCAAAATCCATTGCGCTGATATAATACTGCTCCATTTCGTCATGGACACGTTTTGCTTCCACAAGCATCTCGCGCGACGCACCTGCGATCATATTTATCAATGAGTGATTTGCCGCGAAATGCTTCTGGTATGGCTGCATCTTATCTTTATCATAATATACCGAACAATCAATATGCCGTGCATTTTCATTTGTGAGCTGCGTCAGAGGACTGGATGTCAGCAGGGCAGCATTGATTTCATCGATTAAAAGATGTTCGCTGATGGGTATTCCGGAAAGAAGACACGGGGACAGTTTTATATCATATCCATATTGCATTGCCTGCTCCGCGGCAAACTCAATAAACATGCCGGATGCGGCAAACAGCTTATCATCTAATATATAGAGCTTACGACAGGATTCCTCCGCCCATGGCAGTGTCATATATCCGTACTTTGTCATGGCCGAGAGCTGACGTATGGTCTGATTCCCTCTGCGGGTCCTTCTCCCGCGGTTTTTAAACAGACTGTCGCAAAAGCTCCGCGCTGCTTCTTCGATCCTCTTTCTGTCAGTAAATCCTACTGCACAGGTATATGTATCGTCACATATCAGCCCCAATGCCTTGTTGTAATTCGCCGCGCCGGTCATCATCGATTTGTTAAGTTCCGTCGCTCTTATGATTTTTTCGCGGTCTTCCTTAAGAATGGCTTTGTTCCAGTACCGCCCGAGATCAACTATCTCCTGGCATACCCCGGGAAACTGCGGTTCACTTACATGTGGAGGCGTACCGTCGACAACAATTACTTTTGATGTGTGCATCATCACTGCATCCAGAGATTCCGGGTCTGATGAACAATAATAGCATGTCACCTTTTCGTTTTTTGCTAATCTCTCCACGATTTTTTTCATCATGCTGGACTTTCCTGTTCCCGGGCCGCCCTTCAGAATATAGGTGTAATATTCTGTGCTGTTTATAATCTGTGTGAGCTGTGTTGAGAAACCATTTGGAGAGCTCCCTCCAAAAAAGAATTTTTCTATCATGAATACTCCCCTTGCAACTTGATCTTCAAATGATGAGGTAAACTATTGAAAAACAAACCCGCCCGGTTTAACCGCTCTATCCGCTAATACGCCCAAACAGCCGTCACCAAAGTCACAACAGCAAATAACCGCATCCTGAACGGACTCAGATGCGGTCTTGCTGCGTGTAGTGATACACGAAATATGAAGCCTTACTCGGACTCAGTATATTTGCTGTAATTATTTTATCTGCAAATAATTACTGACTGCAAATCATTTTTATCTGCAGACGTTTTTATTTGTAAAATTGATTATCGGCAAATATTTTATCTGTTCTGCAAAAGCCCGCGTAAGAAACTTTTCGTGGATTAGGCGGGAATCGAACCCGCGTCCAAAAGCCCATTCAATGTACTTCTACGATCATATCCTGTTCTTGCGGACAAGCCATTTCCCGCATCCGGCGAGAGAACAGTCAATCTGGCCGGTTTGGTAGCTTCATCATACGCCCATGACCGCAAAGCTTAAGCCATGTCGTTTCCCGCTTTCATGATGCCGTATCCGGAGGATGCGGGTGTCCCCCGGGCGACACGCAGCTATTAAGCTGCGAGTGCTACTCTATCGTTAGCGTTTATTTTTAATTTTGCCGTTTAACGCTCGGCTCCGGATCGCTTCTCCACCTGCAAGACCCCTGTCGAAACCTTTACTAACCCATAAAGAATATCAACAGACACTTGTTATCTTTGTGGCACATGTGTCACTTTGTGTCGTTGCTCTAACAGTATACTTCGTGGAATCCCTAAAATCAATATACCAGAGGTTTAAAAATGCAGTAAAAATGCAGCTGAAAATTCAGTAAATATGCAGCCAAACCAAAAGTGACGTCCCACCACTTGATGTTTACAGATAATCAGGTATACAATACACAGACAGGTATTAATGATTAATGATTATAAGTCCTGCATTTTGATTAAAAGGAGAATGAACATGACTATATTTAAAGGTTCCGGAACAGCGCTTGTGACGCCTATGAAGGAAAATGAAGAGATTAATTATGATTCGCTGGAGAGACTGATCGAAGACCAGATCAAAAACGGCTCAGATGCCCTTGTCATCTGCGGCACAAGCGGCGAAGCCCCCACACTGGATGATCCCGAGCATCTGGAGGCGATCCGTTTTTCTGTGGAAACAGCCAAAGGCAGAATCCCCATCATCGCGGGAACCGGTTCCAACAATACAGCCCATGCAGTCATGATGTCTGAAGAATCCGAAAAGCTGGGTGCGGACGGTCTTCTTCTGGTGACCCCTTACTACAATAAGGCGACCCAGGACGGTCTCTATGCCCATTACCGCAAGATTGCATCTGCCACAAAGCTGCCCTGCATCGTCTATAATGTTCCTTCCAGAACAGGGACAAACATTCTGCCCGAGACCATGGCCCGCCTGGTTAAGGATCAGGAGAATATCGCAGGCATCAAGGAAGCCAGCGGCAATATCAGCCAGGTTGCAAAGCTCGCAAATCTGACTGACGGAAAGATCGACATCTATTCCGGCAATGACGATCAGATCGTTCCTCTCTGCTCCCTGGGCGGAGTCGGTGTGATCTCTGTATTGGCAAATGTCGCCCCCCGCGAGACACATGACCTGGTCATGCACTGTCTGGAAGGCAGATACGATGAAGCCAGGAAGCTTCAGCTCAGGGCACTTCCCCTGATCGACCAGCTCTTTATCGAGGTCAACCCGATTCCGGTCAAGGCAGCCCTCAATATGCAGGGCTTTGACGTCGGTTCTCCCAGGCTCCCCCTGACCGAGCTGACTGACGTCCATAAAGAATCTCTTCGCAAGGCCATGATCGAATTCGGCTGCCTGTAACCGTTAAGCCATAAGTATTCGTTTTTGCTGCCGGTAAATGTTACAGATGATTTTTGTGCCTGCCGGTCATCTGCTGTAATTCATCTATCGCATAAACGGTATGTCATTTTTCACAATATTCAGGAACCTGATAAGGTGCCGAATCCGGGATACCTTCACGAATGCCGTCATTACTCAGTGCTTTCGTGAAGGTATTTGACAGCTTTGAATAAATAAAATATAAGAAGCCGCGTACCAGTCTGCAGCAAACAATGATTGAATATAAAGGAGATATATGAAAAAAGGAGATCTGCTGGAAGGGTTCGTTACCCGGGTCGACTATCCCGGAAAAGGAATTGTGGAGACACCGGAAGGAACCTGTATTGTAAAAAATGTCCTGCCGGGACAGTGTATCCGCCTTCGTGTCTCCAAAAAGCGCCGCGGAAAAGCCGAGGGAACACTGCAGGAGGTACTTGAAAAGGCACCCTCGGAGAGAAAAGCGCCATGCCCCCATTTCGGGAGCTGCGGGGGATGCATGTATCTGAATCTTCCTTTCGAGGAAGAGCTGTCGCTTAAGAAGAGCCAGGTGGAACGGCTTCTGCAAGGCGCCATACGGGATGCGTCACAGCTGGCCGGCATCCCCGAAGAGGAGCTGGATGTCAGCCGATGGTTTGAAGGGATCCTGCCCAGTCCTCAGGAATATGAATACCGCAACAAAATGGAGTACACCTTCGGCGACGAATATAAGGACGGCCCTCTGGCCCTGGGAATGCACAGGCGCGGCGGTTTCTATGATATAGTGACGGTCGACGGATGCCGGATCACCGATTCCGATTTTTCACTGATTCTCCGTACTACGCTGAACTATTTCCGGATTACCTCATTTGCGGATAATGTGTCTGCGGATTCCACATCAATAGATGACGTATCTGCAGATTCAGCAGAGACAGGCACAGTCCCCGCAAGCAGCAGGCTGCCTTTTTATCACAGGCTGCGCCACACGGGCTATCTGCGCCACCTTCTGGTCAGAAAAGCAGCCTTCACCGGGGAGATCCTGATTGATCTGGTCACGACCACGCAGCGGCAGCCAGATCTTTCCGGTTTTGCCAACAGACTTCTGGAGCTTCAGGAGAAAAAGCTTCTGAAGGGCAGCATAGCGGGTATTCTCCACACAAAGAATGATTCTCCCGCGGATGTGGTGGCAGATCAGGGGACAGAAATCCTCTTCGGCAAAGACTTTTTTACAGAAGAACTTCTGGGCCTTCGTTTCAAGGTGACCCCCTTTTCTTTCTTCCAGACCAACAGCCACGGAGCGGAAGTCCTCTATGATACTGCCCGCAGTTATCTGTCTGCAGAGTCTGAAGCCTGTCAGGACAAGGGGATCGTCTATGATCTCTACAGCGGGACAGGAACGATCGCCCAGCTCATGGCCCCCGCGGCGGCAAAGGTGATCGGTGTTGAAATCGTTGAAGAAGCAGTTGAAGCCGCCAGAATCAATGCGCGCGGAAACGGTCTGACCAACTGTGAATTTATTTCCGGCGATGTGCTGAAAGTCCTGGATACGATCGAAGAAAAGCCGGATACGATCATCCTGGACCCTCCCCGCGACGGGATCCATCCCAAAGCCCTTCCCCGGATCCTGTCCTACGGGGTAGAAAATATCCTCTATATTTCCTGTAAGCCGACCAGCCTGGCCAGGGATCTTCCCGCCTTCATCGCAGCCGGATACCGCCCTGTCAGAGGTGTCTGTGTCGACCAGTTTCCATGGACCAGCAGTGTAGAGACCGTCGTTCTTTTAAGCAGGGAAAAGCAAAACCCATCTGAAAATTCGGCTTATTCTTTTGGCTAAAGAGTAAGTTCTTCAGAAAATCACCGTAGAGATATAATATGTTCTGTTACCAGGCATGAAGGTGACAATTATCTGGCTGAAAAGAACATAATAATCCGAAAAACGGGAAATAAGAACTTATGAAAGCAGATATTCTGCATTATCAAAATCTCTATTCGGAAATTCTCAAACAATAAAGCGCCGTTTTAAGCCGTTTCAATAAATATATCCCAGTTTCTGGGTTCCAAACTTTTTTAAAACCCGAATACTGTCCATCGCATTCCGGTGTAAATAGTATATCGTATTAAAATCTATCACAATGAAGAAAGGACAGGACACGTTATATGGAATTATCTCTTGAAGCAATTGATATTATTTCAAAAAAATATGGAAAAGGCCCCTTGTATGGGTTCAACGAGAGTATAGAGGGGATTACCGATGATTTAGAGGTTGAAACCACGCAACACATTTACCATGAACTGCTTGAGAATGAACTGGTTACCATGCTCGAAGGAGCGATTCACATAAGCGCTTTGGGTCATCATATTTTGAATATGATGATTTTTCCTGAAATATTTGTTATGTTGGAAAACAGAATTCAGAAAGTTAACATAAAAATTTATTTTAAGAATGCATATTATCTTTGCATACTGGAACGCAATAATGTGACGAATCCGGCAACAGAAAGAAAAATCAGGATTGAATTATTGCCTGGCATAAAAGAAGTAGTTTCTGCATTCGCTTACGCGCTATACCAGAATCCTGAAACCGAACCCAAGAAAAACAAGCAAGAACGTTATATAAATAATGTACAGGAATCAGACTATGATATCTTCGTTAAAGAAAATGCCTGGGATATTACCAGAAATACTACCTCTGATATTGTAATGTACGGAATATATGAAAATGATGATATCCATTATCGGGCAACAGAATATTTGGAAGATGAGAACACGAGTACATATGAATCACAATGTGCTGTCAGTGAGTTTATCAACAATTTGACGCTATGGGTTTTTGACAGGCTTTCAGAAGTAATGAAAGAAGAGGAAGGTCAATATGGCAGTATTTAAAGCGGACACAGTTAAAATGATCTCGTATTCAGAGGAAATCCTGAATTTTGCAAAAGTTTTAGATGATTATTACAGAAATACCAGTAATGTCAAATTGGATGATTGTTTGAATAGCGAGTATCAATTCAAGTTGAATCAGGCAATCAGGAAAGTAAGTAATAGTATCCTGGATGAAGCAGCAAAAATGAATTCCCTGAGTAATGCTATACGGACTATTGCCGAGATGTACAGGGATACCGAGAATGCAATTCTTGAAAACCTTAATCCGGCTGCAAAAACAAATGATTCAACACTGATTATCGGACCCGGTCAATCAATTTTCAAGGACCTCAATAATGTTACAGACGGCGAAGAATCCACATCGGCTGACAAAACCGGAACCGATAAAAGAAACTGGTTAGAAAAGTTTTTTGACTGGATAACGAGGAAAGAGCCGGACAGTTATGAAACAACAACTATTGAGCAGGAAAAAGCTGCAGATAACAGAATGAAGAACCGTCTTTGGAATGAACTGCAGAAAGAAAAATATTCCCAGGAGCATTGGGATAAAGCTTCCATAGAAGAACGCAAGCAGATTCTTCAGGACTATATGAACGCAGTAATTGTTATTTATAATCTAAAGGATGTGGTGGTTGATATCAATTGGGATAAAAAAGCAACATATACTTCCAATAAAATCACATGGGGATATTATACCCACAAGACACATACAGTCACACTGAATGAAAGGGCATTGGCAGACTCCGAGGGAAACTGGGATTCGTATGATTTACTTGAAACAGTAAGTCATGAGTTACGCCATGCTTATCAGCATGAAGCAGTAGATCATCCTACTCGATATATGGTTACAGCAGAAACAATTGCAATATGGAAGGATAATTTTGCTCCTGGTCATTACATAAAGTCTGAGGATGATCACACGGGATATCTAAATCAGCCAGTCGAAAAGGATGCCCGTGATTTCCAAGTCAACAGAGATGATCCCCGTACAGCTAATGTTCCAAATCAGGACTTTTTCCGTCCCATTTGACAGGGGATTGCGGATAGTATTTGTATTAAACGTCTTAGGAGGAAACATGAAAGAATGTATAATCGCACTGGCACTTTCGGCAATTTGCTGTTTAAATGCATGTGGCAGTAAAGGTACCGCTAAAGAATTGGAAAATACCCCGGATAATCAAAGTAATATGAACACAGCAGCCGCGGTTACGGAAGCGGAGGAATCAGAAATGGAAATAAACAACAGAACTTTGATCGCGAATGCACTTGGCGTAGATGAAAATGCCAGAAATATGCGTTTTATTATGAACAGTCTAAAAGCAATTAATGTCGGGTGGATACAAACTGCCGAACTAACCCAAGAAAACGGGGAAGATGTACTTGATATAACTACAAAAGACCAAATGAATTACAGGATTTATCTTTCCAGCAGCAAGAAAGTTGATGCAATCAAAGACCTTTCAAGCGGAGAGTGGCTTATAACATCTGAGAGATAGACCGATGTTTAATTGAAGAAATGGAGCGAATCAGTCCACAGACTAATGTACACAAAGTTGACGATTCTGTAGAAGGCTCCTCCCATCTCCTGAAGGCAGTGGGAGGAGCCTGCAATAAACGATAGTTCAGAATTTATGAAGTTAAAGTGCATGGTCGGGAAACATAAATAGAACGGCTCTACATGTAGTGTGTGCGGAAAAATACGCGAAGATCTGCACTACTGGAACGGCTATACATGCAGGATATGCGGCAGGCGAAAAGAGTAGAGCCTTGATAAAGTTGTATAAGACTGGCCGGTCTTTGATCGGGCCGAATGTCCTTAGCGGACGAATCGGGTGAGTACATGCTGCCCTAACATCCAGGGGCAGGAGAGATCCGGTTACTGTACAGACCGGCTCGAAACTCGAGGCGTTTTTCGCGGCTTTTTCGCGAAAAACCCGAGTTGTACGGCGTTTGGCGGCGCGT
>JBGUNJ010000114.1:0-16752 GCA_045117315.1 Lachnospiraceae bacterium | reverse complement strand
GCGAGGATTGAGCGAGAGCGTGTCCAAGGTGTTTGTGCATACTGACGAGACGGATTTTCTTTAACCACCTTTTGACCCCGACATCATTCTTATTAAACTGTACCCATGAAAATGGACACTCCTAAAATATAGTGTACCCATAACAGTGGACACGAAAGATTTTAGGCACCGGCAATTATGGGCACATGATTTCAGCAAATTTCAATAAGCAGTTTCAATATGTAATTTCAATAAAGTACCTGGTTTCAATAAAGTGTTTTAATCCAGACAATCATCATGGTTTTTTCTTCACTCTCTTTCCTCATACTTTTTCTTCCTTCGGTCATAGTCCTGTACTACGTCTGTCCGAAAAAGTACAGAAGCCTGCGCAATGCATGGCTTTTTCTCGCAAGCCTGATCTTTTACGGCTTTGGAGAACCCCGCTTCTGCCTCGCCTTTGTGTGCGGAATCCTGTGGAATTATCTGTTCGGTCTCCTGATCGGGAAATGCAGTGAAGAGACCGGCAGGTCTGCCCGGAAAAAAATCTGCCTGTCTCTCTGCCTTGCGGGAGACCTCGGGCTTCTCGCCGTATTTAAATACGCGAATTTCTTCTTTTCAAATGTCCGCCTGCTGACCGGAGCCGCCCTCCCTTTTCCTGAAATCGCGCTCCCGATTGGTATTTCTTTTTTTACATTTCAGGAAATCTCCTACATCGCGGATGTCTATCGGGGAAGTCCGGCCCAGAAGAACCCCCTTTTCCTGGGGCTTTATATAGCCTTTTTCCCCCAGTTGATCGCAGGGCCTATTGTGCGGTACAAGGATTTCGCACCTCAGCTTTTAAAGCAGAAAGAGTCGGTCGCCTGTTTTACAGACGGTTTTTACCGCTTTGCCGCCGGCCTGTGCAAAAAGGTACTGATTGCCAACCAGCTGGGGCAGATGGTTGATTATCTGCTGGACAGCAGCGGGCTTGATACCCGTTGCGCTCCTCTTCTGCTCCTGGCGGTACTGGGCTTCGCCCTGCAGCTGTATCTGGATTTCTCGGGTTATTCTGATATGGCGATCGGACTCGGGTTGATGTTCGGGTTCCGTATTCCTGAAAATTTCCGTCTTCCCTACACTGCGTCCTCCGCAACAGATTTCTGGCGCAGATGGCACATTTCCCTCTCCGGCTGGTTCCGGGACTATGTCTATATCCCCCTTGGAGGAAGCCGGAAGGGAAAACGGAAGGCGATCCGCAACCTGCTGATCGTCTGGTTTTTAACCGGCCTGTGGCACGGCGCCTGCTGGCCCTGCATTCTCTGGGGACTTCTGTGGGGTATCTGGCTTATTTGCGAGAAATACCTGATCCGCCTGTCGGACCGCGCCCGTCCCTTCCGCATTGTCTATCGCTTCCTTACCATTCCCGCGGCGATGGCTCTCTTCTCCTGCCTGCGGCTTACGGACTTTTCCTCGCTCTCCGCCGTCTGGACAGGCATATTCTCTCCGACCCGCTGGTTGGCTGCCTCAGGTCAGCTTCCGGCCCTGAAACTGTGGATCCATGACATGTGGTTTTATCTTGCAGCAGCTCTGCTTGTCTCCCTTGTGCCGGCCGGACAGACGCGGAAACAGCAGTCTCCGGTTTCCTCAATCGGAGTCAGGCAGCTTGTCTCCCCGGTTTTTCTCCTGCTGGGCATGCTGCTCTCCATCTCTTTTATCGCCGGCAGCGCCTACAACCCTTTTTTATATTTTCAGTTTTAAAAACAACAATTATCGGCAGCAGGTTTTTCCGCCCCGGATGTAAAGTTGCAGTTCAGGACCACCTGATTCCCGGAATGCCTCTTGAGCATTGCTCCTGTACTGTAGAGGTGAGCCTTGGTTACAGACCCACCTGAAACTCGGCGTGTTTTTGTACGCCGGATCGTACAAAAACCGGAGTTTTACGGCGCGCGGCGCACGCGAAGCGTATAGGAATCGCCGCGCGCAATGTTACAGTCCACGCCCTCGATAGGGCGTGGACTGTAACGCGCCTTGAAAAGCCCTTGAAAAGCACCGGGCGAAAACTTGAAATCTCTTTTCTTATGCTTTATCATAATCCGACGGCCATTGATTTTCTTACTTGCGGCCGTGATCTTGCGTTCACATATATATATATATATGAATAAATCACGCACTGCTCCGCGCTCCGGCGCTCCCGCAAAGCTTATTCTTATCTTACGATTTTATGACTACAGGAGAACGAGTGGACAAAGAACATATGAAATATCACAAGCATATATCGGGGAAGCATCCTTTCTTTGACCTGAAGCTTCAGGAGCTGTGGAGGTACCGGGACCTGATCGTGCTTTTTGCGCGCAGGGATTTTGTCGTCGCCTATAAACAGACTCTGCTGGGGCCTCTCTGGCTGATTCTCACCCCTATCCTTACCAGCCTGATGTACGCCTTCGTTTTCGGACATGTCGCGGGGATCAGCACGGGCGGTGTTCCCAGGATCCTTTTCTACCTTTTCAGCACTGCCGCCTGGACTATGTTTTCCTCAAATATCAGCAGCTGCGCGGGAACCTTTACAAACAACGTCTCCCTGATGGGCAAGGTCTACTTTCCCCGCCTCGCTGTGCCGGTCTCACAGCTGATCTCCTCATCGATCCGCTTTCTGATCCAGCTTATTCCCGCGTTTGCCTTTTACGCGTATTATCTTGCGACGGGACAGATCCGTGCCAATCCGGCTTATGCATGGCTGTTTGTGGTCAGCATGCTGCAGCTGGCACTGCTGTCCTACGGGTTCGGCATCATCGTCTGCGCTCTCACAACAAAATACAGGGACCTGAATGTCCTTGTTTCCTTCGGGCTGTCTCTCTGGATGTTCGCGACTCCCGTCGCCTATCCCCTCTCCGCGCTGACCGGCAGGTTCTACCTGGCTGCCTGTCTCAATCCCGCGGCAGCCCCTATGGAACTTCTCCGTTTTTCGCTCTGGGGAAGCACAGTAATAACCCCCGCACAGGCCGCCCTTTCATGGATCCTAACGATTCTGCCTGTTCTTGCCGGCACGATTCTCTTTAATCATGTGGAGCGTGTATTCGCGGACACTGTATAGAGTAAAAAATACCCTCGCCGAATACCGCCAGTCTCAAAGCCTTATATTGAAGGCTTTGAAATTCGATTTTCCTCAGGTATCTCAGAGCAGGAAAACTTCGACAGATTAAAGCAGCAGGGAAGGCGGACATAAACGCTATGCCCGCATGTGCATTTTCGGACATTTTCAGAACGCCCTCTCCTGGGCATTTTCGGACATTTTCAGAACGCCCTCTCCTGAGCATTTGCGGGCATTTTCAGAAGGCCTCTCCTGAGCATTTTACTGCTTCGCAGTCCTTTGGAAAAACTTTTTGCGCATTACCGGAGTATATTTATGATTATCTATCACGACAATGGCCCCCGACATTTTTTCGGAGAGCACTTTATCAAAAGCGGCGTCAATTTCTCGACAATATACCGGAACGTGCCGGTTTTCTATCTGGACTGCCATACCAGGGGCCGCCTGATTCCGCGTTTTGTCAAATACAATCTGCCGGAATGCGGTCCTGATGACGACAAAGTGATCTTGTTTGACGCATATATCAAGCCTGGATATCTCACCTGGATCTGCCGGAATTATCCGGACAAAAGGATCATCCTCTGGTACTGGAACCCTCTGGTCAGTCCCGCTCTTCTCGATCTGATGCCCCGCAAAGCGGAAGTCTGGTCCTACTCCCGGGAAGACTGCGACAAATACGGTATGCGGTTCAATACCACCTTTTATTTCGATGATCTGGCCGCCGAGGCCGCCGCTTCCGCTCCCGTACAGAATGATGTCCCCCGAGTGTTTTTCGCGGGACGCGAGAAAGGCCGGGAGTCTTTCCTGTCCGGTTTCCGTCAGACGATCCTGGACAAGGGGGCAGTCCCTGAAATCCATATAATGAAGAACAAAGACGGCTGGCTGGACCGCACGCCCGGCCATGAAAAATTCATGACCTACGCGGAAATAACCCGCTGCATCCGGGAGGCTGATATCCTTCTGGACTACAGCACCGATCCGGGCACGGGTGTCTCTCTGCGCCCCATGGAAGCTCTGTTCTGGAATAAAAAACTGATCACAAACAATCGCTCTGTCCTTGATTACGATTTTTATCACCCTGACAACATTTATCTGCTCGGAGAAGACAGCAGAGACCTGGGTGACTTCATCCACGCTCCCGTCCACCGGGTGCCGGACCACATCAGGAATCAATATCTGCTCTCCAACTGGCTGAAGCGCTTTGATCATCAATAAGGGGGGCGACCGACTTGAGATATTTAGAGGACGAACAGACACGCAGCAATTACATCATGAACATGACGGCACTCGAAAAGATGGTTCATCTCAACAAGGACCTGAAAAAGGAAAACGTCCGTCTGGGGAAACGCAGCAAGGCGCGGAAACTCGTCCGCCTGCTCCGGAAAGGAGATTTTGCAGGAATCAGGGATAAGGTTGACCGCTGGCGGCCAAAGCTGGATCTTACTCTCCAGAGAGACGATGACCCCTCCCTGGTCTGGCGTTCCAGCCCCGGCAGGTATTTTTCCAACGAGAAAATAGCGGTCTACACCGCCTGTATGCACAATTATGACAATGTTAAGGAACCCCTGATCCGGCCGGACAATATCGACTACTATCTGATCACCGACACTCCCCCCGGGGATGGAGAATCAGCAACGGAAAGTCTCTGGAAGACGATCCGCGCGGAGGACGTCATCCCCCCCGAATATATCCGCGATCCGGTTCTGGCCAACCGCTGGTGCAAAATGCATCCCCACGTACTGTTTCCGCAGTATCCGCTCTCGATCTACCTGGATTCAAACTTCCAGATCGTCTCGGATCTGACGGCCCTCACATCAGCCATGACCGGCTTCCCGGTCTGTATGTTCCGCCACAAGCAGCGGGACTGCGTATATGACGAGATCCTTGCCTGTATCATAAAAAAGAAAGATACCCGGGCGTCCCTGCAGCGCCATGAAGCTCTCCTTAGGACCCACGGCGTCCCGGAAAAATACGGTCTTCTGGAAGCGCCGGTCCTGGTCCGCCGTCACGCGGATCCCGCCTGCCTTGATCTGATGGAGACATGGTGGGAGTCTTTCCTGGCCGGTTCCCGGCGTGATCAGATCGCCCTCATCGACGCCCTGTGGAAGAACCGGATCCCCCCTTCTCTTCTGGGTACACTTGGAAATGATGTGCGGGAATGCGACCTCTTTATGATCATGCCGCATGCTGTCAGATAAGAGCAGACTGAAAACTGTTTAGAAGAGGTAACCATGAGCGATCCTATCATCCACATTGTGGATATTTGTAAAGAATACAGGCTCGGGCAGATCGGCGGCACTACCCTGCAGCACGAACTTCAGAGCTGGTGGGCTGCCAGGACCGGGCGCGAAGACCCCAACAGACCCCTGGGCTGGCAAAAGCGGGACGGCCGTTTCCTTGCTCTGGACCATATCAGCCTTGACATCCAAAAAGGGGAATGCCTTGGTGTGATCGGCCGCAACGGAGCAGGAAAAAGCACTCTGCTCAAGCTCCTGTCCGGGATCACAGCCCCCACGAGCGGCGACATCGATCTGTACGGCCGGGTGTCCTCCCTGCTGGAGGTCGGAGCCGGATTTCACCGCGAAATGACCGGGCGGGAAAACATCTACCTCAACGGCGCCATACTGGGTATGACCAGAAAAGAGATCGATGCCAAGATGGACGCCATCATCGAATTTTCCGAGATCGGTCCCTTCATTGATACTCCGGTAAAACGCTACTCCAGCGGTATGTATGTGAAACTGGCCTTTTCCGTTGCCGTCCATCTGGACAGCGAGATCCTGATCATGGACGAAGTCCTGGCCGTCGGGGATGTCATCTTCCAGAGGAAATGTCTTGAAAAACTCAGAAACGAAGCCGCGGACGGACACAGGACCGTGATCTACGTGAGCCACAATATGGACACAGTCCGTCAGCTCTGTTCCCGCTGCGCCCTTCTGGAGAGGGGAAAGCTGGTCTTCCTGGGCAGTACCGAAGAAGCCATCTCGAGATATGTCGAAAACAGCCGCGACGAAGATCTGTGCAAAGATTTTTCCACTCTTTCCCGCAGGAGCATCAAATGGAAAGAGACCGCTCAGCTGCTGTACGCGGAATACCTGGACCACGCCGGAACAGAGTACTGCAGTACGGAGACTATGCGTTTCAGGCTGAAATGGCAGAACCGCTGCACAGAGACAAAAATCTGCCTGCGGATTGAAATCTGGACACTGGATGATGTCCCCAAGGCCAGTTACATCCTGTACGATCTTCCAATGGATTCCCTGCAGGAAGAGGTCATCTATGACATCTCCCTCGATCTCCATGAGCTCATACCGGACGAATACAAGATGAAATACACCTTGTTTCTGACCGGCGCCGGAGGTTCCTCAACCAACGCGGACAGCGTGACAGGACTCTTCTTCCGCCTGCTGCCCCCGGGAGACACCCGTCTGACCTGGGATCCCTCCCACTGGGGACACATTTGCCTGGATGGCGCCGCGGCGCAGAGAGTCATCTGATTCCTTTTTCCGCCGTCTTTTGCCGATACCCTTTTTTTACTTCACATCCATGGCTGTGTGCCATTGACTACGTATGATTAAAGCCGCGCACTGCTTCGCTCCTGCCATCTCCCGCAAACCGCGCAGCGGTTTGTATTCGCTCCATACATTCGGAGCGCGTCAGTGCGCCGGCCTCGCGGGTAACCCGCTGCCGGGTACTTTATTCTTATTCATTTTGCCATGCAGAATCATTTTTCCTTCCACCGCATTGTTTTCATCATCCGTACAGCGGGGTGCCTTCTGGCACTCCTTTTTCTGCTTGCTCTGGGCGGTTCAATCGTCATCAGGAACCGTGAGGATTCCTTCCTCCAAAAAGCCGGAAACTCCCGGGACCTCGAAGCGGATCTCATTGACCATCTTCCCATGAAAAACCGCCTTCTGTTTCCTTCGTCCGCCCTCAACCAGTTCCTCTCAAGACGGTACTATGCCGAATCAGATATCCTGGTCAACAGGGACGGAGTGCTTCTGCAGGGCAGTCAGGCGGGTTCTGTCGATCAGGCCCTTGAAAATGTAGACTTACTCGACGAATACTGCCGGGAGACCGGCCGCGATTTTCTCTATGTCATTTTGCCCGGAAAACCATTCAGCGACGAAGAACTGCAGCATTTCGGGATCTCCTGCCAGAGAAACGCTACGGCGGACAGATTCCGGGAGGGATTGGAAGAGAAGGGAATCCCCTTTCTGGACGCCCGCTCACTCTTCCGGGGCGATTTTTATGATATGTTCTACAAAACAGATCATCACTGGACAGCCGAAGCAGGCCTGCGCACGGCTTCTGCTATCGTCCGGACACTGAACCGCAGGTACGGATATTCCCTTCGCGAAGAGTTATTGGATCCCGCCCGTTATTCCAAAGAGGTGCTGCCCGATTTCTGGACCGGTGAGATGGGGCAGAAAATCTTTGCGGCCAACAGCCGGATCCGCGATGATCTGGTGCTTCTGACCCCGGACTTTCCCGTTCACCTGACCAGAACGGATTATGAGTCCGGCCGGAAAATTTCCGGGGGATTTGATATTCTGACAGACCCGAAAGGCCTCAGGAATGACAATAACCGTGCTGTTTCCCCTTATTACTATTATCTTGGCGGCAACGGCATGATCGAACTGGAGAATGATGACATCAGCGAGGGCAGTCTTCTGGTGATCAAGGATTCCTTCTCCAACGCTATGCTGCCCTTCCTTTCTCTTGCGTCAGGTCATATCACCGCCTGGGACATGCGCGAGGACAAGGGAGTCTATACCTATCTGGACCGGCATCCGGAAATCAAGACAGTTATGATCGCGTATACGATCTCGTTTGTGCCTACTTCCTATATGAATGATTTCCAGAGAGGCGGCGCAGAACAGACAGACAGCCACTCTGCTCCCGCAGGAACTTCAGCCAGCAAACCCCAAGGAACAGATTCTTCTTCGTTTTCTGAGTCTGCCGGAACTGACACTTCTTCAGTTCCTGAGACAGTCGGAAAAAATTCTTCTTTAGTTTCTGAGTCTGCCGGAACTGACACTTCTTCAGTTCCCGGGTCCGCAGGTACTGCCCCTGATGATGCCTCATCCCTTCTTCCGCCTCTTCAGATGGAATACCTGAACAGGGGGACGGTGGCCGTCAAAACCGGGGACGGTGTCTTCCTTTCCTGGAGACTTTTGGGCACCGAGCCCTATGATACCGCCTTCGAAGTCCTGCGAAACGGACAAAAAATCGCTCTTGTCAGCGACAGTACAAACTATCTGGATAAAAAAGGGAATGCGGGAGACCGCTATCAGATCCGCCCTGTGTATGGCGCCGATCCTGAAAAGGCAGCCACAGACAGCGGCAGTTCTTCCGGCAGTACGCGGACCGCGGACAGCGGCAACAGTCCCGGAGAATTACAGGATAAGGGACAGAATACCATAAATAATGGAGAAGACAAGCAACAGGAAATCTCCGTCCAGGAGAACCGCTGCCTCCGGATCCCCCTCAATCCGCCCGAAGGCGGGATCAGTCCGGAGGGTGATGAGTACACCTACACCGCCAATGACGCCGCCTGCGCGGATCTGGACGGGGACGGGGAATATGAGCTCATCCTCAAGTGGGATCCCACAAATTCATTTGACAGCGGTGAAATCGGCAGGCATTCAGGAAACGTTTATATCGATGCCTATAAGCTGGACGGCCGCCGTCTATGGCGCATGGACCTGGGTATCAACATCCCTGCCGGTGCCCATTTCACGCAGATTGCCGCCTACGATTTCGATCTGGACGGAAAAGCGGAACTGGCATTCAAGACCGCCCCGGGCACAAAAGACGGGAAAGGACACTACGTCTCCGAGGCATCCCTGGACGCGGACATCCGTGCTGCAGACAATACAGAGGACCTGCGCCACACCGAAGGCGGGGTCGATGACTCCTTCGGGCGCGCCCTGTCAGGTGACGAATACTACACGGTCTTTGAGGGGGATACCGGCGCCGCCATAGACACAGTCTACTATCCCCATCCCCGCGGTACGATCTCCGAGTGGGGAGATGACCGGGGCAACCGCTCCGAACGCTATCTGGCCGCCGTTGCATATCTGGACGGAGAACATCCCTCCATAATCACCTGGCGGGGCTATTACCAAAAAACAACCGCAGCCGCCTATCGTCTGATCAACAGGAGGCTGCAGCTCACGGCTGTATTTGATACCTCTGAGCCCGGCATGTCCATCTATGAGGGGCAGGGAAACCACAATCTTGCTGTCGCCGATGTCGATGCGGACGGAAAAGATGAGATTTTCTGCGGATCTCTTGCCCTGGACGACGACTTCTCGGTTCTGTGGTGCTCGGGCCGCGGGCACGGTGACGCCCTTCATCTGGCGGATTATGACCCTCTCAGCCCCGGGCCGGAGTATTTTTCCGTCCATGAGAATGAACCCTATGGCATGACTCTCTACAGAGCCCTTGACGGCAAAGAACTCTTTCACCTGGACGGAGATGTCGATACGCGCCGCGGCGTGATGGCACATGCCGGATACAGCAGCGGATATTTTGAGATGTGGGGCGCCGGAGAATATGCTTCCTACGGAAAAGAAGATGTGAGAAAGGCGGACTTCCAATACGCCTCGGACAATTTCCGGATCTTCTGGGACGGCGACCTCTATGACGACCTGCTGGACATCGATCCGCCCGCCGATCTTCCTGAGGGAGAATATCCCTCGGAAGGACATATACGGATCGACAACATGGCGGGCTGTATAGACGTCCTTCCCGACGGCCTCTCCAACAATGGTACGAAAAACAACGTCTGTCTCAGCGCAGACCTGCTGGGGGACTGGCGCGAGGAGATCGTCGTCCGCTCCGATGACGGCTCCTCCCTTCTGGTCTACACGACCACAATTCCCACCGCTCACAAACTCTATACCCTGATGCACGACCGGGCCTACCGCATGCAGACCGCGTCCCAGAATGCCGGCTATAATCAGCCGCCCCACCTGGGCTATTATGTAAGTGACGACAGCGATGCATATGATCAGCGCAAAACGGCCTGCCGCATACGCACCGTCCATGAAGGCGTGGAATCAGAGCGGCCCCGCTGAGTCCGCGGATATTGCACGCCGAAGAATTAAAACAGAAGAGACTGCAGATGCCCATGTGAATCCAAACAGGTCATCTGCAGTATTTTATTTGTACATACCGGTTTTTATGCATATTGTACTGCATATTATACCGATTTAATTCGTTCTAAATTCGTTGACAGCTGATTTGTATGGCTTTAGAATAGACGGATATTCACTAGTAAACCTATGAAGCGGAAGTAAAGTCAGCCATGCCTCTACAGAGAGCCCGGAAAGCTGAGACCGGGTGAGAAACAAACTGTCAAACGGACCGCTCAGTGCGCAGGGAAATGCGGCTTGCACGCAAAGTATACTGCGACGCCCGGGCTAAAGAAAGGATACCGGCAGGATGAGAAATTTTATATTCGTTTCGCCTCATTTTCCTGTAAACTATCGCAATTTCTGTATTCAGCTTCGCGGAAACGGAGTCAATGTGCTTGGAATCGGGGATACCCCCTATGATTTCCTCGATTATACACTGCAGGAAGCCCTGACAGAGTATTATCGCGTCAACTCGATGGAAAATTACGACGAGATGTACCGCGCCGTCGCTTTTTTCTGTTTTAAATACGGAAAAATCGACGGACTGGAGAGCAACAATGAGTACTGGCTGGAGCAGGACGCGAGACTGAGGGAAGATTTCAATATCCCTGGAATGCGGCCTAAGGAACTCTCCGTTATAAAGCGCAAATCAGGCATGAAGAACTTCTATGCAAAGGCTCAGGTTCCCTGCGCACGTTTTCACCTGGTGACAGATCTTGCCGAGAGCCTTGCTTTTATTCAGAATGTTGGCTATCCGGTAATCGTAAAACCGGATAACGGTGTCGGGGCTGTCGATACCCATAAGATCAGCAATGAAGACGAACTGAGGCATTTTCACGAAACGGCTTCCGGAAATATCCAATATATTATGGAGGAATTTGTCCCGGGAGACATCTATTCCTATGATGCCATCATAGACAGCAAGGGGCAGCCGCTGCTGGAGACCGGAAATCACACCATGGAATCTATCATGGACACTGTAAACAATCTGTCGAGCTCTGTCTTTTACATTGAAAAGCAGATCAAGGAAGACCTGCGGGAAGCGGGCCGCAGATGTGTGGCGGCGTTCGGAGTCAAAAGCCGTTTCATCCATTTTGAGTTTTTCCGCCTGACACAGGATCACGCCTATCTGGGGAAAAAGGGAACCGTGGTCGCCCTGGAGGTGAACCTGCGTCCTTCCGGCGGATTTACGCCGGATATGATCAACTTTGCCAACAGCACCGACGTCTACAAGGACTGGGCTGACATGGTTGCCTATGACAGCATAAGGTCCAGGGAAGGGGCAGAAAAATATTACTGCGTATCCGTGGGTCTGAGGGACGGCCGCAGCTATGTGCACACCCGGGAGGACATTCACAGAGAATATGCGGACCGGATCGTTCTGGAACAGCGTCTTCCTGATGTGCTGGCCATCGCGATGGGAGATACTCTCTACCTGGCGCGGTTCGCGGAAAAAGAGGAGCTGGACGGTTTCATCCGGTTCCTGACAGAAGAAAATTAAAAATTTTTCCCGGCTCAGGCAGAGCTGAAAAAGTTTTCCCGGCTCAGGAAAAGGAAAAAATTTTTTCCCGCTCAGGCAGGGCTAATATGTTCCCGGCCCAGGAAAAGGAAAAAAACGCCGACATGAAAGCACCATGTGCCTTCCATGTCGGCTTTTTCTCTTTGCGCTGATTCTCTTTAGCCCTGTGCGCTCTGCGCAGTTGCCCTGCGCCTGTACTCTTTGCGCTGATTCTCTTTGCGCCTATGCTCTCTGCGCTCTTCCCCTGTCAGAACCACTTCTGCCAGGAGCAGTTTCTGCAATACAACTGTGACTGTGTTCCGGGACAGATCCACCGGTAAATATTCGCTCCGCACCTGGGGCATTTGTAATCAATCTCAGTCCAGTTGGGATCATTCGGATTTAAAGGATCCGCCAATACCTCCGCAGACGCCGGTCTGGCTCCCTGCGATTTTTTTCTCACTATCACACCTTTTCCCGATGAATTCGGCGATGCGCTATCCACTCCTGCGCCGCCGGACACAGCCTCCAGCTGTTCGGATTTCAATTCTTCGCTCATATTATACTTTTCCTCCATCTTTTCATGTCTTTTTGCTTTATTTATCTTTTTATCCTTTTGATCTGTCTCCATGGGATTACCGGGCCTTTTTCACCTGCTCATGGTGCGCAGATTACGGTACAGGCCTTCCCGAAAGCCGTGTACATGTAATGTTTATTCTTTGACTGCTCCGACCGTGAGGCCGCGCAGGAAAGCATTTCGGAAAAAAGGATAGCATATTAAAAGCGGCATCACACTTTTGAGCTGCGGCAGGGTGATATAGCGGATCATCTGCCACACTGAGGCTCCGTCCATGGCAGCACTGTCATAGAGTGTGGGGTCGATGGAATTGACATAGGAAAAATACAGAACCATCGAATACCCGAATCCTTTCCAGCTGTGGATCAGGATCAGTATCCATGGCCAGGCATCCGGCGTCTGATACCATCGCACAGGCGAAAGGCCAAGACTTGTAAAGATGGTATTCAGAAGGCCCTTGTCCGCGGAAAGAAAGGAAAAGGCAAAATAGCTGACAATGATCCAGGAAAGGAAATGAGGCAGCATGGAAGCGGTCTGCGACAGCTGCCGCAGCCTTTCCGAGTGCAGAATTCAAGGACATACCTCTGAAAAAACCGTCAGCCGCCTCTGAATAATTCGGCAGGCCGCAGATTATTCAGCCGACATTACAAGTAACCTGAGAGACAGTCCCGCAAAGCGTTTTTCCTATAAAAAATCAACCAGCGCAGACGTTTCCGATTCGGTTGTTCCCCAATCAGTCGCAAACCGTATCACAGTGTGGCCATCATCGTATTTCTCCCAGAACTCACAATCAACCTTTTCTCTCAGCCGTTTGAGATCCTCGTTTTCCATGACACAGAAGATCTGATTTGTCGGAGATTCAAAACACAGGAGATAACCCTTTTCACGCAGGGCTTTCCTGATTCTGTCTGCAGCCCTGACCGCCGCTTCCCCGATTTTCATATACAGATCGTCCCGGAACAGTTCGTCAAACTGAATCCCCAAAAGTCTTCCCTTTGCCAGCAGGGCGCCGTGCTGCTTAATAATCGTGAACAGATGAGGAATCCTGTCAGGATCCGGGACTACCACGGCCTCTCCAAACAGGGCGCCGCATTTAGTGCCGCCGATGTAGAAGGCATCGCAGACCTGTGCGAGCAGCGGAAGGGTCACATCATTTTCCGGGCAGGATAGCGCATAAGCAAGTCTCGCGCCGTCCACATACAGAGAAATCCGGTATTTATCGCATGTTTTTCTGAGAGCGAGAAGCTCCTCCCCGGTGTACAGGGTTCCGTATTCTGTGGGATGAGACAGATAAACCATTCCCGGCATTACCATATGTTCGTGGCTTTCGTCACTATAGTAATCTTCCAGATACTTTTCCACATCCTCTGCGGAGATCTTTCCGGACCGGTGCGGCAGAGCAAGAACTTTGTGTCCTCCCGCCTCGATCGCGCCCGCCTCATGAACGCTGATATGTCCCGTCTCCGCAGCTATGACCCCCTGATAGGATCTCAGCAGGGCATCTATCATGACCGCATTTGTCTGCGTCCCTCCCACAAGAAACTCTACAGCGGCTTTTTCGCACCCGCAGGCTTTCCGAATCCTGTTTCTGGCCGACTCCGAGATCTCATCCAGACCATATCCGGCTGTCTTCATCATATTGGTCTCTGCCAGCCTCTTCATTATATTTGGATGCGCGCCCTTTGCGTAATCACAGGCAAAGCTGAGCTTTTCATTCATTCTGCCATTTACCTCCCGGTCAGTTCACCATTCTATTATAAAACATATTATTCATGATAAAAAGGGAAAAGCCACGTGCCGCGGAGTCAGAAAAAAGTCTCATGCGAAAAAGTCTCATGCCGCAGGGTCAGCTGCAGCACAAGACTTCATTCAAGCCTGATTCTGTTTCCATGTCCGGCCTTCGGTCCTTCCTGCCGCTGCACTTCAGCAGCTTCCTCAGCCGGCTGCTGAAGTCATCAGGCGGTCAGCTTTTTTCGGGACCAGTCACTAAGCCTCTGTCCCGGCACGTTCGCGCAGCAGTTCATCAACGATCTCAGCTGCCTCGCCCACATGCCGCAGGCAGGGACGGGACGCATAGTATTCCTGTGTCCTGGCCTCCGGGTCCCTCCCCGGTTTTGTCCTGACGCCGCTCAATAATTCCCGGCAGATGATCGTCCCGTTGATCTCGCGGAACCTCCGGGCAAACTCCTGAACCAGATGATAGTGCTCTTTTTTTGCCTCCGGATCAGACGGATCCGAGTATCCATAGAGCTGTCCCAGTACGAGCAGGGCTCCGCTCACTGTACCGCAGACTTCCCTCATGCGCCCCATACCTCCGCCGAATGAAGAGGCCAGACGGGCAGAGGTCTCCCGGTCCAGCCCGGTCAGATCCTCAAAGGCGCACAGCACGGCCTGCGCGCAATTATATCCCTCCAGAAACAGGGCTTTGGCCTTTTCCGCATGATCCATCACATACCTCCATTGAATATAGTTATGATGTCGGGGGCAAAAGGTAGTAAAAGTAAACCCGAATCGTCAATATACACAAGCACCTTGGACACGCTCTCGCTCAATCCTCGCTGGCAGCGGTACTAAGGGCGCAAAAATCAGCGCCCAAGTACCAGGCACGCAACCTCTCCTTCGGAGCTGCGCAATGGTCCTGCGGTCGCTTGTGCATATTGACGATACTCAGAGCCTTTTCCTGACTTTTGACCCTTATATCATAGTTATGAAAAAGAAAGCCGCATCCTGAAAGAATGCCGCTGCCGCCGCAAGGCGGAAATACATTACGCGGGCCGTTTTTAAACAGGGCAGAGGCGGCCATGCCCCCTCTGCCCTCCCGCGGGCCGCCGTTCGCCGTCAGGCGAAAGATACCTTACGGCGGCCCTGCGATAAAAACAAAGGCTCCCGAAATATTTTCGGGAGCCTTCGCAGGCTGAAATTGGCCTGGGCATTATCTGTAAGCCGGGCATACCTCCTTGTCGGGGGATTGCCTCAAACACTGACGCTGCCTCTTATTTGGACATTGCCTCCTGAACAGCAACAGCGACTGCTACGGTCATACCGACCATAGGGTTGTTGCCTGCGCCGAGGAAGCCCATCATCTCAACGTGTGCGGGAACGGAAGAAGATCCTGCAAACTGAGCGTCGGAGTGCATACGGCCCATGGTATCAGTCATACCATAGGAAGCGGGGCCTGCAGCCATGTTATCGGGATGCAGGGTACGGCCTGTGCCGCCGCCGGAAGCAACCGAGAAGTACTTCTTGCCGGCTTCCCAGCGCTCTTTCTTGTATGTGCCTGCTACAGGGTGCTGGAAACGTGTGGGGTTGGTGGAGTTGCCGGTGATGGAAACATCCGCGCCCTCATGCCACATGATTGCAACGCCTTCACGGACGTCGTCTGCGCCGTAGCAGTTGACCTTCGCGCGGTCGCCGCTGGAATAAGCGGTCTTGTTGACGATGGTCAGAGCGTGATCCTCTTTGACATCTGCGGACAGATAGTCATATTTTGTCTGGACATAGGTGAAACCATTGATGCGGCTGATGATCATAGCTGCATCTTTTCCGAGACCGTTCAGGATGACGCGGAGAGGTTTCGTACGAACCTTGTTCGCGTTCAGAGCGATCTTGATTGCGCCTTCAGCGGCTGCGAAAGATTCATGTCCGGCAAGGAAAGCGAAACATTCGGTCTCCTCGTCGAGCAGCATTGCGCCAAGATTGCCGTGGCCGATACCGACCTGACGCTGATCCGCGACGGAGCCGGGAATGCAGAATGCCTGCAGTCCAACGCCGATCCACTTGGCGGCGTCTGCAGCCTTGGTTGCGCCTTCTTTCATAGCGATTGCTGCGCCGAGCTCATAAGCCCATTTAACATTTTCAAAACAGATCGGCTGTGTGCTCTCTACGATGCTGTATGCATCCACACCCTTGCCATTTGTAAAGGCCTTCACATCCTCAAAGCTCTTGAAGCCGTACTTGTCAAGAACGGGCTGCAGCTGGGGCATGCGTCCTTCATAGTTTTCAAACAAAGCCATTGCTGCACCTCCTTCTTACTCTTTGCGCGGATCGATCCACTTGACCGCTCCGTCCTCTGCCTTAAAACGACCATAAGTTCCGAGATTCTTCTCGTAAGCTTCGTTGGGGGACATGCCGCCCTTGATCGCATCCATCATCTTGCCAAGGCTCAGGAACTGATAACCGCAGACCTGGTCGTCCTTGTCGAGCGCCATCTTTACGACGTAGCCCTCTGTCATCTCAAGATAACGGGTTCCCTTCGCAGCCGTGCCGTACATTGTACCGACCATGGACCTGAGGCCCTTGCCCAGATCTTCCATGCCGGCGCCGATGCGCAGACCGTCATCGGAGAATGCGGACTGTGTGCGGCCGTATGCGATCTGCAGGAACAGCTCACGCATAGCCGTGTTGATAGCATCACATACCAGGTCGGTATTGAGTGCTTCCAGGATGGTCTTTCCGGGAAGGATCTCACTCGCCATAGCTGCCGAGT
>JBGUNJ010000113.1:0-27241 GCA_045117315.1 Lachnospiraceae bacterium | reverse complement strand
TGTTCATGGCGGAACGTATACCAGTATTGGGAAAGAAAGTAGGTTAGTTTTATGGCAAAGCAGACAAGTGCTTCCAGAAGGAAGCAGACAAGACGTGTCAAGAAAAACGTTGAACGCGGACAGGCGCACATCCAGTCCTCTTTTAATAACACAATCGTTACCCTGACAGATACCCAGGGCAACGCTCTGAGCTGGGCAAGTGCCGGTGGTCTTGGTTTTAAAGGTTCAAGGAAATCTACTCCCTATGCAGCACAGATGGCTGCAGAGACGGCTACAAAGGCAGCACTCATCCACGGACTGAAGGCTGTTGATGTTTTCGTAAAGGGACCCGGATCAGGCAGAGAGGCTGCAATCCGCGCGCTGAATTCCAACGGACTTGATATCATCAGCATTACGGATGTGACTCCGGTTCCTCACAATGGATGCCGTCCTCCCAAGAGAAGAAGAGTCTGACCTGTATTTTTATACGACAGAATGCGACAGGATTGGAAGAAGGCGCTTGATCTACATTATTTATATGTAAACTGTCTCGCGGAATGCAGGAAAAGCCTGTTCCGCCAAAGACAGGAAGCGCTGTAAACAACATGCGCCCGCGGAGCGTATACAGCGCCCATGTGACGGGCAGCAGAAAAGAAAGGATTTTTTACAATGGCAGTAAACAGAACTCCGGTAATGAAAAGATGCAGATCCCTTGATCTCGATCCCGTTTTTCTTGGATATAACAAGAAGTCCAAGAGACAGCTGATCCGCAGAAGCCGCAAGCTCAGTGAGTACGGCATGCAGCTGCGCGAGAAGCAGAAAGCCAAATTCATCTACGGCATCCTTGAGAAGCCTTTCCGCAACTACTATGACAAGGCCGACAGGATGAAGGGCATGACCGGTGAAAACCTTATGTCCATGCTTGAGAGCCGCCTGGACAATGTTGTCTTCCGTATGGGCTTTGCCCGCACACGCCGTGAGGCACGCCAGGTTGTCGGACACAAGCATATCACCGTCAACGGCAGGATCGTGAACATTCCTTCCTACATCGTCAAAGCCGGTGATGTGGTCGAAGTCCGTGAGAAATCCAAGAGCATCCAGAGATTCAAGGATATTCTTGAGGTTACATCCGGCAGACTTACACCCGAATGGGTTGACGTCGACAAGGAAGCGCTCAAGGGCACAGTCAGCCAGCTGCCTAAGAGAGATCAGATCGATGTCCCTGTAAACGAGATGCTTATCGTCGAGTTGTACTCCAAGTAATAGCGGTGTGATTTAACTCATCAGGCCGGCCGGAAATGATTATTTTCCGGCGGCAGATCCGCAAACAGTAAAAACTGTGCGCAAAGCGCAAAGGAGGATTTACGAGTGTTTGATTTTGAGAGACCGAGCATCGAAGTCGTTCAGATTTCTGATGATAAAAAATACGGCAGATTTGTTGTCGAGCCTCTGGAAAGGGGTTACGGCATCACATTGGGAAATTCCCTCCGCCGGATCATGCTCTCTTCACTTCCCGGCGCTGCGGTGAGCCAGGTAAAAATTGATGGTGTACAGCACGAATTCAGTACGATTCCCGGTGTCAAGGAAGATGTCACTGAGATCATTATGAACATCAAGAGCCTTGCGATCAAAAATGACAGCGAGTCCAACGAACCCAAAACAGCTTTCATCGATTATGAGGGCGAGGGTGTTGTGCGTGCCTCCGACATCCAGATCGATTCGGATATCGAGATCATGAATCCTGATCTCGTGATCGCCACACTGAGCGGAAAAGAAACCAGGCTGTTCATTGAGCTCACGATCACCAAGGGAAGAGGCTATGTCAGTTCTGACAGGAACAAGACACCTGACCTCAAGATCGGCGTGATTCCGATTGATTCCATTTATACACCTGTTGACAGAGTCAACGTGGCTGTGGAAAATACACGAGTCGGACAGCAGACTGACTTTGACAAGCTCACACTTGATGTCACGACAGACGGAACGATTGCCCCCGATGAGGCAGTCAGCCTTGCGGCAAAAGTCCTCAGTGAGCATCTTAGCGTCTTCATCAATCTGTCTGAGAAGGCAAGGACCGCAAAAGTCATCTCCGAGGAGAAGGAAAATCCTAAGGTGAAGGCACTGGAGATGAGCATTGATGAGCTTGAGCTCTCTGTCCGTTCCTACAACTGCCTGAAACGCGCGGGCATCAACACGGTGGAAGAACTCTGCAACAAGACTCCCGAAGAGATGATGAAGGTCAGGAACCTTGGCCGCAAGTCTCTTGAGGAGGTCCTTGAGAAGCTCAAAGAGCTGGGACTGAAACTCAATTCCAGCGAAGAGAACGCGTAATCAATAAATGAAATATGCATCCGGCTGCGGTAAATCCGTGTGGTGCGCAGCAGGAGATGCCGGATTCGGAGGAGAGACAGTGTAATGCCGCCTGCCCTCCGTGTGCCGGGAGGCGGCAGAAGCCGCGAAAACGGCCGGAAAACGGATCCGGAACCGGCGGCAGATAAGACCGAAGAGCGCTGCTGTCGGCATCATCATAATAAGTGGAGGAATATAAAAATGGCAATGTACAGAAAATTAGGCAAGAAGACAAAGCTCAGAAAGGCCCTGCTCCGCAACCAGGTCACAGCTCTGATCTATCATGGAAAGATTACAACTACCGAGGCACGCGCCAAGGAAATCCGCAAGATCGTCGAGCCCATGATCACCATGGCTGCCAAAGAGTATGACAACTATGAGACAGTCACTGTCAAGGCTAAAGTCGCCCGCAAGGACAAAGACGGCAAGCGCGTCAAAGAAGTTATTGGCGACAAGCGCGTAACCGTTTATGACGAAGTCGAGAAGCAGGTCACCAAGGATGCTCCCAGCCGTCTGCACGCCAGAAGGCAGATCCTTCGTTATCTCTATCCTGTAGTGGAAGTTCCCGCAGATGCCAAGGGCCGCAGGAAAGCTGCAAAGAAGGTTGACCTTGTGGACAAGATGTTCACAGAGTACGGCCCCAAGTATGCCGGCAGGAACGGCGGTTACACCAGGATCATCAAGATCGGTCAGCGCCGCGGTGACGGAGCGATGGAAGTCGTTCTTGAGTTCGTCTGATGATTGTCTGGTCCCATCATCTGTAAAGATTATCTGTATTGATTGATGAAAGCAGTCGGCAGAGGGATTTTGTCCTGCGCGTAGAACCTGTTGCCTGTTTCCGACGCGCAGCCATAACAGGTGGTTCTGCCGGTTGCCTGCATTGAGAAAAATAGAGCCTCCGGGAGTGTTTCCCGGAGGCTTTTTTAAAACAAAAAATATAAAACAAAAAATATAAAACAGAAAACTGTAAAGCAGAAATGCTGCAAAACAGAAAACTGCAAAGCAGACAGTTGAAAAGCAGAAATGCTGCAAAACAGAAAGCTGTAGATCAGAAAGCTGCAAGACCGGGACCGGTCAGATCCGGTATCGTCTGAGAAGGGTGAGCCATGATAAAGATCAGAGACCTGATTCATGATTATATAAAGAGGGACGAGGAGGGAAATCCGGCGGGTACCGTCCGTGCGATCGATGATGTCTCTCTGGATGTCAGACCCGGACAGTTTATAGCGATCCTGGGACACAACGGCTCGGGAAAATCGACACTGGCCAAGCATCTCAATGCCCTTCTGCACCCTACAGAGGGGACAGTATGGATCAAGGGGATGGATACAAAGGACCAGTCACTGCTGCTGGATATCCGCCAGACAGCAGGGATGATCTTCCAGAATCCTGACAACCAGATCATAGGACAGGTTGTGGAGGAAGATGTCGGATTCGGCCCTGAAAATATGGGCGTGCCCACAGAGGAAATCTGGGAGCGCGTAGAGGAGAGTCTGAAAGCGGTCGATATGTATGAGTACCGCAAGAAGTCCCCCAATCGTCTGTCCGGAGGACAGAAACAGCGCGTTTCGATTGCCGGTGTCATTGCTATGCATCCCGGATGCATTATCATGGACGAGCCCACTGCCATGCTGGACCCCTCCGGGCGAAAAGACGTCATCGACGCGGCCTGGACTCTGAACAGGGGAGAGGACATCACCATCATCCTCATCACCCACTACATGGAGGAGGCCATCCGGGCGGACCATGTCTTTGTCATGGACAAGGGCAGGATCGCCATGCAGGGGACTCCGCGCGAGATCTTTTCAAAAGTGACAGAACTCCAGCGTCTCCATCTGGACGTCCCCCAGGTCACTCAGCTGGCCCATATCCTGAGGGAAAACGGACTTGATATTCCGGAGGGGATCCTCACCAAAGAGGAACTGGCGGAGGCACTTAAAAAGATCGGAAAGGCCGGGTGAATCATCCATGGGAATCAAACTGGAAAATGTGAGCTACGTTTATGAGCAGGGCACTGCCATGCAGACGGCGGCTCTCAAAGATGTGAATCTGGAAATACCTGATAACCAGTTTATCGGTCTGAT
Organism: Lachnospiraceae bacterium; assembly: GCA_045117315.1. Classification (GTDB taxonomy): domain Bacteria; phylum Bacillota; class Clostridia; order Lachnospirales; family Lachnospiraceae; genus CAG-791. Next base: position 22,829 of record JBGUNJ010000113.1, on the reverse strand, counting down.
CGGGCACACGGGCTCCGGCAAATCCACACTTGTCCAGCTGCTCAACGGACTGCTCCGCCCCACATCGGGGCGCGTGCTCTACAACGGAGAGGATATTTTCGGGGACAAGTATGACAGAAAGGCACTGCGCGCCGCAGTCGGCCTGGTCTTCCAGTACCCTGAACATCAGCTTTTCGAGGTGGATGTTCTCTCCGATGTCATGTTCGGCCCCCGGAATCTGGGGCTGGATGAGAAGACCTGCAAAGCGCGGGCTATCGAAGCCCTCGAGGATGTCGGAATCACTGAAGATTACTATAAGACTTCCCCTTTTGACCTCTCGGGAGGCCAGAAGCGGCGGGTGGCCATTGCGGGCGTGATCGCCATGCATCCCCATATCCTCATTCTGGACGAACCGACCGCAGGACTTGATCCCCGCGGCCGCGACGAGATCCTCGGCCTGATATCGGACATGAAGAAAAAACTCGAGATGACCATTATCCTGGTCTCCCACAGTATGGACGATGTGGCCCGCTATGTGGAGAGAATCGTGGTGATGGGAAAGGGGGAAAAAGTATTTGACGATACTCCTTCAAATGTTTTCCGCCACTATGAAGAGCTCGAGGAGCTGGGCCTCTCCGCCCCTCAGATCGTATACATTATGAACGAACTGAAAAAACAGGGTATCGACGTTACTTCGGATGTCCTGACTGTTGAGGAAGCCGCAGAGGAGATTCTGAAATTATATCAGAAAAAATAAGCGGCTGACCGGACTGACAGAACAGACCGGACAGATCGGGCTGATTGGGCTCATCATGAAAGTGAACGGCCGGAATATTTACAAAGGCAGAAGCAGGGCGGGCTGCAAATGTGTGCAGCCAGATGTGAGTGAACTGCGCACGAAGCATTGCGCAGATTCTGATCATTCATGTTTGTGAACGCGAGATTAAGGGTACAATTATGTTTAAAGATATTACTCTCGGACAATATTATCAGACGGATTCAATCCTGCACCGGCTTGACCCCCGCGTCAAACTGGTCGGCACGCTTGTCTATATTATTTCCCTGTTCGTAGTGGATACCTTTGTGGGCTATTTCCTGTGCGCAGCCTTCCTGATCGCCATGATCGCGCTCTCCAATGTGCCTGTCGGATATATTGTGCGCGGCATGAAGGGAATACTGATCCTGCTGCTCATCACTATGTCCTTCAACCTCTTTCTGACGCCGGGCGAGGTTCTGGTCCGCCTGGGATTTCTGAAGATCACAAAAGAAGGCCTGATTTTCGCCGCCAAGATGGGCATCCGCCTTTCTCTGCTGGTGATCGGTTCATCCCTGATGACCCTGACCACTACGCCCAATCAGCTGACAGACGCGATTGAGAGTCTGCTCAATCCCATGAAGCGGTTTCATGTGCCTGTCCATGAGATCGCCATGATGATGTCAATAGCCCTCCGCTTTATCCCCATCCTGATGGAGGAGACTGACAAGATCATGAAGGCACAGATCGCGCGCGGAGCCGATTTCGAGAGCAAAAATCTGATAAAAAAAATGAAGAGCCTGGTGCCTCTGCTTGTGCCCCTCTTCATTTCTGCATTCCGCCGGGCAAATGATCTGGCCATGGCCATGGAAGCCAGGTGCTATCACGGTGGTGTCGGCCGCACCAAGATGAAGCCCCTGATCTATAAGGGTCGTGACCGCATAGCCTATATTGTCCTTTTGGCTTTTTTCGCTGTCTGTGTCGTCCTGCGGGTGGTCCGCCTGCCTTTTCTGATCTGAGAAAAGACCGGTTCCGATTACCGGATATCGCACCGAAGAGCGGCAGTTACTGTTTTTGATTACCGGTTTCGCACCGAAGGGCTGCAGCTGTTGTTTTCGCACAGAGCACTTCGATATGGAGGGAAAATTGAAAAAAAGAATCCTTCTGGTTGTTGCCTATGACGGTACGGATTACGCTGGCTTTCAGGCGCAAAAGAGCGGTGTTCCGACTATAGAGGGAGAACTGAACAGAGTGCTGACGGAACTGACGGGTCAGCCCGTCGAGGTGATCGGCGCCAGTAGAACGGACGCAGGTGTCCATGCTTACTGCAACCTGGCTGTTTTTGACACCGAGAGCCGCATTCCCCCTGAAAAGTTTGCCTATGCGGTCAATGTCCGCCTGCCTGAGCAGATCTGTGTCCCCGTATCCATGGAGGCTGCTGAAGATTTTCATCCCAGGCGCTGCAGCACGGTCAAGACCTATGAGTACCGCATCTATAACGCCCGGATGCCTGATCCCATGAAGCGCCTCTATACATATTTTTCCAGATATCGCTTTGATGTGGACGCCATGAGGGAGGCCGCGGAGTACCTGGTGGGAGAACACGACTTCAAAAGCTTCTGCAGTACCTATTCCTCCGCGAAGACGACAGTGCGCGAGGTGCTCTCAGTCCAGGTCGAGGAAGTGCCCTGCGGTATGTCTTATCAGGGTTATACTGCCTCCTCCCAAACAGGGGCGGCAGCTGACGGAACAGAAGACGAAAGCCGCATGCCCAGAGAAATAGTCATCCGTGTGAGCGGCAGAGGATTTCTCTACAACATGGTGCGGATTATGGCAGGCACTTTGATGGAAGTGGGACGCGGACTTAAAAAGCCCGGGGATCTTCCTGAAATCCTGCAGGCCTGTGACCGCCGGGCGGCTGGCGCGACAGCCCCCGCATGCGGACTTACCCTGGTCCGTTACGAGATCCTGGAACCTGGCTATGAGATGGTTTTCGGCAGCAAGCCCTGACTATTTTATTCATACATGTTTGTGAATGCAGGATCATGGGCGCCTGTATGAAAATCTTAAAACATGATTAAAAAACATGTATGGAAAAAAGTACAGGTTTAAGTTGACACTGCTATTTGTGTAAGCTAAAATGATTTGGTGCGACGGCGGTATGCGCATGTTTTTTGCATGCACCCAAACTCCCCGGTTTTGGTAAAGGCCTGCTGCCACTGCGACTCGCACTTGTAATTAAAATAAACAAATAAATGAAAGATAAGAGCAGGATGAGACTGTTTTCTGCGCAGTCCGCCGCCGCCTCCCCTGGATGGGGAGCAGGTGATGACGGATTTCGCCGGGATCCGATCGATACGATCCCGTCTGTCCGGGATCGGACATGTTGATGTGCGGCCTTCCGGAAGAGCAGATTTCAGTGCACACGCTTCGGAATTGGAGGAAATCATGAAAACCTATGTGCCAGGCGCAGCAGATATTCAGAAGAAATGGTATGTAGTGGACGCGACCGATATGACTCTCGGCCGCCTTGCAAGCGCAGTTGCCAACGTTCTGCGCGGCAAGAACAAGCCCATCTATACTCCTTTTATTGATACAGGCGACTATGTGATCATCGTCAATGCAGAGAAGATCAAAGTCACCGGCAAGAAGATGGATCAGAAGATTTATTTCCGTCACTCCGAGTATGTCGGCAGCGCGAAGTACACAACCCTTCGCGAGATGCTCCGCACAAAGCCCGTCAGGGTTGTCGAGCACGCAGTCCGCGGCATGCTTCCCAAGGGAAGACTCGGCGACGACATGTACAGAAAGCTGCATGTCTATGAAGGTCCTGAGCACAAGCACGCTGCACAGAAGCCTGAAGAGCTGAAGTTCTGATCGACTTTATCCGCCAGCCGGCATCTGCCGGAGGCAAACGGAATAGATGGCCGGCAAATCCGCATGTGACCGGACGGCCTGAGTTTGAAAGGAGATATATACAATGGCTAAAGAAGCGACATTCTATGGAACCGGCAGAAGGAAATCCTCTGTTGCCCGTGTTTTTATTACACCCGGCACCGGTAATATGACCATCAACGGCAGAACCATCGACGATTATTTCGGACTTGAGACCCTCAAGGTTATCGTCAACCAGCCCATCGTCCTGACCGGAACAACCGGCCAGTACGACTATAAGATCACCGTCAAGGGCGGCGGCACAACAGGCCAGGCAGGCGCGATCCGCCACGGCATCTCCCGTGCCCTGATCGAGGCTGATCCCGATCTCCGTCCCGTTCTCAAGAAGGCCGGATACCTGACTCGTGACCCTCGTATGAAAGAGAGAAAGAAATACGGTCTCAAAGGCGCACGCCGTGCTCCTCAGTTCTCCAAGCGATAATTTTTATTGCCCGGGAGATAAGAGCCCTTTATATTGTAAAAACACGGACCCGCAGAAATACTGGTTTTCTGCGGGTTCTTTTTATGTTTCGTGAAATCAGAGGATGTGGTATATTGGATAAGTACACGGATGCTGCTTCTGCATATGGCGGAAAGTGATTGAAGGAACCGGGTGAAACAGCACAATAGAAAAGCGGTGCATGAAGGAGCCGGGTGAAACAGCACAATAGAAAAGCGGTGCATGAAGGAGCCGGCTGATACAGCGCGGGGCGGGCATCCGGAGTACAGATGAAGATTATCGATAAAAGGTATGGATAAAAGTGATGCGGCGGGCAGCCGGGGCACTGGAACGGAGAGGAATAAATGGATATGAGGGGCGATATCAATACACGTGTTCAGAATGTTACAAGACTTATCCTGGACGATTACAGGCAGGGCAGGGACATAGATGACAGGAATGTTTTTAACCAGCCGGACAGTGTAGTCGTCGTCGATCTTGTCAATAAGCTGCTCAAGATCCTTTTCCCAGGCTATTACAGAGAGAAGGCCTTCCGCAGCTACAGCTATGACAGCCGGATTGCGGTAGTGATAGAGGACGTGATCTACAATCTGAAAAAACAGATTGTGATCGCCCTCCGCTTCCGCGAGGAATATGCCGGGACTCCCTATGAGGAACTCAGCGACAAGGCAGAGGAACTCACCATCGAATTCCTGGCCAGGATCCCCAAGATCCGCGCGCTGGTGAACACGGACATGCAGGCTTCCTTTGAGGGGGATCCCGCGGCCTTTAATAAGGCGGAGATCGTTCTCTGCTACCCCGGTCTGCTGGCCAGCACGATCAACCGCCTTGCTCACGAGCTCTTTCTGCTCGGCGTGCCGCTCATTCCCAGAATGATGACCGAGTATGCCCACAGCAAGACCGGTATCGACATCCACCCGGGCGCTACGATCGGAGAATACTTCTTTATGGACCACGGCACGGGCATCGTCGTCGGCGAGACTTCAATCATCGGAAAACATGTCAAGATCTACCAGGGCGTCACGATCGGTGCGCTGTCGACCCGCGGCGGGCAGCGCCTGCGCGGAGCAAAGCGCCATCCCACGATTGAGGACAATGTCACGATCTATGCCGGCGCGTCCATTCTGGGAGGCGAGACGACGATCGGAGAGGGATCGGTCATCGGATCAAACGTATTTATCACCAGTTCCGTGAAGCCGGGAAGCAGGATCAGCGTCAAGACCCAGGAGCTGATCATTCACAACACGGCTGACGATATTGAGATTCACGGATCCTTTGAGGAGACCAAGCCGGATGATACCTGGCTCGAGGAATAAAGCGAACGGGCAGAAGTTCTTCGGAAATATAGTTGCGGGAACTTCTTTATTTCAGGAATCTTATCCGGCAGATAGTTTCAGAGCATCTTAATGGGGCTGACCGGATCTTCATTTTTAATGATCGGTTCGCCTGCCATAGCAGTATTTTCAGGAGGTTTTTTAATGGCGATTCAGACAGGCATCAGGGGCCAAAAGAAATTTGTCGTGACTGAGGACATGATCGCGTCCAGATTAGGCAGCGGGCTGGTAAACGTATTCGGAACTCCCGCCATGATCGCAGCGATTGAGAACACCGCGGCCATGTCGGTGCAGCCTCTGCTGGAAGAGGGAAAGACCACTGTCGGTATTTCGCTGAATGTTTCTCATGTGGCGGCAACTCCCCTGGGAATGGAGGTCCGTGTTGAGACTGAACTCACAGAACTGGCTCCCAACGGTAAGGTCATGACTTTCAAGACAGCCTGCTATGATGAGGCCGGCCTGATCGGCGAGGGCACACACATGCGCGCGATCGTGGACCTGGCCCGGTTTGAGGCGAAAGCAGAGGCAAAAAAGGCAAAAATTCTTCATCGCGGGATTGTACCCACGATGAAGTGAGTTTCCGCCGAAGACATTTGCCCGCATATCCCACGACTTAAGTCACGGGTATTGCGCGATGAAGAATAAACAGGGTGATAATCCGGAGGAAAGCCTGATCGCTATTTTGAAAAAAATCCCAAATGGTCCGGAGCGAAAGCAAAGCTGCCGGCAGAAGACAGTGTGTCAGGTGCCTGAAAGCCTTATAGATCAAGGTTCTGGAGCTTGACATAGTAGGAAGGGGCGGTAGTGCCTGGAGAGAGGAGATTCATGGAGTATATTATTATGCACGAGACTTCCAAATACATGAGACTTCGCTTGAGAAAGGGCCGTATCACTGCCTCTCAGGCGGAGATTCTCAGGTATGTCCTGGAGGGGCAGCAGGGAGTCTCCGGGATCAGGATCTATCCCGCATCCGGCAGTATTTCTTTCTCTTGTGAGAAGGAGCACGGGAAAATCCTCTACAAGCTCAAAAGACTTCAGTTCCATAACGTGGAAATGTTCGCGAAGGAACTGGATAACAGGATCAGCACAGAGGAACTCAGCCGCAGGAAGCTCAGCCCTGAGGTAAAGAACAGACTCAGACGCAAAGTGCTGATCGAGACGGTGGCTGACTTACTGATGCCTGTTCCCCTTCAGGTAGGCTATCATGCCTACCAGCTGATAACGCTGAGAAATCTTTGAAAATCAGCCGGCGCATTCTCGTGATTTCAGCCAGAAATTTTTGGCTGCCGAAATAACTTGACAAAGACGGGCGATTGCGATTTAATGAAATCGATGAGGTGATTGTTTTTACGAAGATATTCTGCTGAAAAAACACACCTGTCTCCACAACTTCATATTCTTATAATTAATAAACCGTTGATGCGGAAGTAAAGCGTGAGGGGCACCCACAGAGAGTCCGGGAAGGTGAGAGCCGGGCGGTATGCTGACACGAATAATGGTCCGCGGAGGGCGCGTTGAAAGGGGACGCCGGGAATCCGGCATGTGTTTCGAGTATGGCGCGACGTGAGGCATACGTAAGTTGCCGGAAATTTGTTGGAATTTCGCAGAGTGTGCGCGTTTTGTTCGTGCTTTGCCGACAATGAACAGCCGGGCTTTTGAGGACCCGGATGTGAAGGATGCGGCTGAGTCCGATTGGAAATGCGTGAACCGGGGTGGTACCGCGGGCATCTTTTTATCAAATCTGATGTTTCGTCCCCGGCAGAACAGTTTTCTTTTCAGGGAACTGTTTTGCCGGGGACTTTTTTTTCGAACAGGATCGGTTGGATTTTCCCTGCAGAATCAAGTCCTCCGGAGGTCTGCGCACCAAGAACCTAAGGAAAGGAGCCATTATGATCAAAGAAGCTATTATCAAAATCGTCACTAAGCAGGACCTGACTTTTTCGGAGGCTGAGACCGTCATGAACGAGATCATGAACGGCGAGACAACGGCAACACAGAATGCCGCTTTTCTGGCGGCTCTCTCGACCAAGAGCACCAAGGCGGAGACGATCGATGAGATTTCAGGCTGCGCTGTGTCTATGCGAAGTCACGCCACACCTGTGGAACATCCGGGCATGGAGGTGCTGGAGATCGTGGGGACCGGCGGTGATAATGCCAATACATTCAATATCTCCACGACTTCCGCCATGGTGATCGCGGCTGCGGGGGTCAAGGTGGCCAAGCACGGAAACCGCGCGGCCTCTTCTCAGTGCGGCACGGCAGACTGCCTGGAGGCTTTGGGTGCCAATATTCACGAAGATCCGGAGCTCTGCCGCAGGCTGCTCAGGGAAGTCGGATTCTGTTTCATGTTTGCGCAGAAATATCACAGCGCCATGAAATATGTCGGCAGTATTCGCCGGGAGCTTGGCTTCAGGACAGTCTTTAATATTCTGGGTCCTCTCACCAACCCCGCAAAACCTGAATTCTTCCTGCTGGGTGTCTACGATGAATATCTCGTGGAGCCTGTTGCCAAGGTCCTCGATTCCCTGGGCGTCAGGCACGCACTGGTGGTCTACGGCAGGGACAAGATGGACGAGGTATCTGCTTCGGCTCCCACTACGGTCTGCGAGCTGCGCGACGGCTTTTACAGGACCTCAACGATCACGCCCGAGCAGTTCGGACTGGCCAGGGGAGCAAAGGAGGAACTGCAGGGAGGGACTCCGGAAGAGAACGCCCGGACCACCCGCGGCATTCTGTCGGGGGAGATCAGGGACGCCAGGAGAACCTCTGTATTGATGAACGCGGGCTGCGGCCTCTATGCGGGCAACGCCGCCGCATCTATCGAAGAAGGCATCAAAATAGCCGCGGATATGATAGACAGCGGCAAAGCTCTGGCTGTTCTGGATGCCTATATCGCAGCCTCCAACAGGGCAGTGTGATAGAAAGATACTTTTTAAGAGGTGACAGGCCATGTCAACAATTCTGGATACAATAGCCGGGCACACACGTTTTCGTGTCGCTGAAAAAAAGAAAAAGCTCCCCCTTGAGGAGCTGCGCGCCAGGGCTCTTGACCTGAGCCGGAATGCTTGCGGAGCCCTTGACCTGTCAGCAGATGCGGTTCTGTCAGCAGATGCAGCCATGTCAGCAGATGCGGTTCTGCCAGCAGATGTAGCCATGTCAACAGATAAGGTCCTGCCTGCAGATGCGTCTGAGGAATTCCCCTTCAGGAGGGCTTTGTCCGCGCCGGGCATCCAGTTTATCTGCGAGTGTAAAAAGGCCTCTCCTTCAAAAGGCCTGATCTCCCCGGATTTCCCTTATCTGGATATTGCCCTCGCTTACGAAGCAGCAGGCGCCGCCGCCATTTCTGTTCTGACAGAACCCCGTTGGTTCCGGGGTGAGGACCGCTTTCTGCAGGAGATCGCCCGGACAGTCAAAATCCCCTGCCTGCGCAAAGACTTCACAGTCGATCCCTACATGATTTATGAGGCAAAAATCCTGGGGGCATCCGCTGTGCTCCTGATTTGTGCCATCCTGGATGATGGAGAGCTGAGGGAATATCTGTCCATTGCCCATGAGCTTGGTCTGTCTGCCCTCGTCGAGGCTCATGATGAAGAGGAAATTTGCAGAGCACTTGACGCGGGAGCCGGGATCATCGGTGTCAATAACCGCGATCTCCGGACATTTACGGTGGATATTAATAATTCCGTCCGCCTCCGCAGCCTGGTCCCCGATGACAAAATATATGTGTCCGAGAGCGGGATCCGCAATGCGGAGGACGTCGAAGTCCTGTACCGCAGCCGCACAGACGCGGTACTGATCGGAGAGACCCTGATGAGGAACTCGGATAAGGCGGCCGGTATCCGCGAGCTGCGAAGCAGATGCAGCTGACAGGTGATGACTGTACGCTCATCTGTTCCGGTGGTTTTTGAGAAAAGGTTTGAGAAAAGGAATGAAATGAAAGAGAAGACACTTGTTAAAATATGCGGTCTGCGGCGTCCCTCAGATGCTCAGGCGGTAAACCGGGTCCTGCCGGATTTTGCGGGATTTATTCTTTCTCCCGGTTTCCGCAGATCCATCGGCCTGGAGCAGGCGGTGAAGCTGAGAAGGCTGCTCGATCCCCGGATCAGGACTGTCGGAGTATTCGTAGACGCGGATCCGGAAGAGATCATAAAAGCTGCGGACAGCGGCGCGGTCAATCTGATTCAGCTGCATGGAAAGGAAGACGAGGAGTATATAGAAAGGATTATTCTCCGCACATCTCTGCCTGTGATCAAAGCGTTTCGCATCTGTGAAAAAAGTGATCTGGAACAGGCGGTCAAATGCCCTGCGCAGTGGATCCTTCTGGACAGCGGGACCGGGACAGGAAAATCCTTTGACTGGCAATTACTGGCTTCTTTTCTGGAAGAACATGGATCAGCCGGGAAAGCAAAAAGTCCGGAATCCCTTCGGTACCGGGGAGACAGCAGGCCGGCCGGAGAAACCCTTTTCCCCGGAAATCATCCCTGGCTGCTCGCCGGGGGCCTTTCACCCGGGAATGTGGCTGCCGCGGTTATGCGTTTTTGTCCTACTGCAGTGGATGTCAGCAGTAAAGTCGAGACGGACGGATGGAAAGATCCGGAAAAAATCAGAGCATTCACGGAGGCTGTGAGGAGAAAGTGACAGGATGTCCGGAATGCCCGGGTGACTGTATATGAGTCTGCGGCGGAACTGACATCTGAATTTTTTTAAAACTAATGTTTATATAGGTCGAATGTTTATATAAGTCTAATGTTTATATGAGGCTAATGTTTATATGAGACTAATGCTTTATTTGAGGCTAATGTTTATATGAGACCAATGTTTATATGAGACCAATGTGAACGGAGGCAAAAAAGTGAAAAAAGGAAGATTCGGAGTTTTTGGAGGACAGTACGTTCCGGAGACGCTGATGAATGAGCTGATCCGGCTCGAGGAGGCATATGAATATTATAAAAATGACCCGGGATTTACAGTGGAACTGACAGAGCTTCTGAACGGCTATGCAGGCCGCCCCTCGCTCCTCTACCCTGCGAAAAAAATGACAGAAGACCTTGGAGGGGCAAAGGTTTTTATTAAGAGAGAAGACCTCAACCACACAGGCTCCCATAAGATCAACAATGTCCTGGGTCAGGTGCTCCTTGCAAAGAAAATGGGCAAGACTCGTGTGATCGCCGAGACCGGAGCCGGGCAGCACGGGGTGGCAGCCGCGACTGCAGCCGCTCTGTTGGGAATGGAGTGTGAAGTCTTTATGGGTAAAATCGACTGCGACCGCCAGCGTCTGAATGTATACAGGATGGAACTGCTCGGAGCAAAGGTACACCCGGTGGAGAGCGGCTCTCAGGTTCTCAAGGACGCCGTCAACGAGACCATGCGCGAGTGGGCAGGACGCGTGGACGACACTCATTATGTGCTGGGCTCGGTCATGGGTCCCCACCCTTTCCCAATGATTGTCCGCGATTTTCAGTCTGTTATATCCAGAGAGGCGCGCGCTCAGATTCTTGAGATGGACGGAAAACTGCCGGATGCGGTCCTTGCCTGTGTGGGGGGAGGGAGCAATGCCATGGGCATGTTCTACCACTTCATAGGCGATGAAAATGTGCGCCTTATCGGCTGTGAGGCGGCCGGAAAGGGAATTGAGACCGGGCAGCACGCAGCGACTGTCGCCAAAGGAAGCATCGGGGTGTTCCACGGCATGAAATCCCTGTTCTGTCAGAATGAATACGGGCAGATCGAGGAAGTCTATTCCATTTCCGCCGGTCTGGATTATCCCGGAATCGGACCGGAGCACGCTTATCTCCATGACATCGGCCGTGCCTCTTATGTGCCGGTGACCGACGAGGAGGCCGTGTCCGCCTTCGAATACCTGGCACGCACGGAAGGAATCATCTGCGCGATCGAGAGTGCTCACGCGGTGGCACATGCCCTCAAAATTGTCCCTGAGATGTCAGGAAATCAGAGCGTCATAATCTGCCTGTCGGGACGCGGAGACAAAGACGTCGCCGCCATAGCCCGCTACAGAGGAATCGACCTGAGTGACTGAGCGGGCTGTGCCATAGGAGCAGCTCCTGGACCATGCCTGTACACAGATATGCTCCGGCATGGTCGGGAAGAGTGAAAATTATCGTCGATACGATATTTTTCACTCCGGATGTTTGTGCCGGAGCACAAGCCTCTTCTGATGTCAACGAGAAATTGTCTTCACGAATTTTTCGTTGACGATGCCTTTACACTGAAGTACTCCGGCATGATGTGGAAGAGTGAAAAATCGCGCCGATGCGCCGATTTTTCACTCCGGATGTTTGTGCCGCGAGGCGGCCTAAACATCCTGTGATCCCATCGGAGAAAACGCCTTCGCGTATTTCTCCTCGGGTGCCGCCCTTGCGAGCGGCATGGCTGGAAAGAGTGAAAACCTGAGCAGAAAGCAGATCGAAACAGGATTGAAATTAAGAAATGGAGCGTTGCGCTATATGAAATACAAGACAATCAAAAACGCCTTTGATCACGGGAAAGCGTTTATTCCTTTCATCACTGCAGGAGACCCCGATCTGGAGTCGACAAAAGAATTCATCCTTGCAATGGAAAAGGCAGGAGCAGACCTGGTAGAGATAGGGATTCCTTTTTCCGACCCTATAGCGGAGGGTATCGTGATCCAGGAGGCCGATATACGCGCCCTGGCTTCAGGGACAACGACTGACAGAATTTTTGATATGGTGGCAGAACTCAGGCTGGAGACAGACATGCCGCTTGTCTTTATGGGCTATCTCAACCCTGTTTTTTATTATGGTTATGAGCGCTTTTTCTCGCGCTGCGAAGATGTGGGGATCAGCGGAATAATCATTCCTGATCTCCCGTTTGAAGAAAAGGGCGAGTGCTCGGAGATTGCGGCCGATCACGGGGTGGATGTGATCTCCATGATTGCTCCCACCTCCGAGGACCGCATCAGGGCAATCGCCTCGGATGCCCGCGGTTTTCTCTATGTTGTGTCCTCTATGGGAGTCACGGGAGTCCGGTCCGAAATCAAAACAGACCTGGCTTCAATTCTGGCTGCGATCCGTCAGACCACGGATATTCCCGCCGGAATCGGTTTCGGAATCAATACACCTGAGCAGGCTGCGGAAATGGCGGGACTGGCCGATGCCGTGATCGTGGGCAGTGCGATTGTCCACATTATAGCTCAGCATGGGAAAGAGGCGGCTCCCTTCATCAGTGAATATGTAGGAAAAATGAAGGCGGCCATCAGAGGATGAAAAAACAGGGCATATGTGTGAACAGCTGCAGTACAGACCCGCCTGAAACGTGAGGTGTTTCTGCGGCAATGCGAAGCTTTGAAGATGAGGAGCTTTGCCAGTGAGGAACTTTGCCAGTGAGGAGCTTTGTCAGCGAGGGGATATGCAGCAGTGAACAGAAACAAGGGATTGCTTCCCATGAAAATGCATTGTCCGTGCAAAACGCATTCTATACAATAATTCTGTAAAGATTCAGCACTGCCAAACAGCAGTGCTGAATCGGTTTTACGAACACATAGAATCGCATATGAACTACCCTGAGGTATACGGAGGTGTGTATATGAATGCTGTAATTGAGGATCCCATGGGACTGGAATCCGGAATCCGTATCGATATGGTTAAGACAGTGACAGACCGGAAAGCCGGCAGGATACTGATCCGGGGAAGGATGACCGCGTGTACAAAATCTCCCGCAGTGCCGGACATTGAGCCGGAAATCGAGTGTGCTATAATTGATTTTAATGAGGCCATCGCGGATATAGCCCTTAGCCGGCATAATGGGTGTTTCTGGACCAACAGGCAGGCGCTCTGGACAATTGAGATTGATGATGTTGACGCAAAGATTCCTTGGGAGGAAATGTCCATGCTCCACCTGCGTCTGATCTATTGCAATGCCGGCAGGAAGGCCGACTGACACAGAAAAGCTCTGCCGGGAAGGATCTCACCGTGCCCGGCACTTTCGCAATGCTTATTTTTTTACTTTTTATCAAGAGGACCCAAACGTAAATATGAGCAGGGACTACATTCTCACGCTGGAAGCGATCGACCGGCGGCTTTATTCGAAAGACAAGACCCGGCCGCTGGCCAGATTTTCGGCATCAGACCTTTCTTTGCCCAGAGGCAACCACACCAAAGACGGACTTTCGGAGGAATGCCTCACCTATATGACGGAACTGCTGACCAGGCACGGGCGCCCCAATCTGCAGATGAATCATTTTCTGTTTCTGCATTTTGGAGGGTGGGACGCCCTGATGGACTATATTCAGGCGGATCCGAAACGCCGCGGTTTTTTGCTGCGCTGTGAAGAAAAAGGCTATTCTGTTGCCTCGGAGCGGGCTCTGTTTGACCGCATGCTGGTGGACGGCGATCCGGAGCAGGGAGAGGTCAGTGCGTCCGCTTCCATGCAGTGCATTCTGGAGGCCAACACACTGATCGTCCATAAATACTGCGGCATATACAGCGCAAAGAGCAGGCAGGATCTGCGCGATGAGATCGAAGGCTTCCTGCAGAACAGTCCGGAAGAGGAGAAGAGTCTGGTACCTCAGATGAATCTCCCGGACCGCTACGCGATCTATCGCCACATCCGTTCCCTGCTGGAGGCTTTTGATGAATATTGCGCGAGAGGAGAAGATGAGAAAGCGGACCGTTCCCTGGGAACTGCCCTGACCTGGCTGCTGCTGGCGGCTCTTCTGCGCGACAGCTGCCGCTGTCTCTGCAGCCTTCTGCCCCAGAATATCCAGATCCTCAAAGTGGAGGAGAGGGAGTCCCGCCTCAGCGGCCTCCCGGCTGTGGCCTCTGTCTCACAGCCGCCCCGGAGCGGGCGGATTTTCAAGGGCAGGCAGAAGGAACTGGAGTGGATCGGTGACCGGTTCAGACACAGACAGAGCCCTCTCTGGATCACCGGGGACGGAGGATGCGGCAAGACCTCTCTGGCCCTGCAGTACGCGTCGGAGGAGGAAAGTGCCTGCCTTTTTGCTCCTTTTCACGAAGACCTGTTCAATACCATAGCGGAGGTCCGCTTCCAGGACCGGCTGCGCTGGGAGGAAATAGCGCCGGAGGAGCTGTTTGAATTTCACATTTCCCGAATAGCGCGCTATGGAAGCCGCCTGCTGCTGATTATTGATAATTTTGACGCGGAACGGTACGACCGTACTTTTTTCGAGATGCTGGGCGCGGTCTGCGAGGCGGATCCGGAGGGGAGAAGCAACGGAGACATACTGGATCTCCTCTGCCGGACCGGAGCAAATATTCTCTTTACGACGCGGCTCTTTGTTCCGCCCCAGTATCCGTCGATCTGCCTCTCGGACGAGGAACATCTTCTTACGCACGCACAGCTGACAGAGCTGGCCAAAGAGATCTATGACGACGGGGAGTGGACAGAAGAAGAGGAAGTGATGATGGAAGAAATCATCCTCTCTGTCGGCAAACATGTCATGGTCGTCGAGCTGATCGCGGCAGCCCTCAAATATAATGCAGGCTTCAGCACTGTCGAAGAGGTCCTGGCAAAAGTGCGCAGCGGCAGGTATGCCCGGATCGGCGCGGGCGATGGAGCCGGCAGGGGCCCTGGTTCGGATGTGTACAGCCGGATGACACAGCTCTTTTCTTTTTCCGCTTATACCAGAGAACAGCAGCTTCTGCTCCGAATTTTGTCCCTGCTTCCCTCAGGCGGACTGGACCGGGGGCTTTTCATGGAACTGAACCGGGGAACATTTCGCCCGGATGTTCTGCGCGGAATGTTGCTCAGGTTCCGTGACCTGCATCTGGCTTCGGTCGGAAAAACTGTTTCCATGCACCCTGTGACGGCGGACCTGGCAGGGGACAAGCTGGTCCCGGATGCGGAAAACTGCGGGGATTTTATCCGCCGGTCGCTTGCTTATTATGAACAGTATTCGGAAAAAAATTACGACTATCGTCTGCTTGCCCAGATCTCCCGTCTGCTCATGCGCTTTTATTTCAGACTGAGAGAAAATGAACAGGTGCAGACAGCGGGGGAAGGCCTGGCTGAAAAATATCCTGCCCGGCATTCCTTTGGGGAGAGTGAGGAGCGCACTCTTGCTGCGTGGAAGGTTTCTCTGATCGAGTATGAACTCGGTCACCCGCTGACAGCATTGCAGTGGGCACTGGCGGCAGAGAGCCATGCAGATGCCGTACAGGCTGATCGGGACAGTTCAGGGGCGGACACGCAGCCGGCACTGGAGGCAGAGAGCCATGCAGATGCCGGACAGGCTGATCGGGACAGTTCAGGAGCGGACACGCAGCCGGAATTGTCTGCGGGGGATCCGGCTTTTCTTGCATCCGTCTGCAAAGCGGCCGCCCAGGCAGAAGCGGCCCTGGGCCGCTTTGAAGACGCCCTTATGCATTACCGGAGGGCAATTGCCCTGCAGGAGTCTTTGCAAAATGGCGGCATCCCGGAGATCGCGATCACTTACAATGACCTTGCGGTCGCCCTGTACGAGATGGATGAGTTTGTGGAAGCGGAAGACCTTCTCGAAAGAGCGCTTCAGATTCAGACAGAATACTACGGATCTGACAGTATCCGGATTTCCACGACGTACAACAACCTGGGACTGTTGTCTTCCGCCCGCGGAGATCATGAATTGGCGGTGACTTATTATGAAAAATCACTGCAGCTGCAGAAAAAATGCTATGGGGAGATGCATCCCGGTACCGCTGTGATCTGCTGCAACCTGGGTCAGGAATACAGCGAATTGTCAGAGATGGATAAGGCGCAGACCTTTTTTGACCGCGCCCTGCGGATCAATATGGATCTCTTTGGTGAGGACTACTCAGGAAATGCCGGTATCTGTAACAATGTCGGACTCATGCACGACGAACTTGCCCGGCAGGCAGAGGAGGAGGGGCGCGAAGAAGATGCCCAGGCCATGATGGACCAGGCTTTTCACTGGTACTGGAAGGCCCTTTCCATTTTGGATAAGAATTACGGAACAGAAAACCCCCACAGGGCAGATCTGTACACCAATCTTGCAGGTGCGTATCTGTTCAGGGCAGATACAGAGAACGGATATCATTGCTTTGAGACAGCTGCCGCCATACTGGAGAAGATATTCGGGCCTGATCATCCGCGCGCTCAGGCGGTCCGGGAGGATTACGCCGCGGCCCGGGAATGGTTTGCCGCTCACTCCTGACAGTTCCGGGAACCTCTGACCGGAGAACGCCGGAGAACGGAAAACATGCACTAAAAAACCATCCGCAGAGAAGATTGACACAATTGGTCATTCCCTTGCGGATGGCTTTTTCATTATCGTATTGCTTTTAAATCACTGATTTCTGCCCGGAGACTACTCAAGGGTTGAGGCTAATTTGGTGTTGATCCTGCCCATTACCTCCGTGTAATATACCAGCTCTTCATTGGATATATCTTCGTCATCCTGTATCTTCTCCAGGGCTGCCATGGTTTCCGTGTAGTCCTTCATGTACTTGGCGTAATCCAGCATCATCGCGGCTGAGTCAGCAGGGTCCGCACTGTTGTATTTGTCCATGAATTCGACGTAAGTGTCAATAAAATCTTCGTATTCATCCATTGCTTTCTTAAAGGAGGGGCGGATTCCGTTCACGGGAGCATCATCCCCGGATCCGGTATCTTCAGCGGCCTCTTCTTCTGCCTGACCGGCGTCTTCGGAATCGGCCTCCTGCTCAGGCTCTCCGTCATTGTCTTCTTCCTCTGCTGCATCAGCTTCCTGGCCTTCTTCCTTATCTTCTTCGAGGGGTTCCTCCCCGGAATCCTGCAGAGCCTCTTCGTCTTCCGCCTCTTCTGTTATTTCTTCTGTTTCTTCCTCTGTCTCTTCATCCGGTTCCTCTTTCACATCCTGTGTTTCGGCGGCCTGTTCCTCTTTATTGTCTTTCGATTTGGAACCCTTTCCGCCCATCGTGGAAAAAGCGAAAATCAGAATGAGGATCAGGATGATCAGGGGAAGCTTACTCTTTTTCTTTTTCATGTTATCCTCCAATTGATAATAATTAATGACAAAGCTTTTGCCGCATCTACTGCTGTGCAGCTATCTCCAATATAGCTTTCACGCGAACTCTGCTCTATGCAAAACACGGGGATTGCTGCCCCCAATCTTGCACTTGAAATGCAGATTGTGGATCAGGAGGATTGTCCCCCGGCGGGCCGGAGATCCAGTGAGAATAAGGAGAAGTGTAATGCTGCCTGGTCCCTGAGATGAGCTTCCGGACGTGATGCAGTGTGCATAAGGAGAAGTGTAATGCTGCCTGGTCCTGAGATGAGCTTCCGGACGTGATCCGGTGAGCATAAGGAAAAAAAGCCTCCCGGGAGCCGGTCCAATGATGATCAGATCATTGAAGGGCTGCCGGAAGGCTTTTCTCTTTATTACACGGCCAGTGTAATGTATTTTCCTGTTTTTTTCGCTTTGCGGCGGACACAGGCAGGGGGCTTACCACACTTCCAGTCTGTACTCGGGTGCCAGGTACATGCCGTCACCTTCTTTGGTGTTGTATGTCCGGTGGAACTCCTCGAACTGAACCACGATCGCGTTGGTGCGGAGATAGGCCAGGGGGTGGGAATCCTGCTCGATGCAGTAGGCCTCTGTTTCCAGGGTGGTCAGGGTCCGCCAGTTGGATGCCAGGGTGCGGAAGAAGATGTCGTAATCGAAATCAGGTTCGTCTGCCGCGATCTTCAGCATGCATTTGACACCGGTGAGGTCGGCGATGGCTTCGGTATCCAGCATGGCACCCTTTACCTTATATCTGGGGATAGGCTCAAAGCCGTTATAGTAGTCGACCAGCTTCTGGGCGCGGGAGTGGAAACGGGTATAGTCCTCTTTTGTCCACCAGTTGCGCAGATTTCCTTTTTCGTCGTACTGCCTTCCCGAAGTGTCGAAGGCGTGGGAAATCTCATGGCCGATCATGATGCCGATATGTCCCAGTTTCTCTTCGGCGGGCATGGTGTCGCTGTAGAAATCACCGCCCAGGATTCCGGCGGGGATATTGATGGAATTGTCCAGCGGATAGTAATAGGCGTTGACTTCCTGAGGCGCGGCGATCCACTCGCTGAGGTCGACTGACTGGTTGACTTCCGCAGCCATTTTCAGGGTGGTGTTTTTGGATATAGCAATCCGGGCCTCCACGAGGCTGCCGCCCTTGTCGGGGCTTCTGAAATCGATCACCTGTTTTCTGACCCTTCCGCTGCCGTCTCCCATGGACTTGCCGCCTGTGGAACCTCCGGAGGAGATAATGGTCTGATCCGAGTCCATCAGGGAGAATTCATTCACTCGCTCCTCCGGACTGGCGACGCGGATCGTCAGGTTGTCCAGCTTCCTGATCGCTTCCGCCTTGGTGGAGTCGGAGAGAAAATCCTCGTTCTCCAGCATGACGCGGTAATAGCTGATGGCATCATTGATCAGTTCGGTGATGTCGCTGCGTGTCTTGTCGGTAATATAGGTCTCGGCATAGACATCGCCCAGTTCCATCTCCAGGACGGAATTGACTGCGTCGCAGGCGGCCTTCCTGTCATCCAGCTGACCGGAGGATCCGGACAGGATATTGCGGACGTCGATCATGCGGTTGTAGCAGTCGTGATCGAGCAGATCCATGAACTGCAGCACATCCTGGACCAGGAGATATGATTTCATCTTTTCCAGATGGGCTTCATCGTAGAGACTGCTCATGGCCGCCAGCCAGTCGGGCTGCTGAAGGATAAACACATTTGATCCGGCAAGGCCTGCCCCCTCCAGCATGCCGATCAAAGGAAAGTTCCCCTGCTCCTGCTCAAGCTCCTGCAGGGTGCGGGGATTGTTGGTGCGGATGGAGGAGTCCTCGGCATTTTGTTCCTCGGTGGTCATCATGTGCGCAGCCATCTCGCACTCGAATTCATAGCTCTGCTTAAGGACCGTGTCCCGTTCCTCCTTGCTGTAGCCGAGACGCTCCAGCATATAGCCCGCCGCATATATGTAGCGGGGCTGGGTCTTCCAGCTGTCAGGATCCAGCTGCGAATAGTACATGGCATCCTGGAAAGTCAGTGAGGGCGGAGAAATGTAGACGGCTATGGAGGAGGCGTCATTGGGATTTGCCGCCGTGAAAGAGGAACAGAGGGGAAGAGCCTCGATCGTCGTCAGCGGATCGGAAAGATACTGGGTCATCTGATCCAGACTGCTTACCTTCTGCAGAGGCCCGAGGATGTCCGCCAGAGGGGTCATGCCTGCCTTATCCCGCGCGTCCCAGTCCAGCCACATCTTATAGTAATCCCGCACCAGCCTCTGGCAATGGGCGATATAGGGATCCGAGAAGGTCTCGTCACTTTCCAGAATCTCCAGAAGCTCGGCGTCCACCTGGAGCTGACGCTCAGAGAAAGCGTCGTAGGAGACATAACCGGAGGGAATGGAACTGGAAGAGAGCCAGTCTCTGTTTACAGTCGCGTGGAAATCCTCTGTCTCGGTGAGTCCGCCCAGTTTTTGAGAGTTCTCGACCAGGTCGGAGCAGATCCAGTTGTGGGCGCTGGCCATCTGCGCGGGATCGGACTTGTCATAGGGCAGGGTGAAAGCGGGCTCGGCGGACACCTGCTGTACCATATTCCCGGATGTATCCCCGGCGGGGTCAAGAGGACTGTCACCGTTTATGCCGATGCCTCCGTCTGCTCCGGTACTTCCGTCAGGAAGGGCTCCGGTACCTCCGTCCGGGACGGCTCCGGTATTTCCGTCAGGAAGAGATATGGCACTTCCGTCCGGAAGGGTTCCGGCGGAAGTCTGACCGGTTCCCGGTACCTGACTTCCGGCATCTGCCGCTGCTCCGGTTTCCTGCGATTCGTTGACGGCCTGGCCGGGAGAACCCGGCAGGACAGATTTCATGCTGCATCCCGCGAGACTTCCGATCGTGATACAGAAGGCGAGAAATGCGCCCATGAAGCAGGTTGAAGCCAGATACATGCCGGCCTGTCGTTCTTTATAAGTCGTTTTTTTCCGGGGATTTGCTTTCTTTCTTTTTGAGTTGAATATTTTTTTCTTGAATAAATTTTCCATTTAAGAACTCCGTAAAACAGGAATGCTGTAAAAATGATTGTGCCGGATGTGCAAGGAAATTCATGGATGTTTCCGGTT
The DNA here is from genome assembly GCA_045117315.1 of Lachnospiraceae bacterium. Lineage (GTDB taxonomy): Bacteria > Bacillota > Clostridia > Lachnospirales > Lachnospiraceae > CAG-791. The sequence continues at coordinate 2,292 of JBGUNJ010000113.1, read as the reverse complement.
TTCCGATTTGTCATCAGAGAGGATTAATCCAATCAATATTTTATCACGTGGTTGAACACTGTGCATGATTTAATGGAAAAATATGCAATCAGTGCCTGTTCAAAACAGTTTGATCAGCATCTGTTTAAATCAGTTCAATCAGCACCTGTTTACAATCAGTGTTATTAAGGCCTGTTCAAAACCAGTTGAATCAGCATCTGTTTCATATCGGCGCTAATGCACACCTGCTCAATATCTGTTTAATTCCTGATCAGCCTCAGGATGCGGTCGGCGTCCTTTCCGGTGCATCTTGCCTTGACGGAGATTCCTTCCGGAAGGTAATTTTCGGAGAGCAGGGCTCCGCAGCTGCGGATCTCGTTCAGAACCGCCCCCTTTTTGTAGGGAATCAGGAACTCTGCAGTGACCCGGTCTTCTCCAAGAGCGTCATCGATCAGCGCCAGGATCTCCGGAATACCGACTCCTCTTCCTGCGGCAAGAAAGAGAATATCTCCGCGTCTGTAGGGGATGGATTCCGGAACCGGCCTGCTTTTCTGCGGGGGAAGGGCAGCCGGCGGCTCCTCATCGGGCCTTTCTCCTACGGCGCTGCCGCGCTCATGTCTATCCTCATTCCGGTTCTCATCCCAGTTCACATTCCTGCCCGGTTCGCGATCCTCTTCTTTTACGATATTTGAGCCCTGACGGAAGCCTGACCCGGCAGGTGAAGGAGTCCCGCCTGAGGACTGCATTGCCAGATCCGTCTTGTTGTAGAGGTAGACGACCGGAATGTGTCCGGCCCCGATTTCCGACAGTGTTTTAGCGGTCACCTCGATCTGTTTGCGATAGTCCGGATCGGAGAAATCGACTACTTCCAGGAGGAGGTCCGCGCAGCAGACTTCATCCAGTGTGGACCGGAAGGCCTTGACCAGGGAATGGGGAAGGTCGCTGACGAATCCGACGGTGTCGGAGAGAAGGAAGGGAATATGTCCGGGAGCGTCGATCCTGCGGACAGAAGTATCCAGCGTCGCAAAGAGCATGTCTGCCTCAAAGACCTGCCTGCCGTTTTCCTGATCCGGCTGTATGGTACCCGGATTATGTGTCTGCTTACCGGAACAATAATTGAGAAGGGCGTTCATGACAGTGGATTTCCCCGCGTTGGTGTAGCCCACCAGCGCGACCCGGGTCATGCCTGTCTGCATGCGGCGGCTCCGCTGGGTCTTGCGCTCGCGGCTGACGACCTCCAGTTCTCTGCGGAGTTCGGCGATCCGGTGCTCGATGCGGCGGCGGTCCAGTTCCAGCTTCTGCTCTCCGGCGCCCTTGTTGGAGAGACGGCCGCTGCCGCCGCCCTGACGGGAAAGTTCGGCCCGCATGCCCACAAGACGGGGCAGCATATACTGGAGCCGGGCGGACTCCACCTGGAGCCTGGCCTCCCGTGTCCTGGCGCGGGAGGCGAAGATCTGAAGGATCAGCCCGGTGCGGTCCAGGACTTCCGTGTCGAGAATCTTCTCCAGGTTGCGCATCTGCATGGGAGTGAGAGCCTCATTGAACAGTACGATGTCCGCATCGTGCTCTTCGACTTCTTTTTTCAGGGAAGAGACTTTCCCGCTGCCCATATAAGTGGCGTGTGTGATGGTGTCGGCATTCTGTGTGACCGCCGAGACGGGATCCAGACCGCAGGCCTGCGCCAGCCCTTTGAGCTCCGCGATGGCACGCGCGTATTTGTCCGCGCTCATGCCGGTATTGCATCCGGCCAGAACGGCCCTGGGAAGGCCGCCCGCCTCGTCCCCTGTGCCTGCGGAGCGAAAGGGCCGGGGCGGATCCGGAACAGCGCTTACATCCGGATCGGGATCCGAATCGGGGGCAGGTCCGGATTCATCGGACCAGGCCTCAGCAAAAGTGCCCCCGCTCTTTCCCCATCTGACATAGAGGGACTGATCGCCCTGGCTGTTTTTTGATGCCTGTTTTGAGGATTGCTTTGATGATTGCTTTGATGATTGTTTTGTGTCTGTATTTTGTTTCAAAAAAACCTCCGGGTTTATGTGTTCTGCACTGTCCGGCTGAAAGGCAGCTTAATAATTATAAAGAATAAATCCTGATGATCCTTCCGCAGGACTCACAGCCTGAAAAGAAGAAAGCGATGCGGGACAGAATCATGGTCTTTTTGGATTGTACAGGGAAATCTTTCCGGTTGCAATCATGAAGGACAGTCAGATCCGAAAGCCTGTTATAGTGTTACAGTACAGACCCCCTCGAATTCGAGGCGTTTTTGCGCGATTTTCAGCGCAAAAACCCGAGTGGAACGGCGTTCGCCCCATT
>JBGUNJ010000112.1:0-16688 GCA_045117315.1 Lachnospiraceae bacterium | reverse complement strand
CGATTCCAATGCGCTTACGCGCCGCCAAACGCCGTACAACTCGGGTTTTTCGCGAAAAAAACAAAGCTTCGCATTGTTGCGAAAAACACCTCGAGTTTCGAGCCGGTCTTTACAGTAACCAGTAAGCAGTATAGAAGGTGTTACGGCAAGCTGCTCAGCCCATTTTAAAAACTATGTGCCTTTTGTGATCACTGACCGGATGTTCCGGAGGGACAGGCTCTGCCCTGTCCGTGTCAGCCACAAGACGGCCAAATGCACTGCACTGGCCGTTTCATGAAAGATCCCCCGAATCTGCAGTATTTACCACAGATCCGGGGGTTTACTATTCATGATTTATGATTGATGATTTCTTTTTGTGGAATTATTGTTCGAAAAGGCGAATAAAGCCAGTTCCTATCATAGATCAAATAGAAATCGAGCCTTCAAAAACAGTGGTCGCGGGGCCTGTCATCCAGACAAGATTCTCCGCGCGGTCCCACTCGATCAGGAGGGTGCCGCCCAGGACTTCTACCTCCAGCCTGGGGGAGGTGACTCCGTTCAGTACACCGGCCACACAGACAGCGCAGCAGCCTGTGCCGCAGGCCAGGGTCTCACCCGAACCGCGCTCCCAGACGCGCATCTTCACATGGTCCCTGTCGACGATCTGTACAAACTCGGTGTTGGTACGGTTGGGGAAGCGGTTGTGATTTTCAAAGAGAGGGCCGATCTCCTCGATATCCAGATCGTCAGTGCTGTCAATATATACTACAGCGTGGGGATTTCCCATGGACACACAAGTCATCTCATAACAGCCTGCAGGATTCTCATTTGAATCAGGCTCCTCATCCGTCTCATCAATGTGAATGGGCTCGGCGACCACAGGTGAAGCACCCGCAATCACAGGAATATCCTCAGCGTCCAGAATGGGCTCTCCCATATTGACACGGACAGAAGTGACCACTTCCTTTCCGTCCGCTTCTTCGGTGAAAAGGGTGAGATATTTCACTTTCCCGAAGCTTTCGACTGTGATCTCCTTTTGGGAAGTCATTCCCTTGTCAAATACAAATTTACCCACACAGCGGATTCCGTTTCCGCACATCTCGCCACGGGTGCCGTCGGCATTCCACATCTCCATTTCAAAATCCGCTGTCTCGGAAGGATTGATGAAGATCACTCCGTCGCCTCCGATTCCGAAGTGGCGGTCGCTGAGGCGCTCCACCAGCCCGGGCTTTTTTTCAGGATCAATCTGAAAATCAAACCCGCTGATATAGACGTAATCATTGCCGCAGCCTTCCATTTTAGTAAAACGAATCTCCAAGGTTACTCTCCCCTTTCTGTCGATAATAAATGCAAATCTTTAATGCAGGTCATACAGATCAGCCGTTGTCCGGCTGAACCGCCGGTTTGCGCACGGCCGCCATGACGCGCTCAGTCATTGTGCTGACTGCCGAGCCGGTATCCGCGTCCCGGGCAGTGATCCATTCAAGCCCAGCGCTCTCAGCGGCAAGACGCAGCTGTTCAGGCTCATAGCCCCTCTGCTGATGCACTTCGTCAAAGCGCCTGAACAGGGATCGGTCCACGTTCTTGTCATCCATGGATGCGCGCACGAATACAGCCAGATCGTATTCATTGATGCAGGTCTCGGAATCATAGTAATTATCCCAGATAAAAGCGCAGTCTCCCCTGTCTTCCGCGATCGTTCTGTCACCGATGATATCCCGGTAAAGGTGAATTGTCTTAAAATCAAAAACAAATACCCCCTCCGGAAGAAGGCCGCGGGCTACGCAGCGGAACATATCCTCCAGGTCCTGCTCCTCCAAAAGGTAATTGATACTGTCGCCTACGCTGACCATGGATCCTGCCGCCCCGAACAATTCAAAATCACGCATATCCTGCAGGCTGTAAAGAGTGCTGCTTCCGTTTTTGATCTTCCGTTCCTGCGCGATCGACAGCATGTCCTCTGAGAGGTCAATGCCGATCATGTCGTATCCGCGCCCGGCCAGGATCTCAGTCAGCTTTCCCGTGCCGCAGCCCAGGTCCACGACGATGTTGCGCTCTTGCGCAATAAGGTTATCGTCCTTGTCTGTATCGCCGGCTGTGCGGGGAAGCCCGAATTCGTCAAGAAACGCGCAGACCCGGTCCGCCCACAGATCATAGGGTTCCTGATCCATAAATGTGTCATACACATAAGCAAAGCTGGTATAGCTGTCCAATGATTCTATATCCTCCTTCATCGCACGCTGCTCAAATTTAAATGGACAATCGTAGCTGCTTTTATGCTTCATCTTTTGTACAGAAGCTTTTTTCAAAGAAATCTGCCCCTGTCACGTCTGCAGGATCTCTCTGAGTGCCTCCACGACCTTGTCCATCTGGTCATCTGTTCCGATCGTGATGCGCAGATAGTCACAGATTTTGGGATTATTGAAGCGGCGAACGACGATCTTGCGGGCACGAAGAGCAGCCTGCAGCTCTGCGCCGGACATGCCTTGGTGTTTTGCGAACACGAAGTTGGACTTGGAATCAGGGAAGATAAAGCCCAGGTCTTTAAGTTCTTTTTTGAATCGCTCGCGGGTGGCGGCGATTTTGCCTGTCGTCTCCCGGAACCATTCCGCATCCTCAGCAGAGGCTGTTCCAATCCTGATGGAGGGCAGGTTCATGGTGTAGGAATTGAAGGAAAACTTGACATCCTTGAGATAGCCGATCAGCTTTTTGCTGCCGATGGCGAATCCAACACGGGCACCGGCCATGGCTCTGGATTTGGAGAATGTCTGCACGACGAGGAGATTATCATATTTTTCCAGAAGGGGCAGGGCGGTCTGAGCGCCAAAATCCACGTAAGCTTCATCCACGATCACAATGCTGTCAGGGTTGCCGGCAATGATCTTCTCTACCTCCTGCTGCGCCAGTTCAAGCCCCGTCGGAGCATTGGGGTTGGGGAAAATAATGCCGCAGTTCTTTTGGCCGGTCAGAGCCGGAATGTAATCGTCGGCATTAATGGAAAAGTCTTCTCTGAGGGGAATCTGCCGGAAAGGGATCCTGTAGAGATTTGCCCAGACATCGTAGAAGGAATAAGTGATGTCAGGGAACAGAAGGGGTTCCTCTTCGCTTCCCGCAGAGAAAAAGGTAAGGAAACACAGGGCAAGCACATCATCAGAGCCCACTCCCACGAAAATCTGATCCGGTTCCACTTTATACTGAGCAGCCAGGGCCTTGACCAGAGGGGTCGCGTCCATATCGGGATACAGTCTCAGCGCGCTGCTGTCTCCTGCAAGTTCCCGCACAGCCTGCTCCACTCCCGGTGCAGGAGGATAGGGGCACTCATTTGTATTTAATTTGATGATATTTTTCTCTTTGGGCTGCTCGCCCGCAACATAAGGTTCCACCTTGCGGATTTTTTCTTCCCAGGACATTTTTCTTCCTCTTTTCTGTCAATTATTTTTTGTCAGATATTCTCTGCATTTATTCTCTGCCTGATTCAGCAGTCACTGCGCTCTCTACCATGATATTGGCAGTGCCGGTCTGATCTTCAAGTTCTTTTCCATCATATTTGACGTCGGTCACGCAGCTTTCAATCCTGCTGTTGGCAGCCTGCCCTGTTACGGCACCGGGTGTCACTGCCCCGTTGATCTCTCCCTTGACAGAGCTGTTGGTGATCTTAAAGGCTGTTTCCTCACCGTAGTAATAGAGGCCGGTCCCAACGAGGCCGCCCACATGTGTAGCGCCCGGGACATTCATATTTACAGTCACGTTGCAATTGTCGATAATTCCGGGGTATTGGGTCGTGACGATTCCTTCTGCCTCCTCAGCAATTCTGCCGTTGGAATGTGTTCCCGCGTAACCGCAGAGACCACCGATCGCATGGCCTCCCTTTTCAGTCACGATCGTCACATCAGCCGTGCAGTTGGTGACGGAATCTATCATTTCAAGGCAGCCTGCAATTCCTCCAAGGCCCACCGGTTCATTGCCTTTGGCGGTCACAGTTCCTTTTGCGTTGCACTCGTCAACGCTTCCGCCCATGCATTCGCCGATGACCAGGCCGCCGCACTGGGCCATATCACTCAGGATGATCCTTCCGTCGGTAAACTGATTGTCTCCGGTCACATTGATCTGCGTGCCGTCGACATTGCAGTCATGCACTTTTCCGGTAGATCCGCCCGCAATTCCTCCGACCGCAGCGGATCCGGTAATGGAATTGTCACCGGTCAGCATGACATCGTGAATATCACCGTCCATGTTGTAGCCGACTACACCGCCGACCGCCATGGAATTGGTGCCTGTGCAGCTGATATTCACATTCTCCACTGTCAGATGCTTGACTGTTCCAAGGTTCATTCCGAACAGGCCGGCCCCAAAGACCGGTTCCGTTGAAGTAAAGGTAATATTTGAGATAGTGTGACCTTTTCCGTTAAACGTGCCCCGGAACATGCAGCTCATGTCCGTCATATCATCCATGTCAGCCAGGCCGATCGGAACCCAGTCGATTCCGGAGCAGTCGATATCGTCTGTCAGCTTGATCGTTGTGTCTTCATAGCCGTTTTTGGAACCGTCAGAAACATTTCTGGCAAACTGCGCAAGGCCACGGGCTGTTCCGATTTCAATGGTACCTCCCTCGGGAGCCATACTCATGAGCTGCTGCTCGGCAAAAAGACGGATGACTTTTTCGATTGTCTGTTCATCCGTGTCAGCGGTTATGCCTGCCGCCAGCCAGTAAGCATAATCACCCGCAGTCAGCCGGTTCAGATCATCCAGGTCTTCGCCATATCTGAATTCTATGTGGTAATCCTTGTCAGGCGTGTTCTCAAGCAGGGCAAAATATTTGAATTTACCGGCATGTTTATCCGATGTTTCATAAACATATCCGTTTACAGTACCCTGATTTTCAAGGTCCTGCAGATATGAATATTCGTGTGAAAAAATCTCTTCTCCGTCTTCATCCAGGCCGGTGATCTCATTTCCGTTAAAGATTATTCGTTCAACGCCTTCATGAAAATAGCAGTCGAAGCGTCTCTGGTCCGGATCATCTTCATATGCCTTCTCGGCTTCCTCGCCATAAATAGTACCTGTGTACACATTCTTAAGCATCTCCACGCATTCAGGCGCTTTTTCATTTCCGACGATGGCTTCACACCTGTCAAGCCAGATCTGATCATATTTCACATCACAGATCACAGTAAACAGCTCGTCATAACTGCCCTTTACAGCTCTGAGAAGCTGTTCAGGCGAGAATTTATCCTCTGTGGCAGCAGCTGCTATCGCAGTTTCCCCTGTTGCGGCTGCTGATGCGTCCGTGCCTGCCTGCGCAGCGTTCCCTGTTGCGGCTGCTGATGCGTCCGTGCCTGCCTGCGCAGCGTTCTCTGTTGCGACTGCTGATGCGTCCGTGCCTGCCTGCGCAGCGTTCTCTGTTGCGGCTGCAGATGCATCCGTGGCGTCCTGCGCAGCGTTCCCGGCTGTGGATGAAGCGGCTGAAATGTCTGAATTGTCTTCAACTGTCTGAACAGCACTCTCTGTTCCCGGGACAGCAGTTGAATCAGAGACGGTCTCTGTTCCCGCTGCATCAATGTCGCCAGAAGCTGCAGCGTCATTTTCGACTCCGCCTGCAGGATTAATGCCAAGTCCGCCTGACTTTTCCTGTTCTGTTCCCTGCACGGACCACGCAGCTGCACCTGTAGATACAGCTCCGGCCTGATCCATCCCTGTTCTATTGTCCTGTGAAACAGATGTATCAGAATTTACATCTGATGACCCCTGAGAAGTCCCGGCTGAAGAACCGCAGGCCGCAAGTGCCAATATCAAAGTGACCGCCAATAGTATTGCAGTGATTTTTTTCATGAATTTCCTCCTGATATGGTTTGTGACCGTCCGATTCCGGGATTTCTTAAGGATTTAGCGCTTTCACATCACTCTAATCATACAGATATTGCAGACAATTTTCCACTGTCAAAATAGATGCCTTCTGCAATACTGTGACATTTCGTTATCTGTACAGACCGGCTCGAAACTCGAGGCGTTTTTGCACGATTTTCAGCGCAAAAACCCGAGTGGAACGGCGTTCGCCCCATTCGCGAAGCGAATTCAGCATGGGCGGGCGCAAGTTACATTCACGTCCTTGACAGGGCGTGAATAGTAACGGTGTTCCTTCCCCCTTTTCTGTGACTTTACTGCGAATATCCATTCATGACGAAGTTTTGAATCCGTACAGCCAAAAGACTCTCCGGACACCTGAATAACGCCCAGGCCGGCGCTTGTTATAGATCCCCAAAAGCAAGATGCAGTCATAAATTCCGCTGCAGTGCGTCGCATTCCGGGAGAGATTGCTTCCTCAACCCTGACACAACTGAATTGTAGCACCGAAAGCCGAAGCCGTCATTGAACCTGTAGTTTAAATCAATTTATGCCGCAGTGTTTGAACAATCCGGGAAAACAGTGTATTATAGAAATCGGTTATTATTGATGATTTGAGAGCCGGTTTTCTGTTATTTTCCGGTTTTTTCAGGCCTTTCTGAGACGAATATATACTGAAACAATTTTACGGAAAAAACCTTGCGGAAACAGAAACAGCCGCCGGGATGACGGGAGCCGGCAGTCGCTGAAAAAAAGAGAAAGGAGAGAAGCGCCGACAGCCTTCTTCAGGATCAGATCAGGATGAGATCAGAATCAGATCAGAATCAGAATCAGGATCAGAATCAGAATCAGGATCAGATCAGAATCAGGATCAGATCAGAATCAGATCAGAATCAGAATCCGATTAGAATCAGATCAGAATCAGGATAAGATCAGAATCCGGGAAGGAACCTGGCCGGCGCAGTGAAAGATTATGGCAATTCTGGTGACAGGTGGAGCAGGTTTTATCGGGAGCCACACAGTCGTGGAACTGCTCGATGCAGGATACGATGTAGTGATCGCGGACAACCTTTATAATTCGAAAGAGATCGTGATAGACCGCATTGAGAAGATCGCGGGTCGCCGGCCGAAGTTTTATAAACAGGACATCTGCGACAGGGCGGGACTGGAAAAAATATTCGATGAGGAAAAGATCGATTCTGTGATCCATTTCGCGGGTTACAAAGCAGTGGGCGAATCCACCCGTATGCCCATTGAATATTATCGCAACAATCTGGACTCCACCCTGACCCTCTGCGATGTGATGAGAAAGCACGGCTGCAAAAAGATCGTTTTCTCATCCTCAGCGACAGTCTACGGAGATCCCGCCTTTGTCCCGATCACAGAGGAATGCCCCAAGGGGGTTACGACCAACCCTTACGGAGAGACCAAGTCCATGCAGGAGCGCATCCTGACCGACATCTGGCGCGCGGACAATGAGTGGCGCGTCATGCTGCTCCGTTATTTCAATCCCATCGGGGCACACAAGAGCGGCCTGATCGGTGAGGATCCCAAGGGAATCCCCAATAACCTCCTGCCTTACGTCGCCCAGGTTGCCTCCGGCAAGCTGGAAAAGATCCATGTCTTCGGCAACGATTATGACACGCCCGACGGAACCGGTGTGCGCGACTACATCCATGTAGTGGACCTGGCAAAGGGGCATGTCAAGGCCATCGAGGGCATTGAGAGACTGGAGGGCGTGAATATCTTCAACCTGGGCACCGGCACCGGCTACAGTGTGCTGGACATCATCAAGGCCTTCTCTGCCGCCTGCGGGAAAGAGCTTCCTTATGTTATCGATCCCCGTCGTCCCGGCGATATCGCGACCTGTTATTCGGATCCTTCCAGGGCAAAAGAGATTCTGGGATGGACTGCGGAAAAGAACCTTCAGGACATGTGCGCCGATGCATGGCGCTGGCAGTCGCTTAATCCCGACGGTTTTGTGGAGGAATGATGGGAAAATCGAAGAAGGTGCTCAGACGCGCGGCGGGAGGAATCCTGTTTTTTGTCCTGCTGGCCGTGATGATTCTGCGTCTGGACAGTGCGCTCAAGCTGATTCAGGAGGACAATCTCTGCCCCCGCTACTATAAGTTTCCGAAAAACACTTTTGATGTCACTTTTCTCGGGGCGTCTTTTGTCATGTACGGAATCTATCCCATGGAACTGTATCGGGATTACGGAATTGCCTCTTATAATCTTTCTACGGGAAATCAGACAATGGAGGCCTCCTACTATCTTGCCAAAGAGTCCATTGAGAAAGATCATCCTGCCCTCATCGTCCTGGACACCAATATGGCGTGGATCGGTGAGGAGACGCTGGAGTCGCAGTATATTCACTATATCACGGACACAATGCCTTATTTTTCCCGAAACAGGCTGGATATGATCCGGAATCTTTCCGAGAAAGGGGAAGACCTTCTGCCCCTGTATTTTCCGCTGATCGCCTTCCACAGCAGGTGGGAAGAGCTGACTTATGAAGATGCCCTTCCCCAGGCAAAGGAGATGGAGTACGGCTGCAAGGTGACCGGCAGAGTGGACGCCGCGGAGCCCTTTGACGATCCGGAAAACATGGAGATGGGACTTCCGGAAATTTCACGCAAGTACATCGAGAAGACGATCGAACTCTGCAGGGAGAATGATACGCAGCTTTTGATGATCAGCGTGCCGGTCATAGGAAAAAACAAGTTTTTCGGCCAGGGAGGATATAATCTCAGGTGGACCGCCGCCAATGAGGTGGAGAAGCTGGCAAAGGAAAACGGCGTGCCCTGTGTCAATTATTTCAATGAGGGGAAGACCCTGGGCCTTGACGTAAAAACAGATACATATGACGGAGAGCACTTTAACCGCTGGGGGGCTGCAAAGCTCACCGCTGCGCTTGGAGAATATATTCATAAGAATTTTGACATTCCGGACAGGAGAAAAGAGGGAGGCGCTTACAAGACGATTGCCTCGGATCTGGAAAAATATCCTCTTGTCCGTATGAAGGACTCACTGAACAGGGCTCTGTTTCTGCGCGACTACGCGGCCACTCTGGCAAGTGACGCCGGAGGAGCGGACGGGGAAGCCGTGAGCGACGCCCTCGTGCTGGTCACTCTTCGGGGGCTTGTGGACGGCGAGATCCTGACCAAAGAAGACGCGGGTCTATTGCAAAAATCCGGCCTGAAGCAGAATCTGAGTCAATGGGAGGGCCATTCCTGGATCGCGGTCATCGACGGGGGCAGCGTCGTCTATGAGAGTGCCCCGGCTGAAGACGATTTCAATGACTCTTATGAAGGCGTCTCAGGAAAGCTCAGGTATAAGGTGTCCAGCGGCAGGGTCGACGAGGAGACGGGAAAGATCCGGACCGACGCCTCCATTATGGTCAATGGACTGGAATACACCTCGGAGAACCGGGGCCTTCATTTCGCCGTGTTTGACAAGACGACCGGAGAACTGATGGATTCCTGCTATATCAATATCCACAGCAGGGCTCTGGACTGCACCCACGATAACCACTGACGCGGCGGGAGGTACAAATGGCATTTTTTTCATGGCAGTTTATTCTGTTTCTGACCTGTTCGCTGGTCATTTATTATCTTGTGCCGGGCAGATTCCAGTGGATGGTCCTGCTGGTTTCCAGTACCTGGTATTATCTCAACGGAGGGAGCCTGCGCACCGTCATCTATGTCCTTGTTACCATCGTCACGACCTTCTTCGGCGCTTATTTTATGGACAGGATCCAGAGCGGCGTGGATGCCAGGCTGAAGGGAAAAAAGGCTGACGGAACGGTCGTCAAGCCCACGAGAGAAGAAAAAAAGCAGTATAAGGCAGAAGGCCAGAAGAAGAAAAGAAGAATTCTGATCCTGGTGCTCCTGATCAATTTCGGCATCCTGCTGGTCCTGAAGTACGGCAATTTCTTCGCGGTCAATATGAACGGGCTTCTGACCGGACTCGGCGCCCGGCAGCGTCTGCCGGAGCTGCGCTTCCTGCTCCCTCTGGGATTGTCTTTCTACACTTTCCAGACCATGGGCTACCTGATCGATGTCTACAGGGGCAAATACGCGGCGGAAAAGAATATTTTCCGCATGGCTCTTTTCACAACCTATTTCCCGTCGATCCTGCAGGGACCCATCAACCGCTATGATGATCTGTCCGGGCAGCTGTTTGAACCCCATAAGTTTGACGACATGCGGTTTCGCGAAGGCATTCTGAGAATGCTGTGGGGCTTTTTCAAAAAGATGATCATAGCCGAGAGGGCGGTCATCATCGTAAACGAAATTTTTGACGGGTTTGTGCAGCATCGATACGCGGGATTTACTCTCGTGTTCGGCATCCTGCTCTACGGTGTCCAGCTCTATGCGGACTTCGCCGGTGGAATGGATATCATTTTCGGCGCCTCCGAAATGTTCGGGATCCGTCTTCGGGAAAACTTCCGCCAGCCCTATATGGCCAGGAGTATTTCCGAGTTCTGGCAGAGATGGCACATGTCCCTGGGCAGCTGGATGAAGGATTACGTATTTTATCCCATCGCCCTTTCCAGGCCCTTCGCGAAGATGCAGAAAACTCTGAAAAAGAAGGTGAATCCCTATTTCGGAAAGGTATTCCCTTCCTTCCTGGCCTCTTTTATGGTCTTTATCCTGGTGGGTATCTGGCACGGGGCCAACTGGAAATTTGTTTTTTACGGCATTTACCAGGCTACTTTTGTCTCCACGGAGACGCTGTTTGAGAAGCCCTATGCCGATATGCGTAAATTTTTCCATGTGCGGGAGGAAGCGGCCGGCTGGAAGCTGTTTCAGATGGTCCGGACACTTGCAATCCTGTCATTCGGCCGTTTTGTCGATGTCGTGCCCAATATGGACGACGTGATCAGGGTCATAAAGGCAGTCTTTTCCAAGTTCAATCCATGGATCTTCTTTGACGGCAGCCTGTACGAGCACGGTGTGAACGAGACCAATTTCAATCTGATGGTCCTGCTGATCATTCTGATGGCCGTTGTGGATGTCATCAATGAGAGAGGAAAGACAGTTCGCGGCGTGATCGCCCGTCAGCAGTTCCCCTTCCGGTGGGCGGTTTACCTCACATCCATCGCGGCGGTGGCCGTCTTTGGAATGTACGGACCCGGATTTGATATGGCAAGCTTTATCTATGCCCAGTTCTGATGATTCCCGCAAAAGACGGAGTGAGACGATATGAGAAATATTCTGGAGTATCTTGAGGAGACATGCAGGAGAGTGCCCGACAAGGATGCTTTTATCTGTGAGGGTGACCGCATCTCCTTTTCGGAGCTCAGGCGAAGAGCCTTCGAATATGGAATGAAGCTGGCGGAGCGGGCCGGCGGAGTCCGCAACAGGCCGATCTGTGTGATCGGAGAGCGTGAGATCGACGCCCTTGTGTGCATGCTGGGCTGTGTCTACAGCGGCAATTATTACGTGCTGGTCGATGCCTCACTGCCGGACGGCCGCATAGAGGCAATGCTGGAGTCGGTGGATTTTCTGGGTGCGGTCAGCTGCAGCGGGAAGGCTTATCATGTCCCCGGGCTGGTCTTTTCCGATGTATATCATGAGGACACAGAGGATGGCTCCTCCGAAGGGGCTGACGGATGCGGCCCCTATACTGGCGGGGAGACAGACCGGGCTGTGCGCTCGATCATAGAGAGGACCTGTTCCTTCGACCCCCTGTACGGGGTCTTTACATCAGGAACGACAGGGGTTCCCAAGCTGGTCGTCAAGAGCCATGCCTCTATGATCAGCTTTATCGAAGACTTTACGGAGATGTTCGACATCGATGAGAACGAGGTGCTCGGCAACCAGTTTCCTTTTTATTTTGACGCTTCGACCAAAGATTTGTACTGCTGCCTGAAATGCGGGCTGACTGTCCACATCATCCCCAAACAGTTCTTCTCTTTTCCCCAGCTGCTGCTCAATTATCTGATTGAGAACCGGATCACCACCATTATCTGGGTGCCGTCCGCCCTCTCTCTGGTGGCAAACGGCGACGGACTGGAGACGATCGGAGTCCCTCAAACGGTCAGCAAGGTCTTTTTCGTAGGGGAGCAGATGCCTGTCAGGCAGCTGAATTACTGGAAGAGGCATATGCCGGAGACGCGTTTTATCAATATCTACGGCTCGACAGAAGTGGCAGGCAACTTTTTGTATTACATCTACGAGGACATGCTGCCCGACGACCAGAGGCTGCCTACAGGCAGGCCTTTCCCCAATACAAAGGTCTTTCTGCTGTCAGAGGACGGACAGCTGATCACTGAAAGCGGAAGAGAAGGGGAAATATGTGTGGTCGGCGACACGCTTTCGCTGGGCTACTACGGAAACAGGGAGATGACCGACAAGGTTTTCGTGCAGAATCCCCTGGTTGGATATCGTGAGACCATGTACAGGACCGGTGACATGGCTTCATACGATGAAAATGGAAATATCGTTTGGGCAAGCCGGAAGGATTTTCAGATCAAACATATGGGATACCGGATCGAATTGAGCGAGATTGAGATTACGCTCGGCGCCGTCCCCGGAATAGAGGAGTGCTGCTGCTCCTACGACCCGGATAAAAAGAAAATCCTTTTCTATTACTCCGCTGCTTCAGACATGAAGAAGGAAATCGGGAAACAGGTCAGGGCGAAACTGCCCAAATACATGTTCCCGTCCAAATATATCCGGCTGGACAGCATGCCCCACAACGCAAACGGAAAAATAGACAGGAAAAAACTCGCACAGACGGGACAATGAGAATTCTGTAACTGCTTCCCGTGAACTGCACGATCATATTCCTGAATTCTCCGGCAGTATCTGCCGGGACTTAACAGTGAAATACATGAAAACCACTGTTTCCCTTTCGGAACAGTGAGACTGATGAACAGAAAAAACGGGCTGCCCGAAAGCACCCCGGATGGAGAAAACGACTATGGATGAGAACAGAGCGGAACTGATGGAAATTCTGGAAGAGACCAGACCGGAGATTGATTTTGAGACTGAGACAGCCCTGATCGATGATCAGCTGCTGGACTCCTTTGACATTATTTCGATCGTGAGTGAGATCAACGATGCCTTTGATATCAGCATTAATGTCAACGACCTGCTTCCGGAGAACTTCAATTCGGTTGACGCGATCCTTGCCCTGATCAAGAAGCTGCAGGAAGAGTGAAAACCGCGCCGGCCAATCGGTTGTTTGCGCCTGTACACTGATCTGTTCCGTCATGCCGCAAAAAAATAAAACCGCGTTGATGTGCCGATATTTTCCGGCGGTCTGTGCCCGGGGACAGCTCAACCCCCTGTTCAGTTCCGGCTGATCAGCTTTTTCTTGAGAAGGTCAAACTCTTCCTGAGACAGATCCCCTTTGTCCCTGAGCTCAGCCAGTTTCCTGATTTCATCGGCAATACTGACGGCATGACTGTTTCCCGGGGAACTGTGGTCGCCGAAAATATCGGTCTCCACGAAGGCGGAGGAAGCCCTCTGCTCTTTATTTTTTTTAACATAGGGCATGAGTGTCTGCATGGCTCTGCGCATTTTTTCGGTATCTCTGAGAAAGTATGTCACATGCAGGACTTCTCCGTCACGTGTGGACAGCTGGACCAGCCCGTTGACCAGACGGGCGGGGGCAGAGACAGAGCGCACATCCGTGATATCCTCATAGGAATAGGTCTTTCGGCCTATGCGGAGACAGCTGTCCAGAAAGACTGCATTTGGCGTCGTATAAGTTCCTTCAATGACAATTTTCATATTGATCCCTTTCATGCGTGTGGCAGCCATAATGATGACTCATACATCAGAGTATAGCATAGTGGACGCGCCACAGTAATGGTATTTTTTCAGTGGAGTGGATAATGGATAGATTAATGAGGAGCAGGACCGGCAAAACGTTTTGTCTGCCGGATTCTATTTCTAAAAATCTGCTTCTGAACAGTTTCTGGGAAGAATATATCAGGATTTTCTTCATTGATATCGAAGAGGATGATTTTTATATTCTTTACGAAAGAGAAGCGGATCCTGTCATTACGGAGCTTGCTCAGAAGGCGGGAAGCTATTCCGAATTCAATCATATGACCAGCAACGTCTTTCCGGATCCGGAATATGCCTTCTGGCTGGAGGAGGAGGCGGGCCTGCCTCATGTGACTGAAACGCTGAAGACAAAGAATTTCTATAATTTTGCCTTCCCCACACGGGAAGATAACAAGTGGATGAGCCTTGAGGTCCGCCTTCTGGAGAAGAGGGGGGACAGGCCTGTCTATGCCATGATCGGTCAGCCCGGGCCGGAGCGCGAAATGAGGGAGGAACCTTTAACCGCTGTCGGAAACGGGATTTTGGCGCAGGTGGCGAAAGTCTATGAGGATACTCCGGAAAACAGGAGCGCACGGGAATCCCGCTATCTGGATGTCCTGAAAAAGGATGCTGTCGGTCTTTATGAGATCAATTTCTCCAGGTATGAGATCCTTTCGGGGAAATCCACCAATCAGGATGTATTCTACACAGCTCCCGGCATGGAAATACCCGGACCCCTGGATGTTCATCTCAGGAGCTGGAGGGAAAGGATCGTTGAGGCCGGAGACCGGGAGTACTTTGATTCGATCATGGACCGGCAAAACATTCTGGACCGTTTTTCTGAAGGAAAGAGCGATTATGATTTTTCCTACCGCATCCTGGACAGAAACGGAAAGCCTTATTATCTGAGGGAGAGCATTCTGCTCACACGGGATGAGAACTCGGGAGATGTGGTCGGCGTTTTTGTCCTGCGCGATATTACCGCGCAGAAACAGGTCGAAGAGGAGAGTGACCGCAGAAAACGCATGATCTCGGCCCTGTCCCGTGACTATACAACGGCCTTTATGGTGAATCTGGATTCGGACAGCTACGAGATCTACAGACGCAGTGAAACGGTCATGAGAAAGTACTCGGGATGTTTTGTGCCTTCTTATGCCGACACGGTCGATGCCTTTGTGGAGAGAGGTGTTTTTCATCAGGACCAGGAAAAATTCATTCATTTTCTCCGCCCGGACGTGCTGCGCAGAAATATGGAAGGGAAGGAGGTCTTCTCCTTTACCTTCAGAACGCAGGGAAGCGGAGGAGCGGTTTACCAGCAGGCGAAGATTGTCAGGACCGGTACTTTGGACACACCGCTGAGTGAACTGATCATCGGATTCGCGGATAAGACGGAGGAAAAACGCAGCGAGGAACAGCAGCGGATCCTTCTGGAAAACGCGCTGGAGCGCGCTACAAACGCGGACAGGGCCAAGAGCCTCTTTTTGACCAATATGTCCCATGATATACGGACACCCATGAACGCGATCCTGGGATTCACCCATATTGCCATGGAGCATCTGGATGAAAAGGAGCGGGTGCGGGACTGCCTGCACAAAATCACGGATTCCAGTGATCATCTGATGAATCTGATCAATAACGTCCTGGATATGAGCAGGATCGAGAGCGGCCGGCTGGAGCTGCACGAAGTGAATGCCGACCTGAATGATACCATCACCTATGTTCGCAATGCGCTTCTTCCCCAGATCCGTGAGAAGGAGCAGGAATTCGTGGTAAGTGCCGAATCTGTGACGGGAATGAAATACAGGTTTGACCCTTTGGTCTTCCGTCAGCTCCTTCTGAATCTGCTGGGCAATGCCGTGAAATTTACAGGTCCGGGAGGAGAAATTTCCCTGGAGATCGCTGAGGAACTGCCGGCGCCCGCGGGTTATGCCTCGATTTCGATCAAAGTGCGGGACAACGGCATCGGGATGAGCCGTGACTTTATCGTACGTGTTTTTGAGCCTTTTGAGAGAGAGTATAATTCCACCCTGAGCCGGGTGCCCGGAAACGGACTTGGAATGGCAATCTGCAAAGGAATCGTGGAGGCCATGGGAGGTACGATCGATATACATTCGGAGAAGGGAAAAGGGACGGAGATCATCATCCATCTCTTCCTGCATCTGCAGGAGAAAGACGATCTGCTTCCCGCATCAGACCTGCCCGGCGGGATGGATTCCCGGAAGGATTCCGGCACAGAATCAGGGGCGGATTACGGGACGGATTCCCGGGCAGATCCCGTGGCGGATTCCGTGACAGACGAGAGCAGCAGGGAAGACGGCAAAGAGGACACCGTACCGGACTACGATAGTATCAGTATAAACAGTTCGGAGACCGGTACAGGACCGGAAAAAGAAGAAAATGTTCCCGGCCGGCCTCCCCTGAAGGAGGAGCGGGATCTTTCGGCAAGGGAACTTTTTGTGGAACTGGATCCCCACGGCAAGAGGATTCTTGTGGTGGAGGACAATGAACTCAATATGGAGATTGCCTGTGAGATCCTTCAGGAAGCAGGATTTGAGACCGACAGCGCCGTGAACGGCCGTGATGCAGTGCGCAAGGTGGCGGTTTCCCAGAAGGGCTATTATGATGTGATCCTGATGGATGTGCAGATGCCCGTTATGGACGGCTATGAAGCGACGGCCAGAATCAGGGGAATGCAGGATCTGGACCACGCGGGAATCCCCATCATCGCGATGACAGCGAATGTATTTGAGGAGGATATGCGCAGGTGCCTTGAGGCCGGCATGGATGCCTTTATCGCGAAACCCGTGGATATACAGACGATCATCCGCACACTCACCCCAGTTCTTCAGGCACACGGAAGGATCAGGGCGCGTCAGAAGTAAATCTGCGGGCAGTGCCATAAGCAGGCATGACAAGTCAGAAATGAACCTGCGGTCCGCGCCATAAGCAGGTAAGGCAAGTCAGAAATGAATCTGCAGGCCGCGCCATAAGCAGGCATGACGTTACAGTACAGACCCCCTCGAATTCGAGGCGTTTTTGCGCGATTTTCAGCGCAAAAACCCGAGTGGAACGGCGTTCGCCCCA
>JBGUNJ010000111.1:0-7937 GCA_045117315.1 Lachnospiraceae bacterium | reverse complement strand
TTTATGTGCGGGTGTAGTTCAGTGGTAGAACACTAGCCTTCCAAGCTAGATATGTGGGTTCGATTCCCATCACCCGCTTTCGCATTGCTATAAACAATCAGTTGCCTTGGAACTTTGTTCAGGCATACAGTGCAGGGCAGCGATTACTGTAAGAGCTTACAGATATTTAATGCGAGCGGCTTATGTGTCCGTAGCTCAGTTGGATAGAGCACCGGCCTTCTAAGCCGGGTGTCGGGGGTTCGAGTCCCCCCGGGCATATTCGGAACAGATTACTCTTCTGTTCCGATGGTCAACATAATATGGTGGGTATGGCGTAGTTGGTTAGCGCGCCAGATTGTGGTTCTGGAGATCGTGGGTTCGAGTCCCATTACCCACCCTTTTTTTATGCAATGACTTACAGCCTTGTTGGGCGGTCAAATGATGGGCTATCGCCAAGTGGTTAAGGCACAGCACTTTGACTGCTGTAACGTTGGTTCGATCCCAACTAGCCCAGTTCATATGGGACATTAGCTCAGATGGTAGAGCACTTGACTTTTAATCAAGTTGTCGGGGGTTCGAGTCCCCCATGTCTCACTTTTTCTTATTTTCTTTTTCCTTTTTTCTGCGGCGGCCCAATTCATTTTGCGTCGTCGCTTTTTTTATGACACAGCCTTTGTCATCATTTCGCGCCGTCGTTTTTTATGACACAGCCTTTGTCATGTGATCATCATGTTCCGGTCCATCCTGCTTCGGCCCGGTTTTCATGCGGTCACATTCCGGTCCGTCCTGCTTCGGCCGGATCCACATCAACATTCCGGTCCGTCCTGCTTCGGCCGGATCCAAATCAAAATCAATACAGCTTTTACATTATGCAGCTATGGCGGAATTGGCAGACGCGGCAGATTTAGGTTCTGTTGGGCACCCCCGTGCAGGTTCGAGTCCTGTTAGCTGCATTATTTTTTTGCCGGAAGCCTTGAAAGACCGGAAAAAGACCTCAAAAAAGAGACGCTCACGCGTCTCTTTTTCTGTCTCTGGAAAGATATTTTTCTTTTTCAGGAAAGCTCTTTCCCTTTCTTCTGTATTAATATATTGACGACCGCTGCCGCAACCATTAAGGCGGCGAAGACCAGAAGCGTGGACATACCTGTCTGCATGCCTGCTGTATTGGCTACGGAGCCGATGATCGCGGGAGCTACGATAGCGCCCATACTGGTCAGGAACACGAAGAAGCCCATGCAGACCGGGTATTTGGAAAAGATATCTCCCGCGTTGGAGACGGAGGTCCCGAACATGCCCGACATGCCCAGTCCGATGCCGGCGGTCGCTATGATCAGTACGGCAGGCGAGGTGCCCAGCAGGAGCACGAAGATAAAGACTGTGGTGATCATGGTCAGCGCGATGATCATATATTTAGGGCTGAACTTCCTGGCGGCGACGGAACAGAGGAGCCTGCCCGCCATCAGGGCCATCCAGAGCACGGATGTGGTGAACTGGGCAAGGGATTCAGTCATGACTCCCGTTTCGATCAGGAAGCTGGTCATCCATCCCATGAAGGAAGCTTCCACTGCCTGATAGAAGAAGCAGATGACCGCTGTGACCCAGAACAGCTTCTCTTTGAAAAAGCCGTAATCTACTTTCTTTTTTATACCCTCTCCTGCTCCGTCAGCAGTATCCGGGTCATCTGAAGTCTCCAGGTCCGCGTTCGAAAACCCTGCGGGCATCAGGAAGACGAGTGAGGCCACGCAGCAGATACATCCGATGATGACTGCCGGGCGCCAGCCGGAGACCGCCATGGCGATCAGAGGCGCGATGACCGCGCCCGCGGCAAAGCAGGCGTGCAGTATATTCAGGGGGCCAGCATTTCCCTCGCTGTATATGTTCATCAGCAGATTGTTGTAATTGGTGATGCCGCCCTTGCCGATGCCAATCAGAAACATGGCGATCAGAAGCCACACGGGATTGCCGCTGATCAGCAGCATGATGAAGCCCAGTGTCACCGAAAGCTGAATCAGAATAAAGGAAGCCTTGATCCCCAGCAGCAGGGGAAGGTAACCAGCCAGCAGGCCGGCCAGCACATATCCGACGGACTGGACAGACAGCAGAGCTCCCCCGACCTGATAGGAAAGCGCGTAGTCCTCTTTCAGCGCCGGCAGAATCGCTCCCAGCATGATCAGTACCAGACCCAGCGACATGTAGGCATAGAACAGATTCAGTACTACTCCCAGTTTTCTTTTGCCAAGGGATGAAAAAAAGCCCTTCTTCTCCATGATGTTTATCCCCCTTTTTTCTCTTGCATCAGGTTCTGTTCCAAATAATATGTGTATCCGCCAGGCAGCAGGTATCCCAGGCCAGACAGTCCGGCGGCATTTCTTTATAAATTATAGCGGCAGTTCTTTATAAATTATAGCGGCAGTTCTTTATAAATTGTGGCGGCATTTCTTTAAGAAGAAGTCTCTTCCGGCCGGACACAGATTATATTGTCCTGTCGGGCATACCAGTCGTTGGGATACTGATCCGTGATAATAACAGCATCTGTAAAAGAGGCAAAGCGGACAGGCGCGATGATGTGGAATTTCTCCACAGTACACAGGACATAGCGCTCTCTGGACTGGGCGATCGCCCGGCCCTTGATCAGGGCTTCGTTGATATCGGGAGTCGTAAAACCGTTTTCAGAGTTGACACCGTTGGTCCCCATAAAACATTTGGTAAAGTTGTAGGCGCGCATCTCTTCGCAGGCCGCGTTGCCGACGATTGCTTCCGTGACGCCCCTGATCTCCCCTCCGATCAGGTTGACCCGGAAACCGCGTCTGGCCAGTTCAAGGCCATGTACCATAGCATTTGTCACATAGACCGCATCGTATTCCGCGATATATGGAATCATGGCGCCGGTCGTGGTCCCCGCGTCAATATAAACGAAATCATCCGGTTTGATCAGGGCTGCTGCATATTTTCCGATCCGCTGCTTTTCTTCTATATTGACCGTCTGCTTCTCTGAGACCCCCTCTTCACGGAGGTCGGTCTTGTTGTTGACGGACATGGCGCCGCCGAAGACCCGGACCAGAAGCCCTTTTTTATCCATCTCCTGCAGATCGCGCCGGATCGTGGATTCCGATGCGTTCAGCATGCGAACCAGTTCCGTGAGCGTGACGCTGCCGCGGGAATCCAGAATCTGCAGGATATGCTGATGCCGCTGTTCAGCGAACATAAATACCTCCTTATTGAGTGACCTGTAAGATACACACTTCCTTTAAGAGACCTGCAAGTTACACGCTTCCTTTAAGAGACCTGCAAGTTACACGCTTCCTTTAAGAAATCTGTAAATTACACACTCTCTTTTTAGAAACCTGTATGAAAGGAAAACACATTAAAGCACTCTGCGCAGGACTCATCCCCATTTTTGATTGTTTGTGATTGTTTGTGATAGCCTCTATCTGATTATACAAAAAAACACGATTGTATGGAACTGCCCTCAGCAAATTTTTCTGCCGCCCTCTACCCTCCCGCGGACTGTCGTTCGCCATCAGGCGAAAGACACCTTATGGCAGCCCTGCGAATAGGATAGAGGCGGACACGCCGCCTCTACCTCCCGACCGGCCCGTGTCCGCAGTAAGGCGGAAAAATACCTTGCATGGGCCGTGTCATAAAAAAGGAGCCGCACCATAAAGGTACAGCTCCCCTGCATTTTTCCAAGGATAATTTTCCCAGAGTAATATTCTGAGAGTGATCTCAATTATTATTCAATTATTATTCCTCAACAGGCTTTTTGAGGAAGCCCAGAAGGAAGGTGCCTACGACGGTACCGATGATCAGGGCGACGATATACATGGGCCAGTTGCCGACAACAGGGAATACGAAGATGCCGCCGTGAGGAGCCATCAGTGTGCAGCCGAAGACCATGGAAAGCGCGCCTGCGATTCCGGAGCCGATGATGCAGGAAGGAAGGACGCGGCCGGGATCGGAAGCTGCGAAGGGGATAGCGCCCTCAGTGATAAATGCAAGACCCATGATGAAGTTGACGGGGCCGGACTCTCTCTCTTCCTTGGTGAACTTGTTCTTGAACAGGATGGTTGCCAGAGCGATTGCGCAGGGAGGTACCATACCGCCGATCATGACTGCTGCCATGATGTCATAGTTGCCTGCCGCGATGGATGCAGTACCGAAAACGTATGCAGCCTTGTTGAAGGGGCCGCCCATGTCAATAGCCATCATGCCGCCCAGGATCAGGCCCAGGATAAGCTTGCTGCTGCCGCTCATGCCGCTCAGAGCATTGTTCAGGCCGGTGTTCAGGGCGCCGATCGGAGGCTCAACAATGAACATCATGATCAGGCCTGTCAGCAGAATACCGAACAGGGGATACAGAAGGACGGGAGCGATCTTCTCGATGGACTCGGGAAGATTGTTGAAGAGCTTCTGCAGGAACAGTACAACGTAACCGGCTACGAAACCGGCGACCAGTGCGCCGAGGAAACCGGACTTGCCGTTTGCCGCGATCATGCCGCCTACGAAACCGACTGCAAGACCGGGTCTGTCAGCAATACTCTCCGCGATGTAACCCGCAAGGACGGGAAGCATGAAGCCGAATGCCACGCCGCCGATGGATTTCAGGGTTGCAGCGACAGGGGTGATGGAACCGAAGTTGCCTCTGTCTGCCACAGACAGTGCGTTCATATCTACTAAAAGACCGTCGATCAGGAATGCCAGGGCGATCAGGATACCGCCGCCTACGACGAAAGGAAGCATGTGGGAAACGCCGTTCATCAGCTGGACGTAGATCTTGTGGCCTGCGCCGCCGGATGCCTTGCCGGCTGCCGCTGTGGAAGCAGCTGCCGCATTACCCGCGTTCCATACAGGCGCGTCGCCCGCCATAGCGCGCTTGACCAGTTCAGGTCCCTTGCTGATACCGTCAGAAACGGGAACTTCGATCAGCTTCTTGCCGTGGAAACGATCCATGGGAACCTTTGCGTCCGCCGCGACGATGATGCAGTCAGCGTCCGCGATCTCCTGATCGGTAAGGACATTCTTTGCTCCGCCGGAGCCTCTGGTCTCAACCTTGACCCAGCAGCCTGCTGCCTTGGCGGCTTTCTCGATGCCTTCCGCTGCCATATATGTATGCGCGATGCCGGTAGGGCAGGATGTAACAGCGCAGATCTTGCATGCGCCGTCCGCGAGGGCTGCCATAACCTGGGGAGCGCCGTTCTCGACCATCTCATCTTTTGCGTCCGCCGCGTCGATGACAGCGAGGAACTCGTCCACATCCTTAGCATTCTTCAGGTCTTCGCTGAACTTTTCATCCATGAGCAGACGGGACAGTTTGCTGAGCACGTCCAGGTGCACGTTGTCCTTGGTGATCGGGGCAGCGATCAGGAAGATCAGGTTGACGGGCTCGCCGTCCAGAGAGTCGTAGTCGACACCGTCTTTGACGACCATGGCCGCAAGACCGGGCTTGATGACCGCATCGCATTTACCGTGCGGGATGGCAATACCTTCGCCGATACCGGTGGTGGACTCTTCTTCTCTGCGATAGACTTCCGCCCGGTAAGCGTCCAGATCACGGATCTTTTCACTTTTGGCCATCAGTTCTACCATCTGGTCCAGAGCTTCATTCTTTTTCTTCGGTGCGCCGTTCAGGTCGATACTCCGGCGATCGAGCAAATCAGTAATACGCATAAATCAAATTCCTCCTTTTACACGTAAATCAGTGTGTAAACAGACATTCCGGTCATCCTCTGTGACAATGGTCTGTGAGGCGTCCTCTGCGGCAAAGGTCTGTAAGTCTCCTCTGTGACAATGGTCTGTGAGGCATCCTCACTGAAACAGAACTGTGGCAAAAGCCGTCCCAAAATGTCCGGGACCGGTCTGTCTTCCCTTTATGATGACTGTTTATTGTGTTTAAGTACCTGCCATGCCGCCCGTCAGAGTGACAGCCGGTGACAGAATACCGCTGCGGGTTTACCCGTCCAGACGTCCGTAGACATCCATGACTTCCTCACGGGTGGCGAGAAGATCCGAGAAAGCACTGGCACTGCCCGTGGCCACGCCCATACGGAAGGCGTGCTCGTAATCGTGCTTCTCCTCCCATCCTGTCAAAAAGCCTGCGACCATGGAATCGCCTGCGCCGACAGCGTTGACCAGCTCTCCTTTGGGAGCGGGAAGCGCGTGGACCTGGCCGTTCTCGTCCAGAAGGACCGCGCCCATACCGGACATGGATACCAGCACATTGACAGCTCCCATTTCCTGAAGCTTTTTCGCGTAGGGGACTACAGATTCCCTTGTCTCCAGCTTCACACCAAAGATCTCGCCGATCTCGTGGTGATTGGGCTTGATCAGGAAGGGATGATACTGCAGGACATTGAGCAGAAGGTCCTTTGTGGCATCGACCACAAAACGGATCCCGCGGCCCTGAAGCGCTTCCAGAATGTTGGAATAAATCGTCCCTGGCATGCTCTCCGGAATGCTCCCCGCGAGAACAAGCGTGTCTCCCTCCTTCAGGGTATTGAGCTTGTCCATCAGGGCATCCTGCCCGGCCTGATCGATGACCGGTCCCATGCCGTTGATCTCGGTGCCGTCAACATCCTTCAGTTTCAGGTTGATTCTGGAGAAGCCGTTTCCGATGCGGATAAAGTCATTCCGGAGTCCCATCTCGTTCATCCTGCGGATCAGCTCGTCCCCGGTAAAGCCGGCGACAAATCCAAGGGCGGTACTGTCAATCCCAAGATTTCTGAGCACGGTGGTGACATTGATGCCCTTTCCCCCGGCCAGCATCTGCTCATAGACTGTACGATTGGTCTTTCCGAGTTCAAAGTTCGGAACCGAAACGATATAGTCCAGCGACGGATTGAATGTTACTGTGTAGATCATTCCCTGACCTCCTTTCATCTTATAGCTGTATTATACAGTCAAACTCAATCAAAATCAAGCATTAAATGTCGTTATTTTAAATTATTCCACTCGAAAAACCAAAAAATCATTCATATTCATTCAAACATGTTACTGAACGCTGCTTTTTAATACCTTTAAACACCTTTTATGCAGACTCCATGAGGATCAGGCCATCCCGCCGCTGCCGTTCGTCAGTTACTCCTATTATGGTTTTGTAAGGAGATTACTATTCTCCCCACAGTTACAAAGTAATCCCGTACAGTGTTTAATCCATCCAAAATATCAAAGGGCGATATAGGGTGGGGTGCGGGGGTGCGCGAAGCGCAGGGCCGCCCTTGATTATGCCCAGTGCTGACTTGTGCCAGACAAACAGGCCAGTGAGTTTAGCTTGGCCCATTGTCCGGGGAGACAGTATTCCATGGTGGTCAGATACCTCTCTGCCAGAAAGGACTGACCGTTCCATTGCCCAAGCTGTATAATGGACAGGCATTGGCATGACGACGCGTTACTTGGACCCATAGGTGTCCGTTGAATAGCCAGTCAGCCAGCCTTCCATTCGCAGCTGTTCGGTTTAAGCAGGTTGGACTGTCCTGTACAAGTCCGTATGATACCCAGGAGATTGAATAAGCAATGGAAAACCGCTGGCTCCATGCAATTCTTTATTCTGGGAGGTATACGTATGTACAACGCAGTCGGTATTGATGCTTCAAAGGGAAAGAGCACCGTTACGGTCCTTCAGCCGGGCGGCAGAGTGGTCAGGAAGCCTTTCGATGTGTACCATTCTTCGTCTGAGTAAAAAAAACTCACGGATTACATCCTTTCCCTGGATGGAGACACCAAAGTGGTGATGGAATCTACAGGCCGGTATCACGAGCCGGTACTGCGCACCTTGTCTGATCACGGAATCTTTGTCAGTGTTGTCAACGCGCATCTGATCAAAAATTTCGGGAACAACACCATCCGGAAAGTCAAATCCGACCCTGCGGACTCCCGAAAGATCGCCAGGTATACGCTTGACAACTGGGCGGACCTGCGACAGTATTCCAGTATGGATACTACACGTGAACAATTAAAAACCC
>JBGUNJ010000110.1:0-4860 GCA_045117315.1 Lachnospiraceae bacterium | reverse complement strand
ACTATTCACGCCCTATCGAGGGCGTGAATAGTAACTTGCGTTCGCCCATGCTGAATTCGCTTCGCGAATGGGGCGAACGCCGTTCCTGTCTGAAACAGGTGCTTTCTCAGTTCTTTGAGAAATTCTCGAGTTCCAGTCCCTCGTTCCTGTCCAGCACCATGCCCACTGACCATGGATTGATGAAGAGCAGCAGGGGATTTCCCTTGAGGTCCTTGATGCGTTTCATATCCGTGGTGCCTGTGATCTTCATGACATCGATATCGCGGTTCACGATCCAGCGGATGTGTTCGTAAGGAAGAGTCTCCAGGATGATCTCTACGTTGTATTCGCTCTTCAGGCGGAATTTGAGTACGTCAAACTGCAGCATGCCGACGACGCCGCAGATGATCTCTTCCATACCCGTATTGTATTCCTGGAAGATCTGGATCGCGCCCTCCTGGGCGATCTGGGTGATTCCCTTGACGAACTGGTCTCGCTTCATCGTGTCGACCTGCCGCACCCTGGCGAAATGTTCGGGAGCGAAAGTGGGAATGCCCTCGTAGCGGAAATTCTTTTTGGGCAGGCAGAATGTATCGCCGATCGAATAGAGACCCGGGTCGAACACGCCGATGATGTCCCCCGCGTATGCCTCCTCGAGGATCTTGCGGTCGCTTGCCATAAGCTGCTGGGGCTGGGACAGCCTCTGCACACGGCCAGACTGCACATGCCTGACTTCCATGCCGATTTCATAGCGGCCGGAACAGATGCGCATGAATGCGATCCTGTCCCTGTGCGCCTTGTTCATATTTGCCTGGATCTTGAATACAAAGGCTGAAAAACCTTCTTCTACGGGATCGATGGGGCCTGCGTCCGAATTTCTGGCTGAGGGCGGAAGCGCCATCTCCAGGAAGTTCTGCAGGAAGACCTCGACGCCGAAGTTGTTCAGCGCCGATCCGAAAAAGACGGGGGTCAGCATTCCGGCCTGTACGGCACCCAGGTCAAAGTCCGCGCTGGCGCCGTCCAGAAGCTCCACCTCACCGGACAGAGTCTCGTAGGGGTCCTCCCCGATCGCGGCCAGGATTTTTTCCTCGTCCGCCAGGGCGATCCGCTCCTGCTTTCCTTCTTTCGTGCCCTTCTCTGTGTCCGAATAGAGAATCACTTCGCCGCTGCTGCGCTCATATACGCCGCGGAAGGCTTTTCCGGATCCGATCGGCCAGTTCATGGGGCAGGTGTCGATGCCGAGATTTTTCTCAATGTCGTCGAGAAGGTCAAAGGTGTCCAGCGCGTCCCGGTCCATCTTGTTGATGAATGTAAAAATAGGGATGTGGCGCATTGTGCAGACCTGGAAGAGCTTTCTGGTCTGGGCCTCGACGCCCTTGGACGCATCGATGACCATGACTGCCGAGTCCGCGGCCATCAAAGTCCTGTAAGTATCCTCCGAGAAGTCCTGGTGGCCGGGAGTATCCAGCAGATTGACGCAGCACCCGTCATATTCAAACTGCAGGACACTGCTCGTGACCGAGATACCTCTCTGCTTCTCTATTTCCATCCAGTCGGAGACCGCGTGCCTGGCGGTCGCTTTTCCCTTGACGCTTCCCGCAAGGTTGATCGCGCCGCCGTAGAGCAGAAACTTCTCTGTCAGTGTTGTCTTACCTGCGTCAGGGTGTGAAATAATGGCAAATGTACGCCGCCTGGCCACTTCGTCTTTAATCGATGACATATGTTCCTCACTTGCGTTTCTAAACATTTGTGTGTCAACGCCACAAAGAGGCAGTTCCGCGGAGCTGCCTCTTTTCTGACGTAATTTAAGATTTCCGGTCCCGGATCCTGAAGCGGATCCGGCTCCTCTTTCTCAGCGGCCATGCCGGCCGCGGGTATCAGTAATAAGGAAAGACCGTTGTTTATTATACTCTGCGCCTTCTGTCTCTTCCGCCGGAGGACTTCTGTGCGTCCTTGATGGAGAAGGAAAGTCTTCCCATGCGGTCCTTGCCCAGGCAGACCACGCGGACCTTGTCACCCAGAGTCAGGACATCCTCGACATGCTCGATGCGGTGAGGGGCGATTTTGGAAATATGGACCATGCCCTCTTTGCCGGGAGCGAACTCGATGAATGCGCCGAACTCCTTGATGCTGACGACGACGCCGTCCAGGATCTGACCTTCTTCAAATTCTGTCGTGATGATCTGGATCATGCGCTTGGCTTCGTCCATACCCTTCTGCTCACTGCCGCAGATGGAGACGCTGCCGTCATCGTTGATATCGATCTGAACGCCTGTGCGCTTGATGATCTCGTTGATCGTCTTGCCCCGCTGGCCGACGACATCACCGATCTTCTCAGGGTCAATCTGCATGAAGTCGATCTTGGGAGCGTACTCGTTGACAGTGGGACGGGGCTCGGCAATAGCGTCGTGCATAACGCCGTCCATGATGAACATCCTTGCTTCGCGGCAGCGCGCGATAGCGCCTTTGACGATATCCTTTGTCAGACCGTGGATCTTGATGTCCATCTGGATCGCGGTGATACCATCCTTTGTGCCGGTCACCTTGAAGTCCATGTCGCCGAAGAAATCTTCCAGACCCTGGATATCGGTGAGGAGGACGAAATCATCGTCGGTCTCGCCGGTGACAAGGCCGCAGCTGATGCCTGCGACGGGCTTCTTGATCGGGACGCCTGCTGCCATCAGGGCCATGCAGGAAGCACAGGTGGAAGCCATGGAGGTGGAACCGTTGGATTCGAAAGTCTCGGAGACCGCACGGATCGCATACGGGAACTCATCGATGGAAGGCAGGACGGGCATGAGGGCGCGCTCAGCCAGGGCGCCGTGTCCGATCTCGCGGCGTCCGGGACCTCTGGAGACCCTGGTCTCGCCTACGGAATAGGACGGGAAATTGTAGTGATGGACATAGCGCTTCTCAGTGATGTTGGGGTCGAGACCCTCGACGCGCTGTGCCTCGGAAAGAGGAGCCAGAGTGACAACGTCACAGATCTGGGTCTGTCCGCGGGTGAACATGGCACTTCCGTGGACGCGGGGGATGATGTCGACCTCTGCTGCCAGAGGACGGATCTGATCCAGAGCGCGGCCATCGGGGCGCTTGTTGTCTTTCAGGATCATCTTGCGGACAGTCTTCTTCTCGTACTGATAAACCGCCTCATCGAGAATGGCAAGCCACTCCTCGTTGTCGGCGAACGCTTCGCGAAGCTTCTCCTTGAAAACAGAGACGTTGCCTTCGCGGGTCTGCTTGTCGTCTGTGAAGACAGCCTCTTCCATCTGTGCGGGAGGGACGATCTCTTTGATTGCCGCGAACAGCTCCTCGGGAACCGCGCAGCTCTCGTATTCGCGCTTGGTCTTGCCGCACTCCGCGACAATGCCCTTGATCCACTCGATGATCTTCTTGTTCTGCTCGTCAGCCATATAGATGCAGCGGATCATTTCCTCATCGGGGATCTCATTGGCGCCGGCCTCGATCATCATGATCTTGTCTTCTCTGGAGGCAACTGTCAGCTGGAGGTCACCCTTGTCCCACTGCTCCTGGCTGGGGTTGATGACGGGCTCGCCGTCGATCATACCGATCTGGGTCATGGCGACAGGGCCGTCAAACGGAATGTCGGAAATAACAGTAGCAATCGCTGCGCCCAGCATGCCGACCAGTTCAGGTCTGCAGGCGGGATCCACGCTCATGACCAGGCACTCGAGAGTGACGTCATTGCGCATATCCTTGGGGAACAGCGGGCGCATGGGACGGTCGATGACACGGCTTGTGAGGATGGCGTTCTCACTGGGCCTTCCCTCGCGCTTATTGAAACCACCGGGCATTTTGCCGACGGCGTAGAACTTCTCGGAATACTCCACGCTCAGCGGGAAAAAGTCAATGCCGTCACGCGGTTTCTCGGATGCCGTCGCGGCGCAGAACACAGTGGTGTCCCCGTAGTGCATGAACGCGCAGCCGCCGGCCTGCTTGCCGACGCGGCCGATGTCGACGCTCAGTGTGCGTCCGCCGACTTCCATTGAAAAAGTCTTATACATAATCTTCATTCTCCTTACGCTTCTTCTCTTCTCTTCGTTCGAAAATCTCAGGGAAGTTCCTGCATTCAGCGCTTTTTTCTCCGACGGGAATCTGCCGGAAGTCCCGGCTCCGGTCCTTTACCGTGAAGGGAAAAGGATGTCCAGGTTTCAATCCTTTACCGCGAAAACCGCGAAGGGAAAAAGGATGTCCCTGCTCTTGGAAAAAGCATGCCGGCTCAGCGTGTGAAAAACGGCAGGAACCGGATACTGCCGGCTCCTGCCGCCCTTTACGCTTAAACAGGCATAAATGCATCTTCCCTGATGCTGTCATGCATCGGATTACTTTCTGATGCCGAGCCTCTTGATCAATGCGCGATACTCCTCGATGTCGTTTCTCTTGACATAATCAAGAAGGCCTCTGCGCTTACCGACCATCTTCTGAAGGCCGCGGCGTGAGTGGTGATCCTTGGGATGAACCTTGATGTGCTCAGTGAGCTCACGGATACGCTCGGTCAGAACTGCGATCTGAACCTCGGGTGAACCTGTGTCGCCTTCCTTGCGGGCATATTCCTGCATGATAGCTGTTTTCTTTTCTTTGGAAATCATCTTAAATCCTCCTGTAATAGGTCATTCACCGGATGCCGCGCGAAGGCCGGAGTGTCCGTTCGCAAAGCATCGGCATAGTGTTTCGCGTCAGTGTGCGGATACACACGAACCACAGTATATTAGCATATACATTCAAATGTGTAAAGAGCAAAACAAAATATTTTGCTCCAATAGGAGCCCGATAGTTACTGTACAGACCGGCTCGAAACTCGAGGCGTTTTTCGCGGCTTTTTCGCGAAAAACCCGAGTTGTACGGCGTTTGGCGGCGCGT
>JBGUNJ010000109.1:0-64596 GCA_045117315.1 Lachnospiraceae bacterium | reverse complement strand
AGCGGTACTAAGGGCGCTAAAAACCAGCGCCCAAGTACCAGGCACGCAACATCTCCTTCGGAGCTGCGCAATGGTCCTGCGGTTGTTTGTGCATATTGACGAGTCTCAGAGCCTTTTCCTGGCTTTTGACCTTTACATCATTTGATTAAATTTGACCCTTACATTATTGAGAAACATAGACACTTATAAGGTTTAAAGGCTTCGTTAAAGGTCCTGGGGACATTCACACAGCGGAATGTCTTCAGGATTTTTACAAGGGAGTCTTTAATAAAGGCAATAGTCAGCATGGAAAAAGGAAGACGGAAAAATGCATATCGTATTGCATGAGCCGGAAATACCGGGAAATACAGGAAATATAGGGAGAAGCTGTGCCGCGACAAACACATCGCTTCATCTGATCGAGCCCCTGGGATTTGACATCACAGAGAAGGAACTCAGGAGGGCGGGACTGGACTACTGGTCTCAGCTGGATGTCCGCCGCTATCGGGATTATGAGGACTTTCTGCTGGAAAATTTCGGCAGCATCTCCTATCATTCCGACAAATCAGATGATAAAGAGAAAGAAGAAAAGGAAGGCGAATGGGAAGAAAAGCGTCCTCCCCGCATCTGGTTTGCCACCACCAAGGCAAAAAAGCTGTATTGCGATGCGGATTTCGGGCCTGATGACTACATCATGTTTGGCAAGGAGAGCGCGGGAATTCCAGAGGAAATACTGGTGGACAACGAGGAGACCTGCATCCGGATCCCCATGGGGTACGGAATACGGTCCCTGAATCTTTCCAACGCGGTGGCGGTGGTTTTATATGAGGCTCTGCGCCGTAATGGATTCCCGGGGCTGGAGCGGGAAGGAGAGCTGCACAGACTGCACTGGAAATAATGAGATAAAGACCGCGGATTCCGCGGTCTTTATCTTTGAAAAAAATATCGAAAAAGTATTGAAAAAGTATTGAAAAATGAATTGAAAACTTATTGAGAAACCGTGTCTGCCGATTCTAATTGACAGACGTTGACAGACGGCAGGATAAAACAGATCGTTCCGGTCAGACTTCCGATTCGCCGTCCTCATTCAGGACGTCGTTGCGGTCGGAGCGCCGCAGTGTAAAAGTAAATGTGCTCCCGACGCCTTCGGTGCTCACAAGGGTGATGTTTTCTTCGTGGGCGCGGATGATCTCGCGGACTATGGACAGGCCAAGGCCTGTCCCTTTTTTGTCTTTGCCCCTGGACAGGTCGGTCTTGTAGAAGCGGTCCCAGATCAGCGGCTGGTCCGCTTTGGGAATGCCTATGCCGCTGTCGCGGACAGATACAAAGATCGTCTCTCCTTTTTCGGTAGTTTCGATCGTGATGTCGGAGTCCGGACGGCTGAATTTTAAGGCGTTGTCGATCAGGTTGTAAAGGACCTGCTGTATTTTTTCCAGATCCGCGTTGACAAACAGTATTTTGCCCACCAGAACCAGGTGGATGTGGATATTGCGGGTGCGGCAGGTCTGTTCGAAGGAGGCGGCGACGGACCGGATCACGGCGTTGATGTCAAAATCCGTCCGGTTCAGCAGCATGCCGCCCGTAGTGAGATTGTTGAGGGTGAGGAGGCCGTTGGTCAGCTTGGTGAGGCGCTCGGTCTCGGCGAGGACAACTCCCAGATAGTGTTCATACCGCTCCGGAGGAATCGTGCCATCCAGCATGGCCTCCAGAAATCCGTGGATGGAGGTTAGGGGGGAGCGGAAATCGTGGGAGATATTTGCTATAAATTTTTTCTGATCATCCTCCGAACGCGCAATCGTGTCTGCCATGTAGCCCAGGGAAGCAGCCAGGTATCCCAGTTCGTCTTCGCGCTCGACAGGGATGTGGTAGTGCATGTTTCCAAGGGCATACTGTTCGGCCGCGGCGATGATGCGCCGCAGAGGACGATAGACATATTCTGTGAAAAACAGGAGGATGATGAGAGACAGGACGATCAGGAGGACCAGTTCCATATAGGCTATGTTCAGAATGCCGTCCGCGTCACGGCGGACCTTTTCCATGGGCATATGAATGACAACATAGCCGCGGATTTTGAAGCTGCCGGTGATGGGAACTGTGACACTGAGGACCTCTTTGTCAAAGGAATCAAAAAAGGTGCCGGTCGTGTAGTAGTTTCCGGCTGTAAAAGTGGAGTCGAAGCCCTCTACGAAGGTCTCTGCGGAAGGATCGGGGGCCTGCCGGGAATTGACGATCATGCGGCCGGAGGGGTTGAGGATCCAGATCTCCGTGTCCATATAGGCGGACAGGGCTTCCATCTGCCCCTGGACGATTTCCAGAGAAACCCTGGAATTGTAGAGGTCGGTCGCGTAGGTATCGGAAATATGAGTGGCCTCTCCATACAGGAGCCTGGCCTTGTCCCGGACACAGTATTCCATCGTTATTCTGGAGATAACGGTGGCCACTGCGAAAAATCCGAACAGGCCGAAGAGCAGGTAGGCGATTATGATCCGAAGGTAAAGCGTTTTTCTCATGGCAGAACCTGAAAATGAGTCACCGGTGAGGGATTGTATAGGATCCCGATGGCTCTTTTAAGCGAGTCTTGAATAACTTGAATAATATGAGCCATCAGGAATCTGTCAGACTGTCTTATCCCTGGATTTCTTCAAATTTATAGCCGATTCCCCAGATTGTGGAAATCTTCCAATTGCGGCTGGTGCCGGTCTTTTCGCGGATGCGTTTGATGTGGACGTCGACTGTGCGGGTGTCTCCGACATAGTCGTATCCCCAGATCTGATTCAGCAGCTGCTCGCGGGTGAAGACTCTTCCGGGTGAGGAGGCCAGGAAGAAGAAAAGTTCAAGCTCCTTGGGGGGCATCTCCAGACGTTTTCCATTAAAAGTGACGGAATAGTTTGTGAGATTGATGGTCAGGTCGGGATAGGAGACCGTTTTTTCCTCGGGTTCAGCCGGAGCGGCTGTTGCCTGACTCTTGCTGCGCCGAAGCACAGCCTTGACGCGGGCGACCAGTTCCTTGGAATCAAAGGGCTTTTCCATATAGTCGTCGGCCCCCAGTTCAAGTCCCAGAACCTTGTCGAAAACCTCTCCCTTGGCGGAGAGCATGATCACGGGGGTATCCGAGGAGGCCCGCACCTCGCGGCATACCTGATACCCGTCGATGCCGGGCAGCATGATATCCAGCAGGATCAGGTCCGGCTGATAGGACTTCACAGCGCGGAGGGCGGAAACTCCGTCCCCGACGATCTGTGTCTCAAAGCATTCTTTTGCCAGATAAAGGCTGATCAGTTCGGCGATGTTGCTGTCATCGTCGACGATTAAAATTTTATTTTTTGATACCATATTTTTTCCTGTTTGTATGATTGAACTTTGTATGATTAAACTGCGCGGCAGGATATTTGTACTGCTGCCGCGCTATATTTCAGTTTCTGAGGGTCACGATGGTGACGCCGGCGTCGCCTTCTCCGAAGTCTCCCAGGCGGAAGGATTTAATCCACTTCTGTCTGCGCAGGTATGCGTGGACGGCATTGCGAAGCGCCCCCGTTCCCTTGCCGTGGACGATCCGCACGCTCTGCAGGTGGGCTACGCGGGCTTCATCCAGGTATTTGTCGACCGCGTATACGGCGTCGTCAGTCGTCATTCCCAGGAGATTGAGCTCGGTGGACACGGAGGAGCCCCTGGACAGGTCCATTTCCTTTCCGGAAGCGGAGGCCTTGTCGGCATCGCGGAAGGCGCGCTTTATGGCGCTGCCGCCCTGTTTTGTGCTGTTCACGGGATTGCCGTAAGCATCCTCTGCGATCAGCTGCAGGTCGGAGAGATCGACCTTGCTCTGCAGAATGCCGCAGCGGACATTGACCTTATTGTTTTTGTCCGGAAGTGTGCTCACTGTGCCGGTCAGACCCATGGAGATGACCCTGACCTTGTCGCCGACGTGAAGATCGGAGGGCTTGAGTTTTCTGCCTTTGGGAGTTTCCTGTTTCTTGAAAGAAACCTTGGAATTTTTTTCATTGACTTTATTGCGCAGGGCGGTGCGTGTGCGCTCCATGGCGGAGAGGTCTCCCCCGTGTCTTCCGCCCTGGGAGGCCTTTCTCAGGTCGGAGATTGCCTGGTCGGCTTCTTCCTTGGCCCTGGCCAGAATATCCCTGGCTTCTTCGTTGGCCTTCTGCAAAAGCTCTTCGCGGCGCTTTTCAAACTGCTTTTCCCGGTCCTGCTGCTTTTTCTTTTCCTGTTCCAGATAGGCGCGGAGCCGGTCGGAGTCCTCTTTCTCTCTGCGCAGCTGCTGGCGGGACTGTTCGAGTTCTGCCAGCAGGTCTTCGAAGTTTTTGGCATCCTGGCTGAGCTGTTCCTTTGCCGTCTCGATAATGTAATTGGGCAGGCCCAGCTTCTGCGAGATCGCGAAGGCGTTGCTCTTTCCGGGAACACCGACCATAAGGTGATAGGTGGGCTGCAGGGTTTCGACATTGAATTCGCAGCTGGCGTTGACTATGCCCTCCGTGCGCATGGCGTAGGCCTTGAGCTCCGCGTAGTGGGTCGTTGCCAGTGTGCGGATCTTCCTGACATGGCAGAAATTGAGGATGGAGATGGCAAGAGCCGCTCCCTCTGTGGGATCGGTCCCGGCGCCCAGCTCGTCAAACAGGCAGAGGCACTGACGGTCGACGCGGCGGAAAATATCCACGATCGTCGTCATGTGGGAGGAGAAGGTCGACAGGCTCTGCTCGATACTCTGCTCATCGCCGATATCGGCAAATACCTCCCGGAACAGGGACAGCTCGCTGCGGTCGCCCGCGGGAATATGAAGTCCGGCCATTCCCATGAGTTCAAAAAGGCCGATAGTCTTGAGGGTGACGGTCTTGCCTCCCG
This sequence comes from Lachnospiraceae bacterium, assembly GCA_045117315.1. Taxonomy (GTDB): domain Bacteria; phylum Bacillota; class Clostridia; order Lachnospirales; family Lachnospiraceae; genus CAG-791. The sequence continues at coordinate 59,766 of JBGUNJ010000109.1, read as the reverse complement.
TGTTGGGGCCGGTGATGATGATCATGTCATAGTCTGCGCCCAGTTCCAGATTGATGGGAACCACTTTTTTGGGATCGATCAGAGGATGGCGGCCATTCAGGATATTGATGTAATATTTATCGTTGAAAACAGGACGGACGGCATTCTGGTCCATGGCCAGACCTGCGCGCGCAAAAATAAAATCCAGCTGGGTCATATTTTTTGCGTTGTCCTTCAGTTCCATGAGATGATTGCCCGCCTCTTCGGAGAGGGCTGCCAGAATCTTCTCAATCTCTTTTTTCTCCTGCAGGGCAAGTTCCCTCAGCTGATTGTTGAGGGTGACGACAGCGGCGGGCTCGATGAAAAGGGTTGAGCCTGAGGAGGACTGGTCGTGTATGAGTCCGGGGACCTGGGATTTGTACTCGGCCTTCACAGGGATACAGTAGCGGTCGCCGCGCATGGTGATCACACTGTCCTGCAGATAGGAGGAGTAGGTCGAATTGACCATCTTCGCCAGCTGCTGGTGGACTCTGTCTCCGGTCTGCTGGATCTCACGGCGCACTTTCCGGAGGGCAGGCGAGGCGTCGTCCGCCACCTGGTCTTCCGTGATGATGCAGCGCCTGATTTCCGCGGAGAGAGACGGAATGGGATAGAGGCAGTCAAAAAAGTCGAAGAGGACATCGGTCTCAGGCTCTTCAGGACCGGCTGCCTGCGCACCGGCACTTGCTGATTTTGAAGAAGCTGCTCTGGCAGCAGTCCTGATCGCGGAGCGTTCTCCGTCCTTGCTCAGTCCGTAATGACGGACCCGTCCGACATTGTCCAGAAAGGACGCGAGCTGCAAAAGCTCGGGCATGGAGAGGGAGGAACCCACAGAGAGGGCGCCGAACATATAGTTGAAATCCCGATTGTTGCCGAAAGAGATCGAACCCTTGCGGAACAGGTGGGAGAGCGCGGACTCAGTCTGGGCCTGCGCATGCTCTATATCAAAAAGGTTGTCCATGGGAAGGAGTTCGCGGCAGAGCTTTTTGCCGGGCTGGGAATTGGCATACTCCTCCAGACGGTCAATGATTTTGTTATATTCGACAATCTTCAATACTTTTTCGTTCATAAATAAAAAATCCTCTGAGATAGAACCGGGCTTTTATTCTTTATCGCGCAATACGTGTCACATCATAATAGTCGTGGGATAAGTGCGCAAAAAATGAGACCTCCCTCTTAACAGGTATTAACCAGAGTATTATAGCATAGTTGAAAAATGTTTTCATTTTTTCCGGCAGAGAGTATACTTAGTGATGTACCCGCGTTACAGTTCAGGCTATGCTGAAAACAATACGCCTTTTGTGCATCACTGTTTCGGCGGGATGCTCCCGCTCCGTGAATAACGCAGCGGATATTACGGCGCTGTTAAACATTAATCTGTCCATTCTGCTTGTATTTCTGCTCGATAGCTGTGTCAGAAAGCCTCGCTGTACCTCGGTACAGCTGCGTTTTCTTCCTTGCTCTCAAGCAGAAATCCATCGCATAATGTACAGTTATTTGTTTAACAGAGCCTCAGCTTTTTGCTGCGCAAAGGCTTGCAAAAAGCAAGTACCGGCGTTTTTCAAGGCCCGCCTCGACAGCAATGCACAAAAGACGCTCCAGGAAACAGATGGGCCGTAACCGTAATGTATTCGCAGAGGAATACGCTCCGCGGGGGTTTTGCGCATCGGTTTGACAATGTATTTTCTGCCTTGCGGCGGACACGGCCCGGTCGGGGTAAAGTCCTTGTAAGAGCGGCATCTCAATATATAAGAGGGAAAACTATATGGAAGAACCCCTTGCCAGGAAGAGCAGGAAATCTTCTGCTGAAGATGCTTCCGGGAAGAAGAGCAGGAAAAAACACCCGGAAGAAAATCCCGGGACAGAACCGGAGCAGATCATAAAGTCGACAGAGGCGGACACCGAGAACATCGTCGATTTCATGCATGAGGAAATCAAAAAGCGGCCCATGAACCGCAAAAAGCTCATGCAGAGGGCAAGGGAAACGATGGCGGTCGCCGTTTTGTTTGGTGTCGTCTCCTGCATTGTCTTTGCCATTCTTCTGCCGATCATCAACAATATAGTAAATCCCGGCGAAAAAGAGACAATGACTGTGACTCTTCCCGAGACTTCCGAAAGCGAGGAACTCACGCCGGAGGAAATGCTGGAAAATGAGCGGAAGAGGGAGGCCACAAAGGAAAAGGCCCGGATTGAAGACGAACTGGACAGTCTGCTGGATGAGAAAATCATAGGTGTGGAGCAGCAGAAAAGGATCAGTGCCTCTCTTCAGCAGCTGGCGGCTGACAGCAGCGGTATGATTGCAGCTGTTTCCGGAATCACATCTGACACTGACTGGTTCAATGATTCCTATGAGAATAAGGACACCGTTTCAGGCCTTGTGACGAAAAAAACGACGTCCACCATTTACGTTCTCGTACACAGCAAAAGCGTAGAAGACGCCAGCAGGATCCTTGTGACATTTAAAGATGGTGCCGAGGCGGAGGCGGAAATCGCGGGTTCGGACCCCACGACGGGGATCACTGTGCTTTCAGTGCCCATGAATGCCATTCCCGTGGAGCAGCGGGCCGGAATCAGCGAGGCTGTTCTGGGATTATCAGCCGGATCGATCATAACAGGTGCCCCGGTGATCGCCATTGGCAGTCCCACCGGAACTTACGGGTCTGTCATATACGGAAATGTGACGGCAGCGGACGTGAACCTGGAGATACTGGACAACAATCTGTACTCCCTTACGACTGATATCTACGGGAGCAGGGAGGCGACCGGTTTTCTCATCAATCTGGACGGGCAGGTTGTGGGAATGATCGACATGCGCTACAGTGACGGCAATATCCCCAATATGCTCTGCGCTGTCGGGATTTCGGAGATGACACCTATTATCCGCCGTTTGGAAAGCGGGAGAGAAAAGGCATTCCTGGGCATTTGCGGGATCAATGTCACCGAGGAAATCAGTAAGGCGAATGACATTCCCGTGGGAATCTGGGTGACCCGAGTCGAGGACGATTCTCCCGCGATGGCAGCCGGCATCCAGAAAGGAGATGTCATAGTGGGATACGGCAGCAAAGAAATCGACAATATGGCAGGCCTCATTATGAATCTGGAGGATACCGATCCCGGCCAGAACATTGCGCTCCACATCATGCGGCGCAAGGGCGGGGAATTTGAGAGTATAAATGTGAATGTCGCGACAGAGTAGGCGGCAAAGCAGATTTTGATGCGAAAGCAGAGAAAAGCTTTCAGGAACCAGAGAAACACAAAACTTCTGGGAGAAGTTTCCCGGGAAGGCAGAGAAAAGTTTCAGGAGATATTTAACATTAGAAAGAGAGTAACAGTAAATGCATTATATCAATGACCTCACGGATGGAAGCAGCGTCAGAGAAATCTATCTCTGCAAAAAAAGACAGGCTCTGGTCACGCGGGCCGGAAAGTCCTATGAAAGCCTGACTTTCCAGGACAAGACCGGAACGATCGACGCAAAGATCTGGGATCCCGACAGCATGGGCATCGGCGAGTTCGGAGAGATGGACTATGTCGATGTCTCCGGAGAAGTCATCACCTATCAGGGACACCTTCAGCTCAATGTCCGCCGTGCCAGGCTCTGCCACGAGGGAGAGTATGATCCGGCTAATTACCTGCCTGTCTCCGAGCGCAATGTCGAGGACATGTACAGGACGATCCTGAAGTTCGTGGATTCCATCGAGAACACCTGGCTGAAGAGACTTCTGGAAATGTTCTTTGTGGAGGATACCGAGTTTGTCAAGGCCTTCAAAATCTCCTCCGCGGCAAAATCCGTGCACCACGGTTTTATAGGCGGCCTGTGCGAGCATACCCTGGGAGTGACACAGCTCTGCCATTTTTACTGCAAGTGCTACCCTCTTCTGAAGCGGGACCTGCTTGTCAGTGTCGCCCTGCTGCATGATATCGGCAAGGTGCGCGAGCTCTCCGCTTTCCCCCGCAACGATTACACCGAGGAGGGACAGCTCATCGGCCACATCGTCATCGGCTGCGAGATGATCAATGAAAAGATTAAGGAAATCGACGGATTCCCGCCCGTCCTTGCGGCAGAGGTGCGCCACTGTATCCTGGCCCATCACGGCGAATACGAATTCGGCTCACCCAAAAAGCCCGCCATCATCGAGGCGGCTGCCCTCAACTTTGCCGACAACACCGATGCCAAGATGGAAATTTTCAAGGAAGCCATCCTGGGAACCACTGTGGGCGACAGCTGGATTGGCTACCAGAGCTTCCTCTCCACCAACGTCAGGAAGACCACTATTTAATCGTGACATCTGAGATAACCTTCTTAACTGAATTGAAATCGGGGACGATACTGACAGACGCACTGTCCATTTGACCAGTGAAAAGCGGGGACGGGACTGACAGACGCACTGTCCATCGACCAGTGAAAAGCGGGGACAGAACTGACCGGCACATCGATTTTGACGGTTGACACATCGCCTTTTGGACCGCGGTTTTGCCAAAAAGAAATGAAAAAAGGAGGGGAAAAATGTTTGCGTTTGCTCACAACAATTTCAATGTATCCAATCTGGACAGGTCCCTGAAATTCTATCAGGAGGCCCTGGGGCTGGAAGTGCTCCGCCGCCATGAAGGCAGTGATTACACACAGTGCTGGCTGGGTGATCACGGAGCATCCATGCACGAACTAGAGCTTACCTGGAACTGGGACGAGGAGGATATCCTTGATCTGGGAGATGAATTCCACCTTGCCTTCAGGACAGATAACATGCAGGCCGCACACGATCTGCACGAAAAAATGGGATGCATCGTTTTTGAAAATAAGAAGAGAGGCATCTATTTTATCGAGGATCCGGACAAGTACTGGATCGAGATCGTGCCCGACAGAAAAAATCCCAATACCATTTACTGGGAACCCTGATTAAATTATTAAGATCCCTGATTAAAAAAAGTGCTCCTTTCCGGGAGGGCAGGCAAATGAGAAAAGCCTGTCAGCCGGAAGGGAGCATTTTTTTGACATGATTCGTGTACGGTCCATGGAATGAATATGACACGGCCCGTGAAATGTATTTTCCGCCCTGCGGCGGACACGGGCCGGCCGGGGAGGGGGCAGAGGGCAGCGCGGCCGCCTCTGCCCTGCTTCTTTATCGAAAAGCGGGTATTGAATGAAAACAGCCGGATTATTGGTACCGGATCAGTGTCTTCCTGTCTCCTCGGAAAAATCGCTGTAGACTTCGCAATAGCGGCAGGCAAAGGAAACAGGTTCGTTTCCTGCGTAGAGATGTGACACATCGCCAATCCGGCGGGCCCGGAAGAGGGCTGAGCCCTGTTCCCGCTCCTCAGTAAACAGTTCCGTGACGGAAGATGTGGGCATGGCCAGGTTCTGCCACAGGAAGAAAGGGCTGGTATTCCAGAGCCTGGAGAGCAGGACACAAGATACTCCAAAATGGCAGAAGAAGGCCAGAGTCTCCCTGTTTTCCCTCTCGACACGGTAGAGCCCGTTTTCATGTACATATCCATAAGAGGCCAGCAGCTGGTCAAAGGCGTTTACGACATGGTCATACCGGGTGGGCATCTGTGATTTCAGATAGACCTCGGATTGGCGCCAGCCAAAGGGATCCATGAGTTCCGGATGTCCCGCGTAGTAAATCTGTCCGATATCCCAGGGCCGGCGCAGCCGGTACAGGCCGGCAGGAGGTTCCGGCTTTACATTGGGATAAGCTGCCAAAAGCTCCGGTGTCCTGTTCAGATCCACCGGCGCGTCAAATTCCTCCAGCCAGTCGAATGTTTTTGCAGTTTTCCCGACTGCCTTCATACAATAGGACGCTGTCTCCTGCGCCCGGCCAAGCGGTGACACGAAACAGTGATCCATCTTCAGAGAAGGCGCGGCCTGTGCCAGAAGCGCGGCCTCGCGCCTTCCTTTTTCTGTCAGTGTATCCGTTGAATAATCCGGCAATGCATGCCGTATAAATAATAAACGCATTCTTTTCCCTCTTATTTCTGTTTTTCTGTTCCTGACACGATTTCGTTCTTTGTTTTGCCATTTTATCACAGATTTTCCAACATTCCCGTAGAATATGAGGAAAAGATTTGGAGACTTTTGAGTGCCCGATGCGTAAACGTGAAACGTACAGAAAAGGAACATGTAAATTGCGACGGGTAAACGTGGAACACGTCAACGCAAAGCGGGCAAATCCTGGCTGGCGCTTTTAAAAGATAAACGACCGTGTATAATAAAAGACACGAACTTCAGTTAAAACGAATCTGGAAATGAGGTGACAGATATGAGAATCATCAATCTGATTGAGAATACAGAGGGGCGAAGCGGATGTGCTTATGCACATGGGCTCTCTTTTTATGTAGAGACAGAAAAGCACAGGCTGCTGATGGACCTGGGTCCTTCCGGAGAAACCCTGAAAAACGCTCAGGCGCTGGGCGTCGATCTGGCAAAAGTGGACACAGTTATCCTGAGTCACGGCCACTATGATCATTCCGGAGGCATTATGCCTTTTGCCGGCATCAATGATCAGGCGGTAATCTACATGCAGAAGACTGCAGCAGGTGAATATTATGCGGACAACGGGCGGTCCGCGCCGGAGCGCTACGAATATATCGGGATCGACAAAAAGATTGCTGAGCTTCCCCAGGTCCGTTTTTTGCAGGGAGATCACAGGATCGACGATGAACTGGAACTCTTTACGATCAAGAACAGGACTCACAGCCTGCCCCTGACAAATAAGCGCATTCTGGTCCGGAAGGGAGATCATTTTCAGCGCGACGAATTTGAACATGAACAGTTTCTGGTGATCAGACAAAATCAGACACCATACGGCGATCTGCCCATGCATACCGCTTCTGCCGGAGAACCAATGCGCGAAGTGACCATACTGATGTCCGGATGTGCCCACAGCGGAATTCTGAGCATTATGGATGCTTTCTGCGAGAGGTACGGGAAAGCTCCGGATCTGGTCATCAGCGGATTTCATCTGATGAAGAAAAAAGAATACAGGGAAGAGGAAGTCCTTGAAATTAAAGAAATCGCCAGGGAACTGACGGCTTATCCCACCAGGTTTGTGACATGCCACTGCACCGGAATGCCAGCTTTCGATATGATGAAAGAAATCATGGGAGACCAGCTGGAATATGTACACTCAGGAGAAGAGATAGTCGTTTTTTAGAAGGAAGTCACATGAGACGAGGAACAAACAGAAAAAAGCAAAAAAGCCAGGCATCTGCCAAAAATCTGCCCTGTCAGAAGAATGACCGCGCCGTGATCAAAATCGTGGATATCGGCAGCGGCGGAGAGGGAATCGGTTTTCTGAAGATTTCAGATGAGATACAGGATACAGATACAGAAAAAGATAAAGATAAAGATAGAAATAAAAACATAAATGCAGATAAATATACAGATATAGATTCTGATATAAATAAAGAAAAAGACAGAGATTGGGATCAGGATCAAAAACAGGATCGAAATAAGGATACAGGCGCAGAGGCCGGAAAAAAGAAAACGGCGAAAAAAGGCTTTGCTGTCTTTGTCAAAGACGCAGTGCCCGGTGACACGATCGAAATGACTGTCACAAAGGTGACCTCCCGCTATGCCTACGGCCATCTCGACCGGATCCTGGAGCCTTCCCCGTTTCGCGTGGAACCCCGCTGTCCCATTGCCAGGACCTGCGGCGGCTGCCAGATTCAGGCTCTGGACTACGCAAAACAGCTGTCCTTCAAGCAGAAAAAAGTGCGTGAGAACCTGATCAGGATCGGCGGTTTTGCTCCGGAAAAGATTGATGCGGTCATGCATCCCATCGTCGGCATGGAGGAGCCCTGGCACTACAGGAATAAGGAACAGGTTCCTGTGCAGCAGGGAAAATACGGCCCTGTGACCGGCTTTTATGCAAGCCACTCCCACACCGTGATTCCCATGACGTCCTGCTGCATCGGCAGCCCCAAAAACAAACAGATCCTGGAGACGGTCCTCAGCTGGATGCAGGCTCACAACGTTCCGGCCTACGACGAAGAGACCGGCAAAGGGCTTATCCGCCATATCCTCATCCGCGATGGTATCTACAGCGGACAGGTCATGATATGTGTCATCGCTAATGACTACCGCCTTCCCTTTGAAAAGGAACTCGTGGAAGCTCTCCGCGGCCTGGAGGGCGTCTCATCCATCGTCCTCAACACAAATACCGAGCGCACCAATGTCATTACCGGCCGTGCCCTGCGAACCCTATGGGGATCCGATGATATTATAGACACCCTCCATATCCACGAAGTGATGCAGAGCCAAGCTTCTGCAGAACTAAAGGAAAAATATAAGACTGCAGAAAATGCGACTTCAGCGTACATTGTTGCAGCAAATTCGACCTCTACAGAGTTTAAGAAGACAGAGGAATCCGTCACCTTCGGAATCTCCCCACTTTCCTTCTACCAGGTCAATCCCCGCCAGACGGAAAAGCTCTACAGCCTCGCTCTGAACTGCGCCGGCCTGAACGGCAGCGAAACTGTCTGGGACCTCTACTGCGGCGTTGGCACCATTTCCCTCTTCATGGCCCGCCATGCAAAAAAGGTTTACGGTGTAGAGATCATTCCCGAGGCCATTGAAAATGCCAGAATGAATGCGGAACGGAACGGCATAGAAAATGCCACGTTCTACGTCGGCAAAGCCGAAGAAGTCCTCCCGAATTACGTTGAAAACCTGAAAGCACAGGGAAAAGATCCTCAGATCGACGTCATCTGCGTTGATCCGCCCCGCAAGGGCTGCGACGATGTCTGCATTCAGACCATGCTGGAAATCGCCCCCAAGCGCATCGTCTACGTCAGCTGTGACCCCGCCACCCTGGCAAGGGATCTGAAGAAGCTGGCAGAGGGCGGATATAAGCTGGATTACGTTCAGCCCGTGGATCAGTTCGCGCATACGGTGCACGTGGAAGTCGTTTGCAAGTTGCGCAACCGAAAATATAAGCCGGATTCCAGTATTGACCTGACCGTGGATATGGAGAAGTATTACAGGATGAAGGAGAAAGAAACAAGACAGGCGAAAGGTGTATCCAGATCTGTAACACCTTTCAGAAAAGATGAAGAGTAACTGTAAGATAAAACACACCCGGCCCGTCAGTGCTGCACTGATGGACCGGGTGCTTTGCTTATATGCGCTCTTTCCTGGTTTTCCTGGATATTCACCAAAAAGTCAGTTGACAACAGTGAGCCTTCATGTTATACAGATTGTATGATGTATGACAACATGCAATCTGTATATAACGTTAAAAATAGCAAATCAAACGTGTGGCACGACACACCGGAACATTCGGTACGATATGTGCTTCGATATGGAGGTGACAATGAAAAGCGACAATGTGAAAAAAGGCGCGAAATGCGCACCGCAGAGGGCATTGTTTCATGCGCTCGGCATGACGGATGATGAGATCAGGAAACCGCTGGTCGGCATCGTCTGCTCTTATAATGAGATCGTACCCGGCCATATGCATCTTGACAGGATTGCCGATGCTGTCAAAATGGGCGTGCTGGAAGCGGGAGGGATGCCTGTCATGTTTCCGGCGATTGCTGTGTGCGATGGAATCGCGATGGGACATAAGGGGATGAAGTATTCCCTGGCAAGCCGGGAGTTGATCGCGGATTCGGCGGAAGCCATGGCAGAGGCCCACGGCGTGGATGCTCTTGTCATGATCCCCAACTGCGATAAGAATGTTCCGGGGCTTCTGATGGCAGCTGCCAGGCTGAACCTGCCGACGATCTTTATCAGCGGAGGTCCGATGCTTGCGGGAAAGGTCGGCGGGAAGAAGGTCGGGTTTTCCGATGTTTCCGAAGCGGTCGGCGCATACCATGCCGGCAGGATCGACGATGCAAGACTGTGCGAATTCGAAGAAAACACCTGTCCCACCTGCGGTTCCTGCTCCGGAATGTTTACCGCAAATTCCATGAACTGCCTGACGGAAGTATTGGGAATGGGTCTGCCCGGAAACGGAACGGTTCCGGCCGTCTATTCCAGGAGGATCCGCATGGCCAAAACAGCCGGAAAACAGATCATGGAACTTCTGGAAAAAGACATCCGTCCGAGAGATATCATGACGCAGGAAGCATTCAGAAATGCATTGACAATGGACATGGCACTCGGCTGCAGCACAAACAGCATGCTTCATCTTCCGGCGATTGCCCACGAAGCGGGAATCTGCCTGGATGTTACCCTGGCGAACGAGATCAGTGAAAAAACACCGAACTTGTGCAGGCTTTCCCCGGCAGGTTCTCATTTCATGGAGGATCTGGAAGAAGCCGGAGGTATCCCCGCAGTGATGAAGGAGATCGACAGGCTGGGGCTTTTGAACACAGATCTCATGACCTGCACCGGCAGGACGATCCGAGAGAATCTCGAAGGAGTCCTGAACCTGGATGAAGAAGTGATCAGGCCGGTGACAAATCCCTACAGCAAAACCGGCGGACTGGCGATTCTGAAAGGAAACCTTGCGCCGGATGGCTGTGTTGTCAAACGCTCGGCAGTGGCGGAGAACATGATGACACATACCGGCCCTGCCAGAGTTTTTGAGTGTGAAGAGGAGGCCATTGACGCGATTTACGCAGGGAAGATCAATGCGGGCGATGTGGTGGTCATCCGCTATGAGGGACCGAAGGGAGGTCCCGGTATGCGTGAAATGCTCAATCCCACAGCGGCAATTGTGGGGAGCGGACTGGGAGAGAAGGTTGCCCTGATCACGGACGGACGTTTCTCAGGAGCGACCCGCGGAGCGGCGATTGGCCATGTATCACCGGAAGCGGCCAGGGGAGGCCCTATCGCGCTGGTCAGGGAAGGAGATCTTATTACGATAGATATTCCGAACTATTCGATCACTCTCCATGTGGACGAGGCGGCGTTTTCACAGCGGAAAAAAGAGTGGCGCTGTCAAGGCAGCAGTATCCGTACCGGATACCTGAGGAGATATGCGTCTCTTGTTTCTTCAGGAATGAAAGGCGCCGTGCTGGAGCCTAAGGATGAATGATAAATAATAAAAAACTGGTGTACTCTCCTCACTTATTGGCAGCGGGAACGCGCTTTGCGTGTACCCGCTGTTTTTGTAGCGTCAATCTTGTCTGACAAGATATAAAAAATTTAAAAAAACCTATTGACAAATCAGAGAAAAGCGACTATATTGCCATTAACAGATGTCAGACAACACACAGTATACAATAAACAACAGAATTCCAATGCAAGGAGGAAATCAGATGAAGGCGAACGAAATTCCGAAGTACGACGGCAGAGGCATTATTTCCGGCACTTACGTGACCGCGAACCAGGATATCGACCGCGCACAGTGGCTCGAGGACTGCTATCCCGAGTGGGGGACGTTCCTGAACAATGAAATCGAGAATTATGAAGTCCCGAAGGGACAGGTCGCGCTGTGGTGGTGCGGCGGCCCCTCCTGGGTTCTCAAGACCGACGAGGGCGGTATCTACTGGATTGACCAGTACTGCGGACCTTCTCTGTATACCGAGCGTGTCGGCAACTGTGGCGTCTGCAAGCAGGCCGGCGCGGAGTCCATCAACTGGCTGCGCCTGAATCCGCAGGTCATCGACCCCTGGAAGTTCAAGCATCTCGACGGCGCGATGATTACACATATGCATCAGGATCACTGTGATCTGTATGCTGTCAAGGCCGCCATGAAGACTACGGACGCGAAGTTCTATGCATCTCCCGCGGCCTGCGACAAACTCCGCGGCTTTGAAGTTCCCGAGGAGAGGATCCATGTCGCGCGTGTAGGCGAGACAATCCAGCTCAAGGGCGCTGAGCTCGATATCCTTATGTGCTATGACGATACAGCCATCCGCACAACTTCCGGCCCCGAGCCGCTTCCTTACGAGATCGCATGTGTGAGCTTCCTCTTCAAGACCAGCGGCGGCAACATCATGTTCGCCGGTGATACATGGTATAACGACGGTTACGTCGGTGTAGGCAATGAGAACAAGATCGATGTCTGCATTTTCGATATGGGCTTCAACGCTCCCGGCGCGACGGACAAAATGACCCCCTATGACTGCGTGCGCGTCGCGAAGGCACTTAGGGCGGACACGATGATTCCCGACCACTATGACAACTGGGCGAACTGCACAGGAGACCCCAGTATGCTGACCCGCCAGCTCGAGTATCTGGCGAAGGACATCTGCCCGGAGACCAAGACTGTGATTATGGCCTGCGGCGGCAGGTTCCTGTATCCCCAGGATCGCAATATTGGCCGTTATGCGTACCCCGACGGGAGTGAAGACTACCACTTCGAGAGAGGTGAAGTTGCCCGCAGGATCAAACAGCAGCACGAGGCTGTGCTCGCGATGATGAAGAATAATCTCTGATCATCGAAGATGAGGAACAACTGTTGATCAGTATTTTGATACCGAAGATCAGTGTTTGATCTACACAGCACTGGTCTTCGGCGAATACAGGGGGTGCGAATGAACATTACAACCGTCATTGTCATGGCTATTTTCCTGATGCTCCTCGCGGGTGTCGGTATTTATTCCAAGAGATTCGTCGTCGAAGCCGATGACTTTCTCCTTGCAGGCCGGGAGCTGGGCGCGGCGATCCTGGTGTTCGGCGTAGTCGCCAGCGGATTTGCGGGCACGACGCTGACTCTCGCGCCCGGCCTCGGAATCCGGCTCGGGTTCTGGGGAACCTTCGGATTCGCTTTCTTCTATGCGATCGTCGGCGTTGGCCTGTATGCGGTCCTCTTCGCGAAGACGGTCCGCCGAAGCGGTGCCTATACGCTTCCGGAATGGCTGGAGATGCGCTACAGCATGCCGATCCGTTCCATGGTCTCCATCCTGGCGACGATCGCCATGATCGCGCTGACCGCCAATAACATTTTGTCCCTTGCAAACGTCATCGCCGGATATTTCCGGTGGGATCTTCGGATCTGTGTCGTGATCGGACTGGTCACGGTCCTGGTCTTTACCTGGTGCAGCGGCATGTGGGGCATTTCCATGACCGACTTCATCCAGGCCGGCATCGGCATCGTCGGTGCGCCGGTTCTCCTGATGGCGCTGATGAACCGCTTCGGCGGGGTCGGGACAGCTCTTGCGAACTGGGGCGGAGGCAGCTTCAACTACATGCTGCAGGGTGCCAGCGGGACGGAGATGGCTTTCGGTGCCATCACCTATCCTTCCATTATTACGATCGGCCTCAATTTCAGTATTTTCCTGGTCTGGGGCGGGCAGCATTACTGGATGAAGATGGCTTCCGCCCGTTCCGAGAACGGCGCGCGCAACGCCTACATAGTCGGTGGAATCATCCTTTTCTTCATCACGATGATCATCGGCATGGTCGGCCTGTATGCCGGCTCCGCATTCCCCGAGATGTTTGACATCAACGGCGGGACGCTTACACCGGAATCCGCCTACGGCTTTGTCCTGGGCGAGTTCCCCGCCGCGATCGGCGCCTTCCTTCTGATCTTCGCGCTGGCGGCCTCCATGTCGACAGCGGCGACCAATCTCCTCGGTGCGGTCTCCATCACCACCAAGGATATTTACCAGCGTTTCATCAACAAGGACGCGAACCCCGTACAGCTCACAAGGGCGAGCCGTGTGATCACCCTGATCGTCACCGGCATCTCCTGGGCGCTGTCCTTCTATCCCGGCGGGACCGCCTTCCTGTTCGCCTTCGCGACTGCCTGGCTGGCGCCTGCGGGCCTGTCCGTCTTCTTCGGCATCTACTGGCGCAGGGCGACAAATCCGGGCTGTATGGCCGGTGCCGTCTGCGGAACGGTGTTCATGTCGGTCTGGGCTTTCATGAACCTGCTGGGGATTCCCTTCATGGGACAGCCGGTCGCCTCTTATGCCCATATGAGCGTCATCGGCATCGTGACAACCATCATTCCTTTCGTGCTCGTCAGCCTGTTCACGCAGCCCAAATACTACGGTGCAGCGGATTGGACCGCAAAAGGGGAGAGCGATGCGGTGATCGATCTGACAGCCGACGATAAACGCATTATGTCCTACATCCGGACCGGTCTTGACCAGATGTGTGAGCTTATGGACATCACTGCCTGGAGCGGTGAGAAGCTCAACACGATCATTGAAAAACTGGACCGGAACCGGTATCTGTGCCGGGAGAGCCTGCAGGGCGAGGGTTTCTGGAGCTTTTCTCTGACCAGGAAGGGCGAGGACAGCCTTCCCGCCATGGAGGCGGAGGATAAGGAACTCCTTGGCCGTTACGGCCTGATCGGCGACGACGTGCACTTCCTGCAGGGTATGACGCAGGAGACGAACGCCTCTCCTGCCGCTGTTATCCGCGGCCTCAAGGACGCTGATGACCGTGAACGCCGCCGCGAGTACGCTCTGTCCGTCGTCAAGCTCATCCGTCACGGCTATCTGACAGAGTCCGGATTCCTCAAGCGTGTGGTCTCCATCACGGAGAAGGGAAAACAGGTCGTTCGTGAAACGAAGAAAGCTGCATGACATAAACAGGTTCTCAAACCATATTAACTCATACTCATAACGGCACATCAGTACACACCAATGCATATGAAAAACGGCGGCAAAGAGTCGGCCGGAAAGGAAACGGGTGATCAACAATGAAAGAAATCAAAAAAGTCCTGATCTGCGGCGGCGGCATGATGGGCATGAACATCGCTTATGTGATGTCCTGCAATCCTGCCTGCGAGGTGGGCGTCTACGACATGTTTGAAAAGGACGTCGCGGTGCAGGTTCGCGCCAATACAAAGGAGCTTCTGGAAAAGGGAGTCATCACGGAGGAATTCCTCGAGGGATGCATTTCCAGGATCACCTTCTACAACGATATCGATGCTCCATTCATCAGGCAGGCGGACCTTGTGATCGAGGCAGTACCGGAAGTTATGACGATCAAACAGGATACCTTTGCGAAGCTGGAAGAACGCTGCAGGCCGGACACGATCTTCTGCACCAATTCCTCCGTCATGAGCCCCAGCGAGATCTCCGCAAACCTTAAGCACAGGGAGCGCTTCATGGGATGCCATTTCTGGAATCCCGCACACCTGATCCCCCTGGTGGAGGTCATCAAGTCCGATGCGACTTCGGATGAAGACGCTGAGACCGTCATGCAGATGCTCGCCGCTGCGGGTAAGGAGCCGGTTCTCTGCAAAAAGGATGTCCCTGGGTTTATCGCGAACCGCATGCAGCATGCCCTCTGGCGCGAAGCCATCTCTATTGTGGAGAGAGGGATCGCTGACGCCGAGACCGTCGACAAGGCGGTGAAGTATTCCTTCGGGATCCGCCTGCCGCAGCTGGGCCCGATCGAGAATGTCGATATGGTGGGAACGGATCTGACCTGGAACATTCACGACTATATCTTAAGGGATCTTGAAGACAGCCACGAGCCTTCACCTCTCCTCACAAAGCTTCGCGATGATGGAAAGATCGGTTTCAAGACGGGAGAAGGATTCTTTAAATGGACGCCGGAGCAGATCGAAGAGAGCAAAGAGAAGCTGAACGAGTGCATCATCAGGCTGGTATACGGCAAATGATGCCTTCGGCGGATCTTCCAGAGAAAGCGCTGCCTTTTAAAACCGCAGTATGGAATTGCAATTTTTAAAACACAACAGTTAAATCGCAGTATTTTGAACCGATCATCGAATCGATTTAAAAACAAAGTAATATAAACCGTTAAAAGAAAACAGACAGGTTGGCGCACAGCGCCCGGAAAGGAGAAAAAATGATCATTAACGGCAAAGAGTACAACAGACAGAACCTTGGCAAAATTTTTGACTATGCGATGCTGAGCCCTGATGTGACCAGGGAGCAGGTCGAGAACCACCTGAAACTTGCTGTGAAATACAACGTCAGCGGCGTGCACTGCAATCCTTACTGGATCCCCCTCGTCAAGGAGAGATTGATGGATACAGATATCGAGACAGGCATCTGCCCTTCCTTCCCTGTCGGCTGTGCTTCTACGAAGATGAAGGTCTATCAGGTTGAAGAGTATTGCAAGTTCCTGGAAGGCCGTCCCGCCTGTGTCGACATGGTCGTCAATATCGGACTTCTTCGCGGCGGCGAGCTCAAAGAGTTTACCAATGATATCAGTGAAGTCTGCAAGGTTGCCCATCACTACGGCTATGACATGAAGGCTATCCTGGAGACAACCTTCCTTAACGACCAGCAGATCGCGGACGGCGCGAAGTGTGCGGCTGAGGCGGGAGTCGACTTCGTCAAGGCGGCAAGCGGCCGCAGCGGCGTCGCGGACCTTCACGCCATGCACATCATGAAAGCGAACGTTCCCTCGAACATCAAGCTGAAATTCTCTGCGATGGGAACCGTCAACCTGACTGAGCAGACCATCATGGGTCTGACCATCGGCTGCAGCATGTTCGGCACCGGCTATGCACACAAGATCATCGAAGAACTGGAGACCTACTACAAGGATCTCGTCATCACGACAAAATAAAGAATAATCCCCTATATCAGAGGGCATATCTTCCGGCATAAAGAAGAAAAAACAACTCACCGGACAAAAAAGGTCTCTTTTGACACAGGGAATCGAAAAAGGCATCAGAGGACTTATTCCATTGGTATTCAAAGGGGTAAGTCTTCTGATCTAAAAAGGATTTCAACAAAACAAGGTTATACAGCGAGCGGAGGAAAAAGGAATGAAAATCGGAATGATCGGCCTGGGCATCATGGGAAAGCCTATGGCAAAAAATATTCTTAAGGGCGGATATACGGACCTTCTGGTCAATGACTTCAACAAGGCAGCAGTGGAGGAAGTCGTCGCATGCGGAGCAAAAGCATCGGATAATGAAGAGATCGGAAAGACCTGTGACGTGGTTCTTACCATGCTGCCCAATTCCCCTCATGTAAAGAGCGTCATGCTCGGGGAGGGTGGCGTTGCTTCCCTGATGCGTCCCGGGACAACTTTTATCGATATGAGTTCCATCAACCCCGTGGCTTCCAAGGAAATCTACGCGGAACTGGAGAAGAAGGGCATCGATATGCTCGACGCGCCTGTGTCCGGCGGACAGCCCAAGGCTGTTGACGGCACACTTTCCTTCATGGTAGGCGGTAAAAAAGAAGTGTTTGACAGGTTCAAACCTCTTCTCGAGACCATGGGTGCTTCCGTCGTCCTGTGCGGAGATGTAGGCGCTGGCAATACCACCAAGCTTGCCAACCAGATCATCGTCGCCTGCAACATCCAGGCACTGGCAGAGGCGCTGACCCTGGCTCAGAAGGCCGGTGTCGACCCGAACCTCGTATTCGCGGCGATCCGCGGCGGCCTTGCGGGATCCACCGTCATGGATGCGAAGGCACCGATGATGATCGAGGGAAACGACGCCCCCGGTTTCAGGATCGACCTTCATATCAAAGATCTCAACAACGCGCTTGACTGCGCGCACAGCGTCGGCGCTCCTGTCCCGATGACAGCTAATGTACAGGAGATTCTGCAGTGGATGCACAGCCATGAGGGCGGACAGAAGGATCACAGCGCGATCGCGCAGTATTATGAATATCTCGCGGATATCAAGATTGGCCGCTGATCAGGGCGGATCATCGAGAACCCATTGATCTTGTCCGGGAGAAGCCTGAGTATTTACGACCTGTATGGCCACAGTCGACAAAGCACTATGACCGTACAGGTCGAAATTATTTTTAGTGTCAGGAAAGGAGAATGCTATGGAAGCTTTCATTTCAGAGCGGACCGGAAGGACATTTGTCGTCAAGCTGGTGCAGGGAGAGGATCTCCTGGAGACCATTGAAACACTGATACGGGAACAAAGGATCGAGAACGCTGTGGTTGTAAGCGGTATTGCCACTTTTGACCGCTCCGCCCTGCACATGATCGCCGGGACAGGCTATCCGGCTGAGATCTACATTGATAAAAAAACAGACGTACCGCTGGAAGTCGCTTCTGTCGACGGATTTATCTGTGACGGAGAACCCCATATCCATTGTGTGATCGCTGACAGAAACCAGGCATATGCCGGTCATGTTCTGAAAGGCTGCCGCATTCTGTATCTGGGTGAGCTCGTTATACAGGAGCTGCTGGAGATGAGCATTCACCGTTATCCCAATGAAAAAGGTGTAAATCAGATCTGCGCGAAATAACCGGATTCCGATCCAACCTGTTTTGATGTCCGATGTAAACCGTAAATAATATCCGTTAACCGCCCGGGCCGGATCCGCTACACTGGTGAACGGCGCGGGCCAGACCGTTAAGGAGGAGACATGGCCAAGGAAAACTATGTTATGAAGACACCGGCTTCCAAGCTGGTGCAGGTAGCAGCGATCGCAGCGGAATACCGGAACCGCCCGGACATGCTGACAATGGTGCTGATCCGTGTGCAGGCCATCGTTCCGGCGCTGTCAAAAGCGGTGATCACCGTGATCGCCCGGGAGATGAACATTCCGCGGAACCAGGTGTACAGCTTTGTGACTTTTTACGCAATGCTCTCGGTGAAGCCCCAGGGGAAATACATCATCCGCATGTGCAAGAGCGCGCCCTGTCATGTCCACGGGGCGCAGGAAGTGGTCGACGCGATCCGTGACCTGCTGCACCTGGAGATTGGGGAGACGTCGGAGGACGGCCGTTTCACTCTGGAATACTGTCCCTGTCTGGGGCTCTGTGAGAATTCCCCGGCCATCATGATCAATGACAGGGCATACAGCAACCTGACGCCGGAGAGCGTCCGGGACATCATCAAACAGTACATCAGAGGGGAGGTATGAAGCCGTGACAGAAGTGATGCAGAAGAAAGAGATCAAAGAAGTGCGGAACCTTCTCCGGAACCGGGGGGTCATTGATCCGAACAGTGCGGCGGACTACGCGGCGCACGGCGGATTTGAGGGATTAAAAAAGGCGCTCGCCATGGAGCCTTCGGAGATCATCGAAGTAGTGAAGGAGTCAGGTCTCCGCGGCAGGGGCGGCGCGGGTTTCCCCACCTGGAGGAAGATGCAGTTTACCGGCACAGCGGCTGACCCGGTCCGCTACATCGTCTGCAACGCGGACGAAGGGGAACCGGGGACCAACAAGGACAGGATCCTTCTTTCCAGTGACCCCTGTTCCGTGTTCGAGGGCATGGCGATCTGCGGCAAGGCCGTGGGCGCCCATGTGGGCTATGTGTATCTCCGCGCGGAGTACACCTACATCTTCCCTGTCATGCAGGCTGCCCTGGAGGACGCGGAGCGCCTTGGATATCTGGGCAAAAACATGATGGGCAGCGGTTATGACTTTGAGATCAAGTTCCGCTCCGGCGCCGGTGCCTATGTGTGCGGTGAAGAGACGGCTCTGTTCGAGTCCATCGAGGGAAAACGCGGCGAACCGCGCTTCCGTCCGCCATTCCCCAGCATCAAGGGCCTGTTCGGAAAACCCACCATGCTGAACAACGTGGAGACCCTTGCCAACGTCTCGCTCATCCTCGACCGGGGCGCAGAGTGGTTCAGGCAGTTCGGAACGGAAAACAGCCCGGGGACCAAACTGTTTACGGTCTGCGGTAACGTGGAGCGGCGCGGGGTCTTCGAATTCCCCATGGGCGTGAACCTGAAGGACATCATCTATGAGGTCTGCGGAGGTATCCAGGACGGAAAGAAGCTCCTCTGCGTGCAGACGGGCGGAACCTCCGGTGCCATCATCAATCCCGGCCAGATCGACATGAACCTGGACATCGACACGGTCTCCGCCTCCGGCGGCAGGCTGGGCTGCGGCACGATCCTGGTCGTGGACGACAGCAACTGCATCGTGGACGTGGTGCTGAACAACCTGGATTTCTTCCGCCACGAGTCCTGCGGCAAGTGCACCCCCTGCCGGGAAGGCGGCCAGCAGCTCTACAACCTGGTGAAGCGGATCGCGGAAGGCCGGGGCGGCATTGAAGATTTGGACCAGATTGAAGAGCTCTGCGAGACTATGCAGCTCACCTCGCTCTGCGGGCTGGGCGTCTCCACATCTGTGCCGGTCCTGTCCAGTATCCGGAATTTCCGCAGGGAATACCTGCACCACATCGACAGGGATTACTGCAGGGTCTGCTCGGTGGAGCATCGCAGACAGAGAAGGGAGGAAAATAAGTGATGGTGAATCTGACGATAGACGGCCAGAAGATCTGTGTCGAAGAAGGAACAACGATCCTGAACGCTGCGAAGCAGGCGAGCATCAATATTCCCACGCTCTGTTATCATGAAGATCTGGGAATAAAGGCCAACTGCCGCATCTGCATAGTGGAAGTCGAAGGCATGCGGCAGCTGCCGACATCCTGTTCCACCCCGGTGTCCGAGGGAATGGTAGTTCATACAGCCTCCCCGAAGGTACTGAAGGCGCGCCGGAACCTGTTGGAGTTGATCTTCGCGAGGCACCCCCAGAACTGCCTGGTCTGCGCCAAGAACGGCGAGTGCGACCTGCAGAAACTTTCCCAGACCCTGGGGCTCCACAATGAGAACCGCTATGATCTGCAGCTCCGCAGCCAGCCGGACGACTGGAGCTCTCCCTCAATCCTGCGGAATCCGAAACTCTGCATCCTCTGCGGAAGGTGCCTCGAGGTCTGCAACGAGATCCAGAAGGTGAACGTCCTCTCCAAGGAGAACCGCGGTTTCCATACGCTGATCGCCCCGGCTTACGGGGAACTCCTCGCGGACACCAACTGCATCAACTGCGGCCAGTGTGTGCAGTACTGCCCGACCGGTGCCCTGACGGTGAACTACTATACGAACAGGCTGCTGGACCAGATGGCTGCCGGGAAGAAGATGATCATTCAAGTTGCTCCGTCCGTCCGCGTTACACTGGCGGAGGCCCTGGGAGAAGAGCCGGGCACCGTGAGCACCGGAAGGCTGGTGACGGCCTTGAAGCGCCTGGGCTTCTACAAGGTCTTCGACGCCGACTTCTCCGCGGACCTCACAATCATGGAGGAAGGGACCGAACTGCTGCAGCGCCTGAAGACGCATGCCTCCGGACAGACGGACGCGGAGGACAAACCCCTGCCCATGTTCACCTCCTGCTGCCCTGCCTGGGTGAAATACCTCGAGACCTACGAGCCGAAGATGACGGACCACCTCTCCACGGCGAAATCCCCGCAGCAGATGTTCGGTGCCATGATCAAGACCTGGTTCGCGGAGCGGGAAGGCATTGACCCGGCGGAGATCTGCAGCGTGTCCGTCATGCCCTGCACGGCCAAGAAGTTCGAGTGTCAGCGGCCGGAAATGAACGACAGCGGCTATCAGGACGTGGATATCTCCATCACGGTCCAGGAGCTGGCAAGGATGATCCGCACCGGCGGCATCGACTTCAAAAACCTGAACGAAACCGAGTTTGACGATCCTTTCGGCCTTGGTTCCGGCGCGGGACTCATTTTCGGCGCCACCGGCGGCGTCATGGAAGCGGCTCTCCGTACGGTGTACAAGGTCCTCACCGGAAACGAGATGGAGAATCTGGACTATGAGCCGGTCCGCGGGTTCGAGGGTGTGAAGGAGGCTTCCGTCGACATCAACGGCACCGTGGTCCGGGTGGCCGTCGCCCACGGCATCGCCAACGCGCAGAAGGTGGTGGAGAAGGTGAAGAGCGGGCAGTGCAGCTGGCAGTTCATTGAGATCATGGCCTGTCCGGGCGGCTGCATCGGCGGCGGCGGAAACCCGCCGAAGACCTGGAAGAAAATGGAGGAGAGAAAGAAGGCGATCTATGCCGCGGCGGCGGCGCTCCCGCAGCAGCAGTCCCACAACAATCCGGCCATCGCGAAGGTGTACGAGACCTATCTTGGAGAACCCTGCGGTGAAAAATCCCACAAGCTGCTGCACACGAGATATTTCAACCGTCAGGACTTACTGAGATAAAGAGCTGTAACTGAGCAAAAAAAGATAACAAAATGGAGCGCCCGGGTAGTGAGGAAAACAGTTCCTGTACAGCCCGGGCGCTGTCTTTACCCTTCCCGTCGTACATCTTTGATGTGAAAAAAGAAGGAGAAAATCACGGCTTCTCCGGGACTTTCTCCTTCAAGTGGTTTCGATTGACGTCTTTTTTGTTTCGTTATTTCATATCCATGCCGATCTTTACAAAGCGAAACATACGGATCGCGCCTTCGTAATAGAGCTCTTCAGCCCTGTTGAGGGCTTCCTCGAGCGCCATGGGACTGTTGACCGTGGTCATGAGCGAACCAACGCCGTAGTTACAGATATCGAGGGCGTTCTTCCCGAGTGACCCGGACAGGCCCAGGACCGGTACGCCCTTCGCCTTCGCACGGACACCGACGCCCTGCATGACTTTGCCAAAACAACTCTGCCAGTCCGTTCTTCCCTCGCCCGTCACGACGAGATCCACGCCTTCAAGTCTCTCGTCAAAGTGGATCAGATCGAGCACGGTGTCGATACCGGACTTCATCTCGCCGAGGCAGAATACCTTCAGCGCGGCGCCGAGTCCACCGGCTGCGCCGGCACCCTGGATCTGGTCGCAGTCGATGCCAAAGAGATCGCGGATCTTATCACGATAGCGGCACATACCGTGCTCAAGCTTTTCCCTGATCTCGGGAGTCGCGCCTTTCTGCGGGCCAAAGGTAAAGGTTGCCCCGTCCGGTCCGCACAGGGGATTTGTCACGTCGCACATGACCGTGATTTTCGCTTCCTTCATCCTGGGATCCATGCCGGATACGTCGATCGTCTCTATTTTGTCGAGGTCACGGCCGAAACCCTTGAGTTCCTTGCCGTCCTTGTCGAGGAACTTCACGCCGAGCGCGCGTGCGCAGCCCATGCCGCCATCGTTGGTCGCCGACCCGCCAATCGCAATCGAAATATCGCGGTAGCCTTTCTCAAGGGCGTCCAGGATTAGCTCGCCGGTACCGAATGTCGTGGTGTTTAGGGGATTGCGAAGTTCGGCCGGAACCATCGGAAGGCCCGATGCGGCAGCCATCTCAATGACAGCCTTATCTGTGCCGAAAACACCGTACTGCGCCTCAGTTTCCTCCATCAGGGGGCCGTGGACCGGCACTTTGATGAACTTGCCATTCTCGGCTGCGATAACCGCATCTACCGTTCCCTCGCCGCCATCCGCTACCGGAACACCTGAGGTTTCACAGGACCCGAATACTTCATTGGCAGCTTTTGTGAGGAGCGCTACAGTTTGTTCGCTGGTCAGGCTTCCCTTGAACGAATCTGAAGCAAATAATAATTTCATAATTACCTCCTTATCATGGCTGTGGTGCGTTACAACTCGTTTTGCCTAAAAAGGCGACTAGCCGGTTTGTGCTGCCGGTTAGCCGCTTTGATCGATGCTTTGGTCAACTACGGATCCGTACGCTTTACATCGAAGCGCCATTCTCTTTAATCAGGTTCTGATAGTAGTAGAAGCTGTCTTTCTTAATCCTGCGCAGATCTTTCTCGTCGAGCTCCCCGCGGTTGACGTAGACGAGACCATAACGTTTCTGGAAGCCGTCGCTCGAACTGACCACATCCATGAATGTCCAGGTGTTGTAGGAGATCAGCGGCACACCATCACAGACCGCCTTTTTCATCTGCTTCAGGTGAGAATCCAGATAATCGATTCTGTACTGGTCGTGGACCTGTCCGTCCGCATCCAGCACATCGTGTGTACCAAGTCCGTTTTCCGTCACCATCAACGGAAGGTGATAGCGCTGATAGAGCTCCATCAAAGCACGGCGGAATCCGACCGGATCGATCTGCCAGCCGTATTCACTGGCCTTGAGGTACGGGTTGTCTACGAACCGGAAGTGTCCGGGAACCACGAGCTTGAGCAGATGAATATAGTTCCCTTTGACATCTTCGGGGCAGTATTCCGCGGCATAAGTCAGGTAGTAGTTAAATCCGATAAAATCAGGTGTTGATCCGGCCAGAATCTCTTCATCTTCCGGCAGGATTTCCGGGATGGCATTCTGCTCATCCAGGAAACGGAGATAGTATTCAGGATATTTTCCGAAGACGTAGACGTCGGTGAGATAGTAGTTGTAGTAATTGTCCGCTTCGAGGGCAGCCATCATGTCTTCCGGTCTGCAGGAAGCGGGATAGCTGGGAAGATACGCGAAGGTCGGCCCGATTTTGGCATCGGGGCAGATCCGGTGGCACGCCTTGATGGCAAGCGCGTTCGCGAGAAACATGTGATGGTTCATCTGGTGGCGGATCTTCTCCTTTTTTACGGGATCCTGCTCCGTAATCTGGATCAGACCCTCCTTGCGGACCATCAGATTCTGCTCGTTGATGGTGAGCCAGTAACGTATGTCCCTGCCGAATTCCTTAAAGCAGGTTTCCGCGAAATGTACAAACGCGTCGATGGTTCTGCGGTCCACCCAGCCGCCGAAACGGTCCTGCAGGCTCTGCGGAAGGTCAAAATGATACAGCGTGACAATCGGTTCGATCCCGTACTTTTTCAGCTCGTCAAGTACAGCCCTGTAAAAAGAGAGACCGGCCTCGTTCGGTTCCGCGTCGTCCCCGTTGGGGAAAATGCGGCTCCAGGCAATGGAGAAGCGGTAGGATTTCAGACCGAGCTCCGCCATGAGGGCGATGTCCTCTTTGTAGCGGTGGTAAAAGTCCGCGGCAACTTTGGTATCCGCATAGTTATCAGCGTGCGCAAAGGACGCTGTGTCAGCTACGGACAGGCCCTTGCCGCCTTCATTCCAGCCGCCTTCCACCTGGAAAGCGCTGGAGCTTGCGCCCCACAGGAAGTCTTCGGGGAAACCGGTGATTTTCTTATAAGACATATGAACCTCTCAATCCGGAGCGTCTGTGCGGGTTTGGGACCGGAGGCGCTCCGACTCCGGTCCCATGAAAAAAAGTGGTGAGAAACGCCTGCAATTCTCTGGTTTTTGTGTTGCAAACCGCGCAAAAACACGTCGCGGGCAGGAAATGACTGAACGACTGAACAGCCGGCTTATTCCACTGTAAAGAGCCCGTCGCCGTGGCTGAGCATGCCGGTCCCGTCCATGCGGATATTCTCGGCTTCCGTATCCGTGGCGATCACCATTGTGACCGCGCTATAGCCTTCTTTGAGGATGGCGTCCACGTCAAATTCCCCGAGCTTCTGACCTTTCCTGACAGTATCGCCTTCCTTGACGAGTGCCTTGAAGTGCTTTCCGTCAAGCTGCACGGTGTCAATGCCGATGTGGATCAGGAGGTCGACGCCGCCTTTCGTCTGCAGGCCGTACGCGTGACCGGTGGGGAACACGGTGGTCATGACAGCATCCGCAGGGGCGTACAGGATATTTTCGGACGGAACGATCGCGCAGCCGCTGCCCAGGACACCGGAGGCAAAGGTCTCATCTTTAACTTCGGAAAGCGGAACAACTTCGCCGCTCAGTGGCGCGAAAACGGCTTTCGGGTCGGCTGCCTCTCCGGTATCATACGGTGAGGCATCTGCTTCCGATGCTTCACCGGTATCCACGCCGAGCACGAGCGTCATGGCGAATGCAATGGCGAATGCCGCGGCAATGGCGATCAGGAAAGCGACAAATCCTTCGCCGAAGAAAGTGGGCAGTGTGAGGATCGAGGGAATAGCGACCGCATATGCTCTTGCGCCGCCGACGCCTGCGATTGCGCCACCGATCGCGCCGCCTGCGATCACACCGATCATGGGCTTCTTATACTTCAGGTTTACACCGTAAAGGGCGGGCTCGGTAATACCGAAAAGAGCGGTGAGTCCTGCGCTGAGGGCGATGGATTTTTCCTCTTTGTTCTTCAGGCGGACAAAGGAACCGAAAGCCGCTCCTGCCTGTGAGAAGTTGGAGGGACCGGTAAATGCCCAAAGGGTCGTGCTGCCAAACTGGGAGACCTCGTTGATGCCGATCGGAACCAGTGCGCGGTGCATGCCGAGCATGACCAGCAGAGAGTATGTGCCGCCGAAGAAGGCGCCGGCCAGAAGAGGCGAAACTTTGGTGATTGTCTGGAAAAACGCCCCAACCATTTCAGACGTGTAGTTTCCGAAGGGACCAAAAACCAGCAGTGTCGCAGGTACCATTACAAGGAGCGAGATCAGCGGCGCCACGACTGCCTTCATGACAGTGGGGATCACCTTGTCCAGGAACTTCTCAAGCTTGGAATAGACCAGTACTGCCAGGATGATCGGGATGACGGAGGAACCGTATGTCGTCTTAATGACCGGGATTCCGAGGAATGAAAGGCTCTCAGCCTCAGCCATGAAGGACACAAGGTTCGGATAAAGGAGGCTGCCGCCGATGGCCATTGCGATCGGAATGCTGCATTTGAATATTTTAGCAGAGGTGTATGCCAGTACAAGCGGCATAAAGTAGAAGATGGAATCTGCCGCAGCGTTCAGGATCTGATAAGTTCCGGTGTCCTTGCCCAGCATGCCGAGTGTAGTCAGCAGCACAAGGATGCCCTTGATAACACCGGCGCCGGCCAGCGCGGGGATCGTAGGGGTAAAAATACTGGCGATCGTGTTCAAAACGCTCTGCACGGACAGTTTTTCTTTCTTTTCTTCGACAGGCTTATCGGCGCCCCCCAGTGCGGGGAATTCGGCGACCAATTCTTTGTAGACGTTGGCGACTTCGTTGCCTATGACGATCTGGGTCTGTCCGTTTGCGTTGACGACCTTCATAACCTTCGGGATGGATTCCAGTTTTCCTTTGTCCGCAAGACTTTCGTCCTTCAGGGCGAGACGGAGTCTTGTGAAACAATGCGTCGCGCTCTGGATGTTCTCCGGGCCGCCGACACTTGTGACGATGTCTTTGATCATGCTCTCGTATGCCATGTCTTTTTCCTCCTCTTATGTTTTCTTATATCCTGGCACCCAACTATAATATCGTTGTCTGACATGATATATAATACATATTGACATGCTACTTGTCAACAGTTTTTCATGAACTTCTTTATTAGATACAGAAAGAAAGGACAACCAAAGAAAAAACGGCAGAAAACAGATGGTGAAGGCAATAAAGTCTATAGAATCAGGATAATAGCCAGAAAAATTAAACCTGGATTTAAAGAAAAGAGAGATTGACAGATTGAAGAATCTCTCCTATACTTGTATGACAAGATACATATTTAATTCTTTAGGGAGAGAAGGAATGGAAGAAAAGGGAAAAGAGCTCTATGATCTGTTGGATATGTCACAGCATAAAAATATGTCGGACAAACTCTATGAAAAGATCAGCGGTCTGATCCGGGAAGGAGTTTTGCTGCCGGGGTATGTTTTCCCGAACGAGACGGTTCTGTGTCAGCAGTTGAATGTGGGCAGGAGCACGATTCGTGAGGCCCATAAGGCACTGGAGCTGGCCGGCTATATCAGCCGGAGCAAGAAGGGTACTGTTGTCAACGACGCCTCCGTGATCATGGCAGCTACACCTCTTCTGCACATGGTGGAGCAGTCCTCGACGGAGGAGTTCGTCGAGTTCAGGATCATGCTGGAGGAGGAGACCGCTTTCTCCGCGGCGTCGAGGGCTGTCAAGAAAGATATAGAAATTCTATCCGGAATTCATGAAGAGCTGGCGGCGGCCGTCGCGGACAGACGTTTTGAGGAACTATCCGGACTGGATATCCGTTTTCACAGTGAGATCGCCCGCGCGACGCATAACTCGCTGTTTATTACCACCATGACTGTTGTTGCCTCTGTCTGGAAAGAACAGACCGAAAATAATTTCCGGAAAGCACTTCTGCGGGATGAAAATGTCCTTGAGCGCATGATCACCCAGCACCGGGAGATCCTGAAAGACATAGAGGAACGTGAGCCGGAAAAAGCGAGAGAGCATATGCGGCAGCATGTTCTGGATATGTCAGGCTGTCTTCTGTGAAACGTATTGTTGAAAAAAAGAATGCCATAAAGAGAAAAGGCTGTTGCAAGTAAAGAGCGCTGCCGAATTAAATAAAGAAAAGACTGTCACAAAAAATGTTGAAGCAAAAAGAAATGACTGTTAAAAAAGAACCGTCCTGGAGAATACTTGCAGGCGGTTCTTTTTGTATTCCTTGATGAATGATCAGGCGCAGGTCTGACCATGGACAGATTCTGACGATCAGTGCAGTGTCACACTCTCGATATGTTCGCGCATCATGCGGCCGGCAGCCTCGCTGTCACGGCTGCGGATGTATGCGACAATGTTTTTGTGCTGTTCGATCATCCCGTCAAATGTGCCGGGATCCATCTGAATAGCAGCCGAGAAATTGCGGGCGATCCCGGCCTTCCACTCTTCCGCCATGACCGAGATTACGGTCGCAATGAGAGAATTGCCGCTCAGATTTGCGATCAGGATGTGGAACTGTTCGTCAAGTTCCATGAGGGATTCATAATCAAGTGCATCTCTTTTTTTTGTCATTTCTGCCTGCAGGGATTCCAGCGCATTGACATCTTCAAGACCTGCGCGCGCAGCCGCCAGTGAAGCGCTTTGAGCCTCTACCATCAGGCGGAACTGCGTGAAATCATCCTCGTTCGCGGAGTGGAAGACAGTTCGCAGCGGCATCCGGTTGAGGACCTCTGAGCGGTTGTTGACCGCGGTACCCCTCTTGCTGCGGGTGATGTAACCTGACAGTTCCAATGCTTTATAGGCTTCCCGAAGCGTAGAGCGGCCGATTTTCAGCTGCTCGCAGAGGACGGCTTCGTTGGGAAAGACATAGCCCTCTTCCAGTTCTCCTGACATGATCAGTTTGCTGATTTTCTGATATAGTTGCTCGGACATACTCTTCTGGGAAGCAACCCCCATCAGTTCTCCGAGATTTTTACTCTTTTGCATTTTTTCCCCTCCGGTTACCTATCATGATATAAGGGATGGTTGTCACGTTGTTTTTTCATGTCCTATTGTCTGACATGGATATAATAACAGAAACCGGGGAAAAAGTTAAGAGCAGATATACGTTTATTTAGATTTATGAGTTCCACTTTTCCCACATAGACGGAATGTAATATCCAGAAATACCTGTCACAAAAATGTGACAGGTATTTCTGGTCTGCGAAGGTGTCCCAAAAATGTGACACCTTAAAGGGAACAGAAAAATATTTGGCGAAATCATATGAACAGGACTATGATGAAGTCACTGACTCAGCCTATTTCCATATCCTGCCTGTGTTTCTTTGTGATTGGATTTTGCTGCACCTGTCTGTGTCCTCCCTCCTCGTGGACTTTTTCTTTCTTTTCTTCCAGCCTGGTGAGTACACTTGCTTTTTTTCCTGTCTGTCCACGGAATGATTCCTGCTGTTTTTCCTTTTCTTCATTGAAAAGCCAGTTGATATTGTAAGAGGCTGTCGTCAGCTCCTTCAGATAACATCTGTCAGATTGAAGGGAGTCTCTCTGTTTCTGCAATTGCTGCTGAAATCTCTCCCGTTCCTGTTTCAGATCATTCAGTGCCGGGATCCTGCCTCCTGCAGCAGCTTTGAAATAACTGACTGCTTCGTCATATTTGTTTAGTTGTTCCTCATGTCCTTTACGATACATAGGTTTAAACAATGCGCGCGTATACTCCTGGTGGACGGATTTATTGGCGTAGTACTGTCCGGCATAGTGGATCTTTTCATTGAGCTCCCGGATCTGTGCTTCGGTGCTTTTGACCGCAGATTCTGCGGATCGTACCCTGGCGGAGACGTTTGCCTTTTCCTGATACAGTTCTTCGCGGGAGCCAAAGCCGTGTTCCTGAATATAGATGACTGTCCTGGACAATTCCAGGAGATTGGTGAGCTCTACTTCTCTTGCATAAGCCCTGCTCTGCTGCGCCTTTATGCAGGTCTGCAGATCGGTTACCAGGCGCAGTTCCGAGCGGATATAGAGGATTGCGATTGGATTGGCATGGTAGTTATACGCGGGATCGTATCTGGCCGGATAAGAGGCGGCGACAGCAGGTGCCGCATACGTTGGAGATTTCGCATCTGAAAGGTACGAATAAGCGTGTTTGTCAACTGCTGCGGTTTCCTCTTCCTCTTTCGTAAAACGCTGTTCTCTTTCCTTTTCCCTCTCTTTTTCCAGTTCTCTTTGCAGAGCCGCATTTTTGATCAGTTCCTCGATATGCTCTTTTTCATAGTCTCTTCCCAGAGTCCGCCCGCGGATATATTTGCTTCTTTCCGGATGCAGGTAGCTGAATCTCCCGCGCTGTTCCTTCACCGTGATATGATAGTTTTCCTGGAGCAGTTTTTGGAAATCCTCCATGGAGCCTGCCTTTGCGGCGATATCCAGAATGGCGTCCCGCAGAAACTGCTTCTGTGTCTGGAAGGTGGTTTTGGCAGGTGTCAGGTTTCCTGCCCGGATCTCTTCATTCAGCTCGTCCAGTTTTTCCTGACCTCGTTGCCGTACGCGGTATTCTCTGTCTGTTACTTTTGATCTGGAAGGAGAGAGAAGATCGATCTGGAGCAGTCCTTCGCGTTCGCACATTTGCATGACTTCGGACATGAGAAATTTCCGGTACGAGTTCGTTACATGATGCTTGCAGCCTGCGCGGCTGTCGCAGGCGCGTTCCATGAAGGGCTGCATTTCCACGTCAAGTTTTCTGACGCTGTTCAGGATCATGTGGACATGGATATTGCCGCTTTCATTATGTCCGTCGGCATGGGTACATACGAGTACCTGGTGACCCGGGAAACACCTTGCAGCAAATTCCAGCCCGAGTTCCTGCGCCCTTTCCGGGGTTAATCCACATTCTGTACTGTCATGTGGATCGAAGCTGAGAATATAGTGGTGGGACTTGATCTCTGATGGACTCTGGTTTTTGTGAAAATGTCTGTTGACAGCTACGCAGGCCTCGGGGAAAGAGAAGGCATTGCAGTTGACTCCTCCGATGATAAACTCCTTCCGCATGATCTTGTCCCCGTATTCATTCCGGAGAACTGTTCCGTTTTTGTTGTGCTCGAACATCACGTACTCCAGAGCTTTGCCGTAGTCGGCATTCTTGCTGGCTATGTGTTTAAGGATCGCCACGGTATTCACCTCCCAGCTTCATGACTTCACGGCAGGTCTCCATGATTTCATTGATACACTCGGTCAGCAGCTGTTGCATTGCATAGCTTCGCACCCCGCCCATATTGAAATACTTTGTCAGCTGATTCAGATTGTTTCCGATTCTGGAGAGCTCAAGTGTAAGAGCCTCCAGCTTTGGGAGATCAACGACGATCTGCGGACGGATCTCCAGCTTTCCGAAGACGGCCATGTGGCGGATGTATTCGGTCATTGTCATCTCCGCTGCTTCTGCGCCGCTCTCGACAGCGGAATACTGAATGTCGTCAAGACGGATCTTCATGATATGCGTTTTCCTGAACGCCTCTGGTTTTTTATGATTGGGCATGATACTTCCTTTCTTTATTCTGTGTTTTGTGGTGAGTTTTTTTGACACAGCAATCCCTGATTCCTTCAGGAAGGATGGATAAGTTGTCTATCGACAGATCCTTAGTATTGCGGTCACAGGGACTGTGGAGCCAGATGGAATTATTCTCTGTACCCTGAAATGACAATTCCTGGAATGACAGAGGGGACTTCAGGGTACGATCTGCAAGAAGACTCTGGCCGAAAACTGCGGAAAAATACAGCCGAGGGTATGGGGCAGCGGAAGCCCCATCAAGATTGCCGGAACCTCCTTTTCCCGAAACGGTGAAAATGTGGTCTCCAGGCGAATCTTGCTCTAACCGAGCGGAGCACCTTTACAGGGCCGGTTCGCGCAGTGAACAGATCCATCTGAAAGATCGTTACGATGAAATCGTGACGCCGGAGGAGAGCAGCCGTCGGGCAGCGGCAAGATTTTCTGCGGCATGGAGACTTCGGATATTCATGTTGTTGAACAGTATCGGAGCACACCTTTCCAGAATGCGGTCATAGATCCTTTCGTAATCGAGAAGCGCCGGATTCTTCAGCTCGTCCAATGAGTGGTTCGTCGAGATGATCATCGGCTTATTGCTGCGGCAGCGGCTGTCGATCACATGATAGATCTGTTCTCTGGTAAAGTCGGAGTCGCGCTCCGCACCGAGGTCATCGATGATCAAAAGGTCGAAATGGTCAAGACTGCGGATGTAATCGATCCGTTCACCCGGATACATGCCGGCAAGATTGTCAAGCAGATCAAGAAAGTTGGTCATCAGGACAGGTACTTCTTTTTCAATCAGTGCATTAGCGATGCAGCCGGCAAAAAAAGTTTTTCCGTTCCCGACAGGACCCCAGAGGAGCAGGCCGAGGGATCTTTTTTTCATTTCCTCCCACTGATCAATGTAGGCGTGTGCCTTTTCCAGGGTTCTTTCCATTTCCGGATTCAGGCTTTGGGCCTTATCAAAGGTCAGATCCCGCAGATGGGGCGACTGCAGGCCGGAAGCCCTCAGGCGGGAGACTTGCGCCATATGATCCCGTTTCTGTCGTTCCTGTTCTTCCTTATCCCGTTCCTCTTCCTGGCATCTGCACAGAACCCGGGGCATAAATACTCTGCCGAGCTGCTTGCGCCTGATCTGACGCGGCATATGGCATTTACTGCAGTAGATCAGCCCGTCATCCGGATCCAGGTATTCATCTTCCTGCAGGGGTACGTTAGTCTGCGGGGGAAGGCTGGTGTCATATCTGATATTGTTCATAAGCTCTCCTTTTCGTTTCGTGTATAGTTTCGGACAGGCGCAAGGGCATTGTCTTTTTCCGCCCAGTAAAGGATCGTCTCTGCATGATTTGCATATTTTTTTCCTGTCCTGTGCATGTATCCGGACAGCCGGTTGATGTATTGCTCCCATTTCGGGATGGAAGATTTCAGTTTCATAAGTTCTGTGCCTGTGAGAAAAACATTTTCATAAAGGCCATAAGCGGTGTGGAGTTCGCTGACGCTTTCTTTTCTTTCTGTATTTATTTCCTGTTCTTTTATTCCCTTATTCTTACTTCCGGTCAGTTTTCCGCCCATGAGAGAGACAGTTTTCTGTCCCTGACAAGGACAGTTTTCTGTCTGTGGGAGAGCCGGTTTTCTGTCTATGGCGGTGGCCGGATTCTGTCCCTGAGAAAGATGAACTTCGCCTCCCTGACAGGATGCATTGGTGTCCTCCGGAAGCAGCAGATAGATCCGGCTCGGACGTCCGATCCCTTTACGGCGGCGGATAAGCAGGTGGTGTGCCTCAAGGGACGCAAGAGAGGCCTTGATGGTGGTTTCACTCCTGTGGAGGGCTCCCGCCAGGTCTTTGATCGGGAACAGCAGAAAAACGTGTCCCTCCTCATCGATCCATCTTTCATTACTCTGCGAGAGTCTGGCACGGTCGAGAAGGATCATATAAAGCAGGCATTCCGTCTCATTCAGGCCCAGATCAAAGAGGAAGCGCGGAAATATCATATAAGAGGGCATACGGCTCTCAGGGGTCATGTAGTTCATCATGTTATTTACCTCTGGCGAGGACAGCTATACCGGTATGTAAGCCGGAATTATTTTGATTCATTGGTGCGGTTTATGTGATGTGTATCAGGGGGGTGTCCATTCTTTATTCGGCAGCAGGTTTTCCAGCAGCAGACTGGCGGTCTGCAGACAACCAGCACAGGCAACAGGATCCGGACAGCCGGAAAGTCAGAATAATCCCTGATCTGGATTATATCGAAGAGAATTACGAGAGACATTGAGCGTAAATTGAGAGGAAATTGATTAAAATGTGTATCGTCGACCTGGAATCTTTAGTTTTTCGCAAATGAAAAGGATGGCCTTTCACAGCCACCCTTTTCAGAAATGATATGGGATATTGAGAAATATGTGTTATTTCTGTTTATGATATTTGCAATGGTTGTCCGCTAACCTGCTGTAGTGCTTTTTCTATTTCTGCCTTTTTTCCCTCAATCAGGGATTCTTCATCCGCAAACAGGGTGGAATAAACATCCATCAGCTGCCTGAAGTAGTTGACAGCCTCTTTGAGATAAAAAAAAGAGAGATAGTAGTAGCCTATAGATTCCAGAAGCAGTGCAAAGTTGAGGGAGCATAGGTCTATTTCGCGTAATAACCGCTCCGTATTCAGAAGTACTTGCAGACCTTCCTGGAAACGCCCGGTCATTTTGAGCAGATTGGCATAGTCTATGGCCTGTGTCACGCCGTCATGGGTCCAGAACAGATCATATTGACGGAGGATATCGCCGGCTGTCTCCATATGATTTAAGGCAGGCTTCACATCTTTGATCTCCTGGTACAGACTTCCTATTGAGTGATGCAGGTTTGAGACCAGGGCGGCGTTTTCCGCCCGTAGATCCGGTAGGAGCCGCAGGGCTTCCTGAATATATTCGATCCCTTTCTTTTTGTCGTCGGTCAGTTCGGCATGGTACATAAGCAGCAGTGCGTGATGGGAAGGGTCGCTGACAGTTTCCCCGAGGTTCTTTTCCAGTTCACTTACGACCAGCTGCATACCGGCGGTATACCCGTAGTTGTGCATAAAAGGAAAAACATCTTCCAGCAGGAGCAGGTATGTTTCGCGGTCATCTTTAACGGCGTCGGCGGCTATATTCTCGATCACCTGAAACAGGAGGCTGTGGTACGATACTGTCACGCCCAGGAACAGGCAGTTCTCGCGGATGCTCTGTAGCAAGACGGCGCAGTTTGAGATTCCGGGGGAGAGGCTGCTGACAGCTACCTCCCGGATCATGGGATGAAGAGAGACGCGGAATCTGCTGCTGTCCTGTACCAGCCCCATTTCTATCAAGTCATTTAGTTCATTCAGGTCCTTAAACCGCATCCACTTTGCAAAAAGTCTTGCCGGGATCCCTGTCCGCGGGATCAGGGACAGATTCCGCAGGATATCCTTCTGCGGACAGGTCAGCTCGAACAGGGAAAAAAGAGTCCGTATATGCTCATAATAGGTCGCACGAAGAGACCTGCCGTCTTTCGCGAGCGTGATCCTGTCGGAAGCGCTGAAGGAGGCGTGTTCCGCCTGCAGCCGGGAGAGCACCTTCTTTGGAGACAGGATTCCTTTTTCCAAAAGACGCGCGATCAGCTCGACCGCGAGGGTGTGCCGGTGGACAACTTCCAGGATTTCTTCGATCACATGTCGGTTTTTTTCGGTGTTGGAATAGAAGCACGAAATAAGGTGTATCAAAACTGATACATCTTCGATTTCTTTGATTTCAATGCCTGGATGATCCTTAAAGACACTCCGTGTGGTAAAAAGCACGCGGCAGTGGTATTTGAGCACCACCGGTAGAAAGGTATCTTCCGTTGGCAGGGCATTGAAATTGTCTATGATGATGAGGGTATCCTCTCTCAACGTGCGAAGGAAACGGTTGTGTTTCCGGAACCGTTCCTTTTCCGTGTCGGAAGTCCTGTCATCGGCAAAATCCAGATCAGTAATGTCTTTTTTCAGATCTCCGGAGTATGGAATGTACAGGATATTCGTATATTCCTTCCTGTGTTGCTTCGCATAGGCTTTGGCCATTTCACTTTTTCCGATGCCGGCAATCCCGTGCAGGAACACTTTCCCCTGATCGATCAGCAGGTCATGTACTGCTGAAAGTTCCTTTTCACGTCCGCAGAAATGCCTGCAGGGTTTTGGGAGTTCCTCACCGAATATGAAATCCGCGATCTGCGGGGAAAGGCTCCCTGAAGAAAGCAGGTTATTTCTCCGGATGTCCCGCTTGATAAACTCCCTCTGCATGCCAAAGCAGAGCAGGGCAGCCATAAACGCTGCCTTTTCTTCTGTTGTTTTCCATGGATACCCTTTGCAAAGGGCATCTTTCTTCTCTTCTGATACGGTATAGTCTCCGATCAAAAGTTCATAAAGCGCCTGTGCTGCCATGGAAGGATCATTCATGACCGGGATGATCATAGATGCGATGTTGTCCGCGAGAGCGGATCGCCTGTCGGGGGCCAGATAGTATCTGCTGATTATTGGGCTGACTTTAGTCATCCCGTTCAGCCATCGGCAGACGGAGCTGTTGTCAAACCCGAAATCCGCAGCTTCATCTGAATCTAGAAAATCAGCGAACAGATCCCCGATATAGTCGATCTGATTGTAATAATGATCATCACTGATATAACGGCGCATGGTCGTGACAACAGAAGAGAAATCACAGCGCTCCATTTTTTTCTTTCTCCCTGGGATTCGTTCAATTTCCTCTCAATTTGCGTTCAATGTGGTTTTCCCTCGATCCGTATATGCTGGAAACAAATACATGCAGGGATTCCCGGTGCATGCAGTCCTGCTGCGTAATGACAGAGGCAGAAGGAGATTCTGTATTCGGGAATAGCAATAACAGTATAGCATAATTCCACGGATAATAGAACTTATGTTCTAAAAAACAAGGAGATTTTGTGCCTGACAGCACCTTAAAAATTGCGACAGGGAAACAGATGGCTTACGGAGAAAGAAATCTGAAAACGGACGGGAGAAAAATGGGGAAGAAAATGGAAATGCGGACAGCACAGGAGCAGGTACCTCCACTTGCCAGGGAAAAAACCGGCAGATGCGGAAATCCGGACTGGGCAGAACGCCGGAACATGGAACGGTGTGCAGCCTTTCTCGTAAAGATGATCGAGAAATACGGGGAAGCAGTCCTGGCGGAAATCGATGCGGAAGAGGAACAGGAACAGACTGCGGATCATAAGGAGGAAAAAGTCCCTGATTGAAGAGTAAGAACGGTCAGGTTCTTTCCTGATGCCATAAAAACCACGTTAACAAAACCGCCATGGTGATATTTTCTTCCGGCTGTCAATACATCCGCAATATATGGAGTTTTGCGGATGTATTTTTAATACACCATATGAGGAGATGAAAAATAGACAATAATAAAAGATTTCCGTTGATAATGAACAGAAAAAATGATATATTACACAAACAGAAATCGACCTATGATTTAGAGCAACCATAAATGCAGCTTGCGTCAGCGAGACAGATATGAGAGCAGCCAGGAAAAAATGCTATATTTACACAAGAGTATCCACTACGGCGCAGACTGAAGGGTACAGCCTGGAGGCGCAGCAGGAGCGGCTGCGCGCACATGCGCAGTACATGGAGCTGGAAATTGCCGGTGAATACTGTGATGCCGGTAGATCCGGGAAGGATATAAAGGGCAGGCCGGCATTTCAGCAGATGATCGAAGATATTCTCTGCCAGAAGGATGAGGTCTCTTTTGTCCTTGTTTTCAAGCTGTCACGCTTTGGCAGGAACGCGGCGGATATTATGAGTACGTTGCAGCTTCTCATGGATTGCGGGATCGATCTGGTCTGTGTGGAGGATGCGATCGACAGTTCGACACAGGGCGGCCGGCTGACGCTGGCCATTCTCTCGGCAGTTGCAGAGATTGAACGGGAGAATATCTCGTCACAGTTCATGTCCGGCAGGATGCAGAAGCTCAGGGAAGGTAAATGGCCGGGAGGTCCCGCTCCCTATGGCTACAGAAATGTGCAGAAGGAGCTGCAGATCGTTCCTGAGGAGGCAGTGATTGTCAGGAAAATCTTTGACCTTTATCTGGAAGGGAATATGCTGGTCACCACGATTGTGGGATATCTGAATGAAAACGGGTATACCAGAGGCATGGACAGGACAGGAAAACCAAAGCCAGTTACAAATGATTTTGTAAGGCACATTTTAAATAATCCGGTCTATTGCGGAATGCTGGCATACGGAAGAAGGACAAATAAAAAAGACAGAGAAGGCCATCGGCTCCGCCCGGACCCTGAACAGGTAGTTTTATCACAGGGAGTCCATACGCCGATTGTTACGGAAGAGGAGTGGGAGCAGGTCAGAAAGAAGAGAGAGAAACACTCTTCCTGGGGAAAAAAGACACATGAAACCGGGAGGATCAGCCTTCTATCCGGGTTGATCAGGTGCCCGATGTGCGGGTCCGGCATGATCGCCACCACGAATCGCCAAATCAACAAAAACCATGGCGGGCATTACAAAACAGGACATTATTATGCCTGTGGAAATGCGAAAAAAGGAAGAGGGAAAACCTGCGCATTTCGTCACACTTACAGGCAGGAGAAAGTAGACAGTGCTGTTTTTGAAGTGGTCCAAAAGCTGGGATTGGATCCGGAATTCAGGGAAACAATCCGCCGGAATGTCGCAAAACAACAAACGGGACGGGAGCCGGGGCAGGATTCAAAGGAGAGTTTGGAAGAACAGATGCACAGGGCGAGAAAAAAGCTCCGTGAAGGAGAGCTTTCTGTGCGCAGACTGGGAGAGCAGCTGGATCATCTGGATTTTTCCAATACAGGATATAATGAGAAATACAGCGGGATTCAGAAGGATATTGATCACTGGTATGATGTCATTGAGAAAACAGAAGAAGAGATCGCGGAGATCAGGAGCCGGATGGAAGGAAGAGATGCCGGGATTCGGACTGCTGAAAATATAGAACGCATGCTGGATCATTTCCAGAAGCTGTACCGGCATATGAGCTGCCAGGAAAAACGCCGGATGTACAGGCTTTTTATTGACCGCATTGAGGTGTTTCCGGAGGAACGGGAAGACAAAAAGATACTGAAGAGCATTACTTTCCGGTTTTCAGGACTGTTTGAAAACAGTAAAATTGAACAGGAGATGCTGTCAGCAGTGCTGCATGGAGAGGACTGCAGAAGCGCAGTCAGCTGTACGATGGATTGCAGCAGGCAGGAGCTGACAGCTGCGGAGACAAAAGCAACCTATGCGGAAATCAAACAATATGTGTTGGAAAGGCATGGTTTAAAGGTTTCCTCTTTGTATATCGCGCAGGTAAAACGGAAATATGGATTGGAAGTAGGTGTCCAGTATCATAAAGCTGCTGATCCGGGTAAGAAGGTACCGGTATGTCCGGCAGCCAAGGAAGCAGCGATCAAAGAGGCTCTGCTTCATTTCAAAATGATAAGTGATCCCGGCTCCATTAAAGATTCGAAGGACGCCGCAGGATAAAAAAGCTTTCAGATGGAAGACAGAAATGTTGGAGGTTTGTTTATGGCAGAAAGTCAGATGATCGAATATAAGGAATCCTGGAGGGATGAATACCTGAAGTGGGTGTGTGGTTTTGCCAATGCACAGGGCGGAACCATCTATATCGGTATTGATGATGCCGGCAATGTTGTCGGCGTGCAGAATATCAAAAAGCTGCTGGAGGAGATCCCCAATAAGATCCAATCAGGACTTGGCATTGTCGCAGATGTAAATAAACTGACGAAAGATGGAAAAGACTATCTGGAAATAAAAGTAAAACCGAGTACTTTTCCTGTCAGTTATCACGGCGAGTTCCATTACCGGAGCGGGGCAACGAAGCAGCAGCTGACAGGGATCGCGCTTTCTGAGTTTATAACCCGCAAGACCGGTGTTCACTGGGAAGACGCTGTTGTTGACGAAATAAACGTGGCAGATCTGGATGATGAAAGCTTTAAAATCTTTCGGAGAGAGGCTTTACGGAAAAAGAGAATGACAGACGCAGAGCTGAATGTCCCGAATGAAGAACTACTCCAGAAGCTGCATCTGATGAAAGACGGAAAGCTGAAAAGATCAGCGGTTCTGCTGTTTTATCATGATCCGGGAGTGGTCCAGGTCGGAAGTTTCGTTAAGGTTGGAAAGTTTGACGAGAAGGGTTTTGTTGTATATCACAATGACCTTGAGGAATCCTTGATCGTAAATGCGCATAAAGTTGTCGACCTGATTTTTCAGATGTATCTGAAAGCGAAGATCAGCTATGAGCATGATATGCGTGTGGAGGAGTATCCTTTTGCCAGAGAGGCCATACGTGAGGCTATCTATAATGCCATCGCACATAACTGCTATATGTATGGAACTCCGATTCAAATCAGAGTCATGGAAGACGCGATTACGATCAGCAACCGGTGTATTCTTCCTGAGAACTGGACGGTAGAGACGTTGATGGAGAGACATGATTCGATCCCGTATAATCCGGACATCGCGAACGTTTTTTATCGGGCAGGCTTTATTGAGAACTGGGGTCAGGGCATTCAGAAGATCTGTGATGAGTGCCGGGAGATAGGAGCGGATCTTCCGGTGTATGAGCTGACGGGAACCGTGCTGCGGATTCAGTTCAAAGCACTGGAAAGGGCTCTTATAGATCAGCCTAAAGGGTCAAACCGCCAGAGTGGCGGATTAAATGGCGGAATAGATGGCGGATTGGCGGAAAGGATTATCGCATTGATCGGCTCAGATGAGAGTATTACAGTTCTGAAGATATCCGAAACATTGGGAATTCCTAAAAGAACCGTTGAACGGGAAATAAAGAAGCTTCGTGACAGCAACCGTATTTCTCGTGAAGGCGGTAACAGATATGGACGATGGATAATAAACCAATAGGAAATCATTGATCAGTCGATACTAAAAAATTAATATCCCAATTCATAACCCGAAAACTGACGATGACAAATACTCTTGAGGTCTGGATCGATGGAGAAGAAAAAGAAAAACAATAAATGCTATATCTACATCCGTGTTTCGACATCCATGCAGGTGGAGGGCTACAGTCTGGAAGCCCAGCGGGACCGGCTGACGAGATATGCAGAGTATGGAGATCTGGAAATCGTCAGGGAATACTGCGATGCGGGAAAATCCGGCAAGAGCATTTCCGGAAGGCCGGAGTTTACGCAGATGCTGCAGGATGTGTCAGAGGGCCGCGACGATGTGCGATACATTCTGGTCTTTAAGCTGTCCCGTTTTGGAAGAAACGCGGCTGATGTCCTGAACAGTCTTCAGCACATTCAGGACTATGGCGTGGACCTGATCTGCGTGGAGGACGGAATTGACTCCTCCAGGGACTCCGGGAAGCTGACCATTACAGTCCTTTCGGCGGTGGCGGAGATTGAGCGTGAAAACATCCTTGTGCAGACGATGGAGGGACGCAGGCAGAAAGCTCGTGAGGGAAAATGGAACGGCGGTCTGGCACCCTTTGGATACAGACAGGACAAAGAGAACGATTCCCTGATCATCGAGCCGAATGAGGCGGAAATTGTTCGTCTGGTGTATGAAAAATACAGCAATGAAGGCATGGGTGTGGCCGCGATCTGTAAGTATCTGAACCAGCACGGATACATGAAGGAAAAGATCCGTGACAGGGACCTGGATTATTTTACACCCCCGCTGATCCGGCGGATCCTGACAAATCCTGCCTATTTGGGGAAGATTGCTTACGGGAAACTAACGACGGAAAAAATAAAGGGATCCCAGGATCAGTACCACCGTGTTAAAAGCGATGATTTTCTGCTTGTAGACGGAAGACATGAGGCGATCATCGACGAGGAACTCTGGCTCGGTGCGCAGGAAAGGCGGAAGGAGCTTGCTCCGAAAAGGAACAGGGTTCACAAACTGGAACATGAGCACATCCTGTCAGGCCTGATCATATGCCCGATCTGCGGTAACCCGCTTGTGGGAACTGTCCGGAGAAGAAAAAACAAAAAGAGCGGGCAGCAGGTGGAGGATTTTTATTACCGGTGTCTCCATCGGAAGACTTATGACGGCGAGCATTTGTGTTATTACAAACCTTCCCTCAATCAGGAGGAAATGAACCGCAGGGTGGAGGAAGTCGTCCTGGATATGGTGAATGACACCAGCTTCCACGGGTATATTCAAAAAAAGCTTGAAGAGAAAGTGGATGTCAGCGCACTGGAAACAGAGCGGGAGATGCTGAAAGCACAGCTCCACCAGCAGGAGGGAGCCAGCAGAATGCTCCTGGAAATGATAGAAAAGCTGAAGATCACTGACCGCCATTATGACCGCAAGTACCGGGATATGCACGATCGCCTCGACAACCTCTATGATAAGATCAGTGATATTGAAGATGCCATCTCGGATGTGGATGAGAAGATCACAGCAGCTTATAAAGAGCGCCTCTCCGCCAAACAGGTATACCGCATTATAGAACACTTTGGAAAGCTGTATGAGCAGATGACAGACCTGGAGAAAAAAGAGTTTTTCCAGCTCTTTATCGACAGTATTGAGATCGACCCGGACAAAAAGGCGGAGGAACAGATCCTCACACAGATCCATTTCCGCTTCCCGGTCTACTATAACGGCCAGGAGGGGGAGATTTTGCAGTTGCACAAAAATCATGCAGACGAGACTGTCTGTTCGCTACATCGGACGGATGTCTAGAAATCCTTCCTTCCCGCGATGTCTGCAAGGATAGTTCCGAGAGCAAAAAGGCTGAAAAAGCCCGTATTTATGCGGAATTCTGCGATTCCGAGCAAAAAGAAAACTACATCGAGATACTCCAATTCACTCATTTTTCAAAGTTCTGGAACTTCAATCCGAGCAAGAAAAAAGGACCCAAAAAAGAGAAAATATCGA
Source organism: Lachnospiraceae bacterium (assembly GCA_045117315.1). Lineage (GTDB taxonomy): Bacteria > Bacillota > Clostridia > Lachnospirales > Lachnospiraceae > CAG-791. Next base: position 17,708 of record JBGUNJ010000109.1, on the reverse strand, counting down.
GTATCAGAGTTTCGGTAGTTTTGCACCTCGTATGCGGGAACACATCAAAAGGGAGTCCGTAATTTCTTCAACTGAATCATAAAAATGTGCAAAAAGCGTTTGTTTTCAAGGGTTTTTGAAAGCAGGCGCTTTTATGTTTACAGGAAATCAGGAGGAGGAAAGGATTGATGACGAACGAAGAGAAGATGTATTCATTAGGAAGTTACGCATCAGGCGCATGCAGTGGAATGGTCCGGATCTGTGATCTGCAGGAGTTTTCCGGTCATCCATTTAAGGTTGTAAAGGATGCCGCAATGTATGAACTCATGGAGAGCATCAGGCTGGAGGGCGTACTTGTACCGCTTTTGATCAGGCCGGCAGAACAGGATGGAAAATATGAAATCATAGCGGGACACAGACGTAAAATGGCGGCTGAATGGGCTGGTCTCACACAAGTGCCGGCAATCGTCCGTAATCTGGATGATGATCAGGCTGTAATCGCAATGATTGACAGCAATCTTCAGAGAGAAAGGATCCTGCCGAGTGAAAAGGCATATGCTTATAAAATGCGTCTGGAAGCCATGAAACATCAGGGAAAGAGAATGCCAGTAGAGTTGACTTCGGCTCAAGTTGAGCCGAAGCTGCAGGATGGCAGAGGCAAGAAGAATGAAACGTGGAACGTTATGAAAGTGGCATCCGGACGCAGCAATGAACTGCTTGCCAAGCAGGTTGGAGAAAACGTAAATCAAATCAAGCGGTATATTCGCCTGACTTTCCTGATCCCGCAAATACTTCAGATGGTGGATGATGAAAAGCTGGCGATAACGTCTGCGGTAGAAATATCCTTCCTGAAGGAAGAGGAACAATATGAGCTTTATGCAGTTATGAATCTGGAGCAGACGACACCATCCCTGTCTCAGGCCAACAGGATGAAAAGGATCAGCCAGCAGAAAGGTCTTGATATGGATATAATTTACAATATCCTGATTGAAAGAAAAGCCAATCAGCGCGAACAGGTGAAGATCCCGATGGATCGGATACAACAGTATTTTCCAAAAGACTTTACACCATCGCAGCAGATTGATCTGATAGAGAAGCTGCTGGCTGGATGGGCAGAGAAGTTTCTGAAAGAGTAACGGACAAAGAGAATAGCACAATGATTTTTGAATGCAGGCGTGTAAAAAGCGTCTGCATTTTTGTGTTTAGGGATTTATGACGAAGGAACAGACGATTTTGAAATAAATGATTTTGAAGATGAAATAGCAAAAGAAAAGGGAGGAGTAAGTAGATGTCGGAAGTTTTCAGAGTAGAGCGTAATAGAAACTTTACAGTTATGTGCAACCACCACCTCAAGAACAAAGAATTATCTCTAAAGGCAAAAGGACTGCTTTCCATCATGCTGAGTCTTCCGGATAGCTGGCACTATAACATAAAGGGGCTTGCATCCTTAAGCAGGGACGGAATTGACGCGGTCAGAGCAACCTTAAAAGAACTTGAAGCACATGGGTATGTGACCAGAAACAGGCTGAGAACACCGGAAGGTTTTTTATCTGATATGGAATATATCATCCGTGAAATACCCGAGGGAGAATCTAATTGACAGAGGTTCCTATATGGATATTTTACTTTGCAGGGTTTACCTGTATTGGAACTTCAGATGACTGGATGATCCAGTATTGGAAAAACCAATATAGGTAAAGCCCATGCTATTAAATACTTATGGGAAAAAGAACTAATAGATAAAGGATTAAAGGATAAAAAATGTAATCGATAAAATATCTTATCGTATCTATAGGTTTTCGATGAGATACGATGCGATTAGATTCCTCAAGCGTCAAAGGATATGCTTTTTTGCCTGACAAAGGAGCTTCATGATACGTGTATGATCGCCGGACAGCAGTCAGAAAATCTTTGCAGAACAGAACCCCAAAAAGGAAAAAACCAGTATGGACGATGGCACCTTACAGAACATTACATTTGTTTATTTGAAAATAGTGAAACGAAAGCGAAGGAGAAGATATGAAAAAGAAAACAATGATCAAAAACACAAATATTCGGCTTGATCTTCTGAAGCCGGAGGACAGAAAGGCCTGGGAATATCTCCAGACAATGGATCGCAAAAGATATAAATCTTACAGTAAAGCAATTGTTATAGCGGTAAATGATTACTTTTCACGGCAGGAGCAGTTGGAAAAGGATCCTTATCTGGAAACCAGGGCAAAAGAGGATGCTTTTCTTGAAAGGATTTTGAAAACGGTGAGGGAAGGAGCGAAGGAAGCAATGCCGGAAGCAGCATTGACTGAGTTTGTGGAACTACTTCAGAGAACGGCAGTTTTAAGTCAGAAGGAGAAGCCTGAACCGGGAACAGAAAAATACCCGGAAAAGATTTGAAACAGTAAGATAAGATCTGTCACTATTCTATTATTGGTGCAGCATAAGATTGTATTGTTGCATAAGGGGCTAAAACAATAGAGCAAGTTCCGCCTGTGTATAACACATTTCTCAATTCTGAGAAACCCGTTCTCCACGGCTGACTTGATGGGGATTCCGCTCCCCATTCCCTCGGTCCATTTTCAATCATCTAGTGCGTTGCAACTATAGACAGAAAATGGTTTTGGCTCACATCCTGTGTTCGCAGCGCTGGTTTTCCAGGGGAAAAGATCAGCGGATATTACATATGAAATTGAATTGAACAGAAAAGTTTTAAAGGTGTCGCAAAAAAGTACGCCTTTACAATTTTCGTTTCCTATGTTGCCCATGTCTCCCTGTCAAATAACAAATTGGAGGAGAATGCGGTTTGTGATATAGTAATAGCAATATGATTTGTATAACTGTAAATAATCGAACAGTACCTTTACTGTTTAGTTATAAATCTCGGTACAGATAATACTGGAGGAGGCAAGCATAATGGCAAAAAAGGTAACGGCAGATATAGGATTTGAAAAACAAATCTGGGATGCGGCTTGTGTGCTTCGCGGAAATATGGATGCGTCAGAATACAAAAATGTCGTTCTTGGATTGATCTTCTTAAAATATATCTCTGATCGTTTTGAAGCAAAATATAAGGAATTGGTTGATGAAGGAGATGGTTTTGAAGAAGACATCGATGAATATACTTCTGAAGGTATCTTCTTCGTCCCTGCAGGTGCACGTTGGAGTGAAATCGCAGCAAAAGCACACACTCCGGAAATAGGTGTTGCGATTGACGATGCAATGCGTGCGATAGAGAAGGAAAACAAGCGTCTAAAGGATATTCTGCCGAAAAACTTTGCCCGTCCCGAGCTTGACAAGCGCAGGTTGGGAGATGTTGTAGATCTTTTTACCAATGTACAGATGATTGAGCATGGTAACGAAAAAGATATACTTGGTCGAACCTATGAGTATTGTCTCTCAATGTTTGCTGAGCAGGAAGGTAAGCGTGGTGGCGAATTCTTCACGCCCTCGTGTGTTGTTCGTACACTTGTCGAGGTACTGCAGCCTTTTAAAGGCCGGGTATATGACCCATGCTGTGGAAGCGGGGGTATGTTTGTGCAATCAGCAAGGTTCGTTGAGAGCCATAGCGGTAATATAAATAATATCGCCATCTATGGTCAGGATTCTAATCCTACTACTTGGAAGATGGCACAGATGAATCTGGCTATCCGGGGGATAGAACCGGATCTGGGCTCCTATGCCGCTGATACATTCCTTGATGACCGTCATCCTACTATGCGGGCAGATTATATTATGGCAAATCCGCCCTTTAATCTCTCCGACTGGGGTGCGGATAAATTAAAAGATGATGTACGCTGGCAGTATGGCATGCCTCCGGCAGGTAACGCTAACTTTGCCTGGCTCCAGCATATGATTTACCACCTGGCTCCGGCCGGAAAGATTGGTATGGTTTTGGCAAATGGTTCTCTTTCTTCACAATCCGGAGGTGAAGGAGAGATTCGAAAAAATATCATCAATGCAGATCTTGTGGAATGCATCATAGCGATGCCAACACAACTTTTCTATACGACGCAGATTCCTGTCTCTCTTTGGTTCATTAACAAGCAAAAGAAACAACCTGGCAAGACATTGTTCATCGATGCAAGAAAGCTCGGGACCATGGTTAGCCGTAAGCTGCGCGAACTTACAGAAGATGATATCAAAAAAATTGCTAATACATACCAGAGTTTTACAGATGGGACGCTGGAAGAGAAAAAGGGGTATTGTGCTACTGTAACCACAGAAGATATTGCAAAACAGGATTATATTCTAACTCCGGGACGCTATGTCGGAATTGAAGAACAGGAAGAAGATAGCGAACCTTTTGATGAGAAGATGACAAGACTTACCTCTGAGCTATATGACTTATTTAATAAATCTCATGATCTAGAGAAGGAAATAAAGAAAAAGCTGGAAGCTATTGGATATGGTGAGTAAAAAGCTTAATTGTAAATAATCAAACAAAGAGAATGAGATCAATTATGGAATATAGAATTTCAGAATTAATTACAGACATATCCATGGGGCCATTTGGATCAAAAGTACATAGAAGCAACTATGTAGAAGAGGGTGTTCCTTACTTAAATGGTGGTAATCTAACTGGATATACCCTAAATGAACAGAACTTTAATTATTTAACAGAAGAAAAGGCAAATGAGCTAGGCCGAGCAGTAGCACATAGAGGAGATGTCCTTGTTACCCACCGAGGTACTCTGGGCCAGATAGCCTATATACCTGAAAATTCTCAATATGAGAAATATGTGACAGGAAACAGTCAATTTCGATTTTCTTGTAATGAAAAAATACTACCTAAGTATTTGGTGTATTATTTCCATTCCCCATCTGGACAGCATAAGTTGTTAAGTAATGCTTCGCAGGTTGGTGTTCCTGCTTTGGCTCGGCCAACAACAAGCTTTCAAGAATTGGTGATAGATATTCCAGGGCTTGATTATCAAAAAAAAGTTGTTGCATTTATTGATGCAATTCAGAAAAAATTCGAAATAAATGAGGCTATAAACGAGAATTTAGCGGCTTAGCCCTTTAGTTTCTGGTATTGCTTTTTCCATGCACGAGATGGCTCTCGATAGATTTCATCCTTGCTTACAAAGGCACAGACGCTAGCAAGCCAATTATTTCTACAGATTTCGGGATTGTTTTGGCGACAACCATAGGTTTGCGATTCGGTGTCAACTTCATTGAGTGGAGCGTTATGGGAATCTTCAATTCCTTTTCGTTCATAACGACACCTCCGAAACATCAAGCTGTCCCGACATAAGCTGAGGGAGTAGTACATCTCGCAGAACGGCAAGTTTACGGTTCTCTATACGATTTGCAATAACAAGGTCGTAAAGAGGTTCAAGTATGCCACCTATACGGTCATAGTCGGATTGCGAAGGAATCAGCACCTCTGCTTTTGCTAGTTCCTCACGTTTAATATGTCCCATGGTGGTGGCCATATCAGCGGCGATGGCAGAGAATTTTTGCAAATGGTGATTTGTCCAGGTGTAATAAAACCATTTATCGTATGTGGCGGATGTAACCTTAAACAAATGCTGATTCAGCCCGCAAGTTCCTCCACACCAAAGGTCAACAAGGAGGCTACCTGACCATGAAAAGATGACGTCGCCATCATGGACAATGTATTCTGGTTTGATGGAAGGTGAACATATCTCGCTGGTGGAATCGCAGGAGCCTTGACGCAGTTCCTTGATTTTAAGGACTGGTAAGCCTTGTTCATCATCTTTTGGGCGATACCTCTGCATAGCAAGACCATTAAGGTAGTTAGCAATACCAAGCAGTGAGCTTTTTTGCCAGCCTTTAGGAAGGTTATCAAGCATAAGGAACTCTCGCTTGAAAATACTTTGTGCTTGCTGAAGTAAATTCTCGTTTATAACTCCCACCAACGGCGGGAGTACCACCAACGGAACTGCCGTTGATGTCGTTCTCTGGAAATAAAAACAAAAGGAGAAACGACATGAAACAAGAACTGATGGCTGAGGTAATGCAGCAGATGTTGCCTTACCTCGATAATGCTCAGCTGAAACAGCTGAGACAAGTGATGGAGCAGGCACTCTACCATTACGAAGTAGCAGACAAAGAGGTTAAGCTGGAGGAGGACGATAGTAATAACCTCATAGAAATGTTTATAGCCGCTAAGAGGATCGAAGGCTGCTCGGAAAAGACATTGAAGTATTACCAGACCACGATTGATGCAATGGCATCAGCTCTGGGCAAGAATGTCCGGCATATTCTTACAGAGGATCTGCGGACTTATCTTACAGAGTATCAGAGTAAGAACCAATCGAGTCGGGTAACTATTGACAATATCCGCCGTATCCTCTCCAGCTTCTTTTCCTGGCTTGAGGATGAGGACTATATCATCAAAAGCCCTGTGCGTCGTATCCATAAGGTGAAAACGGTAAGAATCATTAAGGAAACCTACTCCGATGAGGACTTGGAGAAAATGCGCGATAGCTGCCAGGAAGTGCGGGACTTAGCAATGATCGATATGCTGGCTTCAACGGGAATGCGTGTTGGTGAGATGGTTCTACTGAACCGGGACGATATCAATTTTTCAGAGCGAGAGTGCGTGGTGTTCGGTAAGGGAGAAAAGGAGCGGATTGTTTACTTTGACGCCAGAACGAAACTCCATCTGCAGGAGTATCTCGACAGCCGAACTGATGATAATCAGGCACTCTTTGTATCATTACGGACTCCGCATGAACGCATTCAGATTGGCGGTATAGAGCATCGGCTCCGTGAGATGGGTAAGCGACTGAACATCCCAAAAGTTCACCCACATAAATTTCGTCGCACACTCGCAACAATGGCTATTGATAAAGGCATGCCAATAGAGCAGCTACAGCGGCTTCTCGGGCATCAGCGGATAGATACGACCTTGCAGTACTCAATGGTAAAGCAGGGCAATGTGAAAACTGCTCATAGAAAATATATAGGCTGATGGAGGTAATAATGACTTGGTATAGAGTAAAGGTTGGAGACCTAGGTCGCATTGTCACAGGGAAAACTCCTAAAACTGCTGAGAAGGACAATTATGATGGATCCATAATGTTCGTTACTCCATCAGATGATTTAAATGTAAAATACTAAAACTTCCCACACCAAAAAGGTGTGAATAACCTTGAAAACTCAATAATACAGACAATAAAAAAGGCATAGATCCTGTATCTTTGGTACAATTGAATTGTCCAGAAACAACCATACCCAAGGAGGTTTTCTATGCCAATTTCAATTCTACCACAGGATCAGGATGGACAGGAAATTTATAACGCAATTTCTTTATTTTTTTCCAATTTTAAGATTGGAAATCTTCTCCGCAAATGCAATGCTCAAAAAGAAAAAGGTGTTCCGGTGCTTGATATCTTCAAGTATAAGCTCTGCAACGTCTTTTCCGACCGCAGCATGTACATGCAGCAGAAGACCGGCTCCTTCAAAGAGTCCTTTTCAAAGAATACGTTCTACCGTTTTCTGAACAGTCCGAAGATAAACTAGCTGCGCTTTACGACACTTCTTTCAAAAGCGGTGGCTGATGCTGTCGAGCCGTTAACAGCGGATGACCGTGTCAATGCTTTTGTCGTCGATGACAGTCTGTTTGAGCGCACAAGCTGCAGAAAGACTGAACTCGGATCCCGCGTGTTTGATCATGTATCGATGAAATACAAAAAGGGATACCGCCTCATGACTGTTGGCTGGACGGACGGGAATACGTTCCTCCCCGTAAACAGCTGCCTCCTCGCTTCTTCAAAAGAAAGCAACCTCATTGGTCCGGTAGATCATTTTGATGGACGTTCACTGGCTGCAAGACGAAGAAAACTTGCGCAGATGAAGGGGACAGAGGCTATGATCGAACTGCTGAAAAGCGCCCGGTCTGCCGGTCATCGCGCCGACTATGTCCTTTTCGATACCTGGTTCTCCAGTCCGGCCCAGCTTATTGCAGTGAAAAAACTGGGGCTTGATTCCATTGCGATGATCAAGAAGAGTAACCGGATATACTACGAATATAAAGACGAGCAGTGTTCCATCAAGAAGATCTTCGGTATCTGTAAAAAACGTCCTGGCCGCAGCAGATATCTTCTCTCCGTAAATGTCATGGTCGGGAAAGATCAAAAGATCCCTGCAAAGATCGTCTGTGTCCGCAACAAGAAGAACAGGAAGGACTGGATCGCTTTTATCTGTACTAACCCGGATCTATCCGAAGATGAGATCATCAGGATCTATGGAAAAAGATGGCAGATAGAGGTATTTTTCAAGACCTGCAAGACATATCTGAACCTGATCACGGAGTGCCATAGCCTCTCTTATGACGCTCTGACAGCTCATACGGCCATCGTTTTTTCCAGATATCTGATGATAGCGATGGAACAGCGGCGTAACGAGGATGAACGGACCCTAGGAGAGATCTTTTTCTTCTTCACGGATGAATTGGCGGATATGACTTTCGGAGAATCATTCCAGATCATCCTAAACATCATGATAGACAGTGTTTGCGCCATCTTCCAGCCTACAGAAGAACAATTACAGCTGTTCATTGACGTGTTTGTTGGCCGACTTCCGGAATATATTCGATATTCACTGGCGAAAGCTGCATTGGCATCTTAAAGATATTATCTGATTGCCTGTATTATTGAGTTTTCAAGGTGTAGAGCCCATTTTAGTTATGGGAAGTTTTAGTTATTAAGTATTTTCGTAATTTCTTTAAAGTTGCAAAGCCCATTTATACAATGGGAAGTTTGAGTACACATATTAGTAGGTTTGATATATAATTAAACAAGAACAATGAATGCTTAATAATATGTACGATGAATGCTAACTTTTCATAAGTTGTAGAGGGTCAGAACAAAAAGGGGCAGAAAGAATTGTTCAGAAGGGATGCAACAGATGTCAAATAAAACACCAATTTTAAAAGTCGGATTTATTTTACTTTCATGTGCGGTTATATGGTTCATCTGGCGGTTCTTAGCTGAATTTGAAGTTAATGATCAGCAATTTGGCTTTTTTGTAAGCGTTGTGGCATCCATTGTGGCATCTTTAATATATGAAATTATTGAAAGCCAAACAATACGAACAAAACAAGATGAACAACTAGACCAGCAAGAAAGACAGCTTGAAGAGTTCAAAATGACGTTAAAAGTATTATCTGATATGCAAACCCATGGAATTTTGCGTCTAAAAAAGAGAAATGAGTATGATAATCAATTCTGGAAAGAATTTTTAAGAGATGCAAAGGGAAAATTGATTTTGTCAGGTAAAACGCTTCACAAATGGTTGGAATTTGACGAGTTAAAAGAGGAATTTAAAAATACAATAATAAACAAACTAGAAAGCGGCTGTGAAATTATATTTATTATATATGAAAAAAATAGTTTGAATGAAAACGATAAGAAAGAAAGAGAGTATGTCAAACAGTTTCTATTTGAACATATATTTCCTAAAATATATCAGAATGGAAAGAAAGTAAAGCGAATAAAAGGAAGCTTGGTGATTAAAGAGACCCCGAGCCTTCCGTATTTTTTTATTTCAAATGGAACAGAGAGCCTCGCAATGCCTTATTTTGCATACAAATCTAATAATGAGAATTTAACATATGGAATGAAGATAGATAACCCTCTTAGTAAAATTTATTATGAAGACTATTCTAATATAATTAATATTTCAAATGATAGCGAATGGACAAACGAATTTATAGGAAAACATTCATAAGATTTGTATATATTCGAACAGTGATCACAATGCTGTGAATACAAATAATCAGAAGACCCGGTTCATTATATATCTGATATGTTATATCAGTATTATGCTACATTTCCAAATATTATGATTACGTATTCATGCGGAAATATGGCTTGTGTCTCAACTTTGCAAAGACTTCTTCAGTGAATCAATCCAGCAAATACTACTTGGTAACCGGGTTAAATCGAAAGCAGCTTTCAAAACGAAAGCGTTTACAGAAAGATGGATTAGGCGATGATTCATATAATTAAAAAGTGCAATAATGAGAATACATATTCGGGATATGGATGGGATTTAGAAAAAACGACAAAGTTTGTTCTTGATCTTAATGGAAAAATGGTTGAGGCAGGGCATTTTTTACATTATCTAACTGAAGGGGACGAAAAAAGATTTATAAAAGAAGTTATTGAACTGCCTTCCAGCAGAGGCTGTCCTATTAAATGTTCATTTTGCGCTTCTTCTTTTATAAATGACTGTTGTCCTCTTACATCAGAAGAAATTGTCGAATTGTATGAGTTTATTTTATCAGAGAGAATAAAAAATAATCCTTATAGATTAGTTACGATGACGGGAATTGGTGATTATTCATTATGTTATGAGAGTATCAATACAGCGTTACAAGAAATTAATAAAAAAACGCCGAACGTATATTTTACGATATCTTCATGTATTTGGAATAATGATGCTTTAGAAGCGGTATTAAGACTGTCAAATTCGGTTAATATACGTTCAGTGAATATTACCTATCTGACAAAAGATAATAGTTTACTTGCCCGGATGATTCCATTTTATTACAATCACCATCTTAATATTCACGATATTGTTGGCTTCTTTGAGAGAAATTCAATGGATAACATAAGAGTCAACTATTTAATGATAAAAGATGTTAACGATAAAAAAGAAGACTTCAATACTTTTATTGATACTTTTGAATCATTAAAGAAGAAACTGCGGGTCAGAATTTCAAAGATGAATACTACGCGTGCCTCTATAAAAGCCGGCTTATATACACCTTGTATTGAAGATATGACTTGTTTCAAAGAGGAATTAATTAGCCAAGGATTTGATGCATATCTGTTTTACTCAAATCAAAATGATCAGATGAACTGTGGACAATTACTAACAGAGGAATGGCAATGAATAAAAGTAATTACAGCGTTGCGGTAGAAACATTGTATGGAGAAAGGGAAAATAGTCTTATTCTTGGCTTAACAGGAAGAACAGGTGCTGGTTGCAGTACTATTGCTTCTATCCTGAAAATGACCGTTGAAGAGATTAATTTACAATACAGTAACATCATTGATGAATTGAGCATTAATTCAGAAAAAGCTGCGCTTAATGCTGAAAAAATGAAATTCGATATTGTAGTTCACTACATGAAAGACAGATGGGAACCTTTTACAGTCATCGAGGGAAGTTCAGTAATACTTTCTTTTGTCTTGGAGAAGGAACAAAAGGATTTGTCTAATTATATTCGTTCATTATGTTTAGTTGAAGAAGGGGTTGGATTATCTATAGCAAAATATGACGAATTACTACATAAATTAGAAAACTTCCTGCCTTGGTTTGAAGAGGCAAGAAAATTACCTAAACTAACGGAAATATCCCATATTCATGATAATAAGATAATAAACGCTTTATATAATTTTTATATCAATAGTTTACCTATCTACAAAAAAAGTATCAGAGATTTGCTTAATCAGTTTTCGTGTAAGGAATTTGAATCTGGTAACGGAAAAAATTACAGGGAAGTTGAAGTAGATCTATACTCTACACTATGGCAAAGGATGGGAAATAATATTAGGAGTTCAGGCGATCCTTTTTGTGATGATTTCTTACAAAACAAGTATTTAGACTTTGCAAAAAGATTAGATAATATTATTTATTTAATCCAAATATGGAATGAAAATCATAACATAAAATCAAAGCGAATCTGTATAGATGCTATAAGGAATTCGTATGAATCTAATTATTTAAAAACAAAGCATAGAAACTATTATCTAATCGCAGTGAATACTGATGAGTTAAATAGACTTGAGCGATTTGATATGAGACGCTCTGCTAGAAGTGCTTTAGACGACATGGAATATTCATCGGTGAAAGTGGAGCAGCAATTTTATCATCAAGATTTAGGAACATGTTTTCAAAAAGCAGATATTCATTTATATAACAAGAATGATGTCAATAAAACGTATATCTTTACAAAATGGCAGATATTCCGATATGTTGCTTTAATGATGCATCCAGGATTGATAACACCAACGCACTTAGAAAGATGTATGCAGTTGGCTTATGTAACCAAATTGAATTCAGGTTGTTTATCAAGGCAAGTCGGTGCTATAGTTACTGATCGAGATTATTCTGTTAAATCTGTTGGCTGGAATGATGTTCCACATGGCCAGGTCAGTTGCAATTTAAGGAATGTAGATAGCTATTGTTCAGGAAGTCATCCAGAGTGCTATTCAGAATATGAAGTAGGTAATGCTAGTTTTAAAAAATGTATTACTTCTTTAAATAAGGAGATTAATTCAAAAGACGATGTTTTAGATGGCAGGAAATATGCCTATTGTTTTAAAGATATTTATAATGGTATCACAAACACAAAAAATCAAGTACATACTCGAGCGCTTCACGCTGAAGAAAATGCTTTTTTACAAATAGCTAAATATGGTGGTGAAGGTCTACAGGACGGTATATTATTTTGTACAGCAAGTCCATGTGAGTTATGCTCAAAAAAAGCATATCAGTTAGGTATAAGGAAAATATATTATATCGACCCATATCCCGGAATATCCCAAAAACATATATTAAGTTTTGGAAGAAGTAAAAATAATCCAAATATGGCTCAATACAGAGGGGCGATTGGCGATGCATATATTGGATTATATCAGCAGATAATGCCTCCCAAAGACGAATTAGAACTTATAACAGGTATCAATAGCAAAAAGACGGCACACGAAAGTATATATGGTGAGGAAGAAAAGAATCTTACTCTTTATTACAAATATGTTAGTGTTGATGTCTGGTGCAAATTCCATAATAGATTAAATATTGATTGTATACGTAAGTATGTCATTAAAATTGAACAGGATATTCCGCAAGTAATTCCAAAAAAGTTTAGATGGACTGGATCAGAGTATTTATGTACTACAGCCGAAAGTGGAGTTGATGAAGATGGAAAAAATGTAGTAGAAGAAATAGAAGATATCGAAGATAAAAAATCCCCTTACAAATATAAAATTAAATTTAATCGTGTGCTAAAAGCGGGTGAAACAATCACTTTAGTTATTGTTACAAAATTACTTGATTCAGGGGAGACAATGAAACCTTATTTGGCGCACGCCGTTAATAATCCTTGTGAAAAGTTAACATTACATCTTGAATACCCAAAAGATTTGAAAATTGATAGGGCTAGTATTGTTAATAATAGATACGCCACAGATAGTATGAAAATAAGATACAATACTACCGATGAATCAGAGAAAATTAAATATGAAGAAACAGATAACGAAATTAAATGCTTATTAAATATTGATAATCCTATTTTGTTTTATACATATAGTATAGAATGGAATTTTAAATAGAGATTATTAGTTGAAAACATTTGATGGATAGTAAGAAAAGAGGTGTATTATGTACGAAGATTAACTAGTAGCAATTAATGTTATTTGCCATTCCAGTACAAAAAAGCCGTTCTCCTCGCATGCTCGCATGTAAAGATATGGTCCTTAGTACGCGCTTCAGTATTAGCGTGAAGTAGGGTTGGAAGTCCTGCGAAATGCGAATATCGATGATTATGGAGGTGCACAGTATAGAACAATCCAAAAGAATTGTTCTGAACTACAACCATAAATGATTTATATTCCTACTACTATTGGTTAAGGTTGGAAATTCCAGCAAAACATCACATTCATCCCTTATGGATGATATGCATGCCATTCTGCCAGAAACGTCTTGCTGTTTTAAGCAAAATAGTCGTGTTGTTCAAGCGAAATTTCCAAAGGCTACTATATGGCAGAAAACTAAAGGGCGTAGTATTGGGGTTTATGCTCTAAAAAACAGCCTCAAAAGAAGTATCAGCATCATCAATTTCAACGACGGAGCTGTTGCACTGAATGATATGCTCCCTTTCAGGTAGACAAGCAAAAAAACAAAAAGCTTGTTGCCTGGAAGGGAGCATTTTTTGGCTTTCAAGCATAAATATTCTTTTGAGGAAAAAGAGAGGATTATCCTGGAATATCAATCCGGTGTTCATGGCTTCTTAGAACTATGCAGGATTTATGGGATGGCGCAAGGAGCTCTGAAAGACTGGATAAGGCTATACGAAACCTTTGGCATGGAGGGGCTGAGGACCGGCTACTCTATCACACACTATCCTAAGGAGACAAAGGAGGCGGCTGTTCAAGATTATCTGATACATAAGCTGCCGGTCAAAGAGATACTGAAAAAATATAAGATGCGTTCAGCAACACAACTCAGAAAGTGGGTTAAGAACTAAAACTTCCCATATCAGCAATTTGATCTTCAATACTAAGTTTTGGTCCAGCCATTGTAGTGTCTTCCTTTTTAGTCAAGTATTTAGTCAAAGAAGATATAACGATAGTCAACAAAGATTCCGGAAATGCTTTACTTTCGGTAGTTTTGTTGACTAAAATAAGATACTAAGATTTTGAAGTTAGTCAAACTCAGTTTGCTTTCTCCACTCTTTTTTCGGTTCATGCTTTCCGCAGTCATCACAGGTCTGCGGCCAGTTAATTTTCCATTCGAAGTATTCGTCTTTTGTAATCTCGCCGGCGGCAAGTTCATTTTTTCGTATTGTCCACTCTTTCAGGAATTGATCCAGCACGCCGTAATTAAACCAGAGGACTGTTGGAGCGTGTGCTGGCCAGGAGTCATTGTCATGATAATAGAGGCTGGAATCATCGGACTCATTAGCTTTTTCTCCCGGAAACTTCTGCAGCTGGTGAGTGTGGATCAGGGAGGGGGTTGTGTCATCCAGCCAGAACAGCAGCTCCATTATCTCTGTGGCATCTCTGCCGTTTGTATCGTATAGGGTAAGCGGGTTAACGTCCAATACCTGGGCAATCTTGTCGACCAGATCCTTTTTCGGAACCCGAAAGCCGCTTTCATATTGAACCATTCTGTGTCCGCCATTTTCGCCAAGACCAATCTGGACTGCAAGTTCTTTTTGTGTCATTTTGCGAAATTTGCGGATTCTTTTTATTTTTTCTCCGATTGTCATAAAACAGGTCCCCCGGTAGAAATCGATATTGTTTTGCAATTATTTTACTGTCAAAAAAGAAATTTGTAAACAATAAAGTGCGCAAATATGTTATGGTTGCGCTTGACTTTGGCAGTAGGGCAGTATTAAAATCAATTCAAAACAAAAAGGGACGCATATTTGTGCACCTAAAATTGAATGAGCTGTGTGTTCAGGGAACAGGAAAATGCCAAGATCCTCATGGATGAGGGGAGCGTTTCAGCAGACACTCCGGAAACGATGGGAATACTTCGAGCAGGAGGGGCCCATGGGCAGTACATGTACAGGGAACTGAATGATTTCGCGATTAAATTCTGTATACATACTGAACCGAGGCTGCAGAGGCAGCACCTGATCATACGAATGGAAGCCAAGCATCCGGGAGATGAGCATCGACAAAAAAGGAGTCTGGGAAATAGTTCGATCTGCCTTATATGGGGAGAAGAATGAAGAAGAATAGTGGATCAGATCAGGGGTAGTTGCAGGAATAAGGAATAAGGCAATAAGAAAAAAAAAGGGGGGAATGATGCGAAAGGTATTGGAATATACGAAGAAGATGGCGCTGGTGAGAAAGCTGTTCCGGCAGGGATTAATCTCCGATCAGGAGTACAACAAGATTACCCGGAAACTGGAGGATGCCTATATGATCATCGGCGACAGCTCATTCTTCGGAAAAACGGGAAATTCCGAAAAAACGATGGCGACGGTGTAAAGAAAACCAATAAAAAGTGTTCAGCAATAGTAACAAAAAGAAAATGGTTTTAAGGAGAAGAAGGAGGCAGTCGTGAATGAAAAAGCAGAAGACCGACAGTCGTTCATATTTAGATTCTGTACTACGATGGCTGCATGTAGTGCATTTAGAGCAGACGAAGAGGAAGATACCGTCGTAAAAACAGGGTCAACGGTCGGTATGGTAGCTGGACACGTAAATATCGTGAATACAGCATGGCAGTCGGCAATATTACAGAAGGAGGAACTATATGAGTAACGTAGAGGTATTTGAGGCAACACGGACAGGACCAAACAGCAGGAAACGAAAACAGATGACAGGATATCGAGCTCCGGACCGGATCCGTGTTGCGGCATATGTTCGTGTATCGACAGATGACGATGAGCAGTTAGGCAGCTTTGAGTCACAGAAAAAATATTATGAAGAGAAGATCAATTCCAAAAAGGAATGGGTCATGGCAGGAATTTTTGCTGATGAGGCAATCACAGGGACGAAAGTCGATAAACGTATCCAGTTTCAGGAGATGATCGCACGGTGCATGGATGGGGAGATAGATATGATCATAACAAAATCTATTTCCCGCTTCGCGAGAAACACCTTGGACACATTGAAATATGTCAGGCTTTTAAAAGACCGGAACATCGGTGTGGTATTTGAAAAAGAGAATATTGATACCCTGACTATGAAGGGCGAAGTGGCCCTGACAATCCTCAGCTCCCTTTCACAGCAGGAGATTGAATCTCTTTCCTCGAATGTGAAGATGGGACTCAAGATGAAGATGAAGCGCGGAGAGATCCTCGGCTTCAACGGGTGTCTGGGCTATGACTATCATCCAGAGGATAAGAGTATTACCGTGAATCCGGACGAAGCGGAAACGGTTCGGACAATTTATGATCTGTATCTGCAGGGATATGGTTCTACCACGATTGCAAGAATGCTGACAGAGATGGGACGGAAAAATAAGAAAGGGATTGTATCATGGGGAGCCAGTGGGATCCGGGGTGTATTGAAAAACGAGAAATACAAGGGAGACCTTCTCATGGGCAAGTCATTCACGGTGGATCCGATCGGGAAGCGCAGGATTGCCAACATGGGGGAAGAAGAAAAGTATTATACAAAGGATCACCATGAGCCGATAGTTTCCCGGGAAGTCTGGGAAAAAGTCCAGCAAATCCGCCATGAGCGAAACAAGGGAAGAGTCATGAAAGACAATGGAATGCGGGAGCGAAGCACCAGACAGTATACCTTCAGCAGTAAATGCGAGTGCGGATTCTGCGGCCATAAGCTCTCCCGACGGAGCCGTCATCAGTCCACAACCGTTACGAAACCGGTCTGGCAGTGTATGAATGCCACAAAGAACGGAATCGCAAGCTGTCCGAACTGCAAATCTATTGACGAAAGAGTTCTGGAGGGAGCCTTTCTGGATGTTTTCCACCAGCTGGCTGAGAATTTTGATGATGTGCTGGAATCGGTCCTTGCGACCGTTGAGAATGTCATCAGAGATGACGCAGACCTGAAGAGGGTGAAGCAGATCGACAGGGAAATCTCTCTGATTGAATCCAGGAAAAGCAAGTTAACAGACCTGCTGATCGATGGTACAATCACAAAAGAAGACTATGATGTGAAGCTGACAGAGTTCACCAGAAAGCTGAACAAATATACCGGTGAAAAGAACTACCTGTCGCAGGGAGTTGACTGGCAGAAGAGCATCAGCAAACGCATGCAGGAGCTTCGTCAGACCTTAGAGACCCAGGAACCTCTTGATGTATTTGACCGGATTGTGTTTGAAAGTATTGTCGAGAAAGTCATTGTAGGCGGCTATGATTCCGATGGGAATCCGGCGCCCTATAACCTGACATTCGTGTTGAAGAGTGATCAGAGCATTTCGACAGAATACAATCGGGAAAGATACAAGGCAAAACAGAAGGAAACCAGGGAGGGAAGAGTGTCATGAAGAAGCCCCAAAACAGATTCATTGAGGAAATAGAAAAGGATTCCGCAGGCAGTTTTGCAGGC
>JBGUNJ010000108.1:0-6789 GCA_045117315.1 Lachnospiraceae bacterium | reverse complement strand
CGATGCGGAAGATGTTGACATGTCTTTGAAAAACAAGACATGTCAACCCGCATCCGGCGCGCAAGACTCGCGAGCGAGTCTTGAATTGCATTCGGCGGCCCTGCTGCACACTGCCGTGTTTTACGGCGCTGCCGATGTGATGCCGCTGATCAGCTTTCTGTACTTTCTGGGTGTCACTCCGGTACTCTGGCGGAAGGCCCGTATGAAATTGGCGGAAGAGCAGAAAGCACAGTAATCCGCGATCTCCTCCACTGTGTAGGAGGTGTTCAGCAGCATCTTCATGGCGTGCTCCATCCGCACGTTGGTGAGATAGGCATAGGGCGTCAGGCCGGTCTCCTTGCGGAAGAGGCGGAAGAGGTGGGACGGGCTTACCCTGGAAGCTTCGGCGATCTGCTCCGCGGACAGCTTTTCCATGTAGTGGGCGTCCATATAGACCCTTGCTCGGGCCACGATGTCGGAGGGAGTCCCTCCGGTCCCCACAGAGGAGAAGAGCAGGGCCATGATCCGGTGAATATGGACCGACATGATCCCTTCATCGGGGCAGCCGCTCCGCATCAGGTCATGGATCAGGACGAAATGTTCCTCCATACCCCGGGTATTCTGGAAATGGATTCCGCGGTTCTCTTTAAAATGCTCAAAGTATGCCCTGGAAGCGCTGCCGTCAAAGTGGAACCAGTAGAAGGAAGTCCGCGTCAGCGCCTGATAGCGCTGGGGCTTCATGCAGTCCAGGATCACGATGTCTTTCTTGTGCGCGACGAAACTGCGCCCCTCGTATTCGAAGAGCAACTCCCCCTCTTTTATATAAAACATCAAAAAAGAATTCAGCCCTGATCTCTTCACCTCATACCTGGGACCGCAGGTATAGAGGGCCTCCAGCCGGATATAGAAGAGGTTGTCCAGAGCGAAGGAGGAGGGCGTGTGTACAAAGATCCCTTCCGCCTCCTGAATGTCCTGTTCTCTTTTTACCAGATATTCTTCCGGAATTTGCCGCATATCTGCTCCTTCTCATGTCTGTCTCACATGCGGTTCTTATGTCTGCCCGCCAGCTCCTCTGTCGGCATGTCCGACGTACTGCCGCGGGCAGATGAAAAAATGATAGTATTTGCATATTTGATGATAGTAATTGCAAGTGCCCTTTTTTCTTTTTCATTGTATCATGTATACAGTGGAAATCAAAAAGGAATGAATCCCGGATTATCCGCAAAAGTTTTGCGGAAGAACCGGAACTGTATCGGAATTACAGCAAAATTCCTACAAAATACCGCTGTATACCGACAGCAAAAGCAATAATCCAAAAGGAAAGCAAAGTCATTTTTATAAGATATTTCAGGGGAGGTAAAAGCACATGACATCCAGAGAAAGAGTTTTGACAGCATTTGCACATAAAGAGCCCGATAAGGTGCCGGTGGACTTCGGCGGAATGTGCACATCCATGGTCAACTGCCAGGTCGTCGCGCAGCTGCGTGATTATTACGGACTGGAGAAGAAGCTGCCCAGAATCAACGACATGAGCACGATGACAGCCTTTGTGGATCCTGACCTGGGAGAGGTCATGGGCGTCGATGTGCAGAACCTCGACAATTTCGGCGACACCTACGGACATCACAATGATGCATGGAAGGAGTGGGAATACCGCGGCACACCGATCCTGATCCCTGCCAATGCCACTCTTCATGACGACGGCAAGGGCGGCACCTTTGTTTATCCTGAAGGCGACGATTCCGTTGCGCCCAGCGGCCACCTGCCTGCCGGAGGCTACTATTTCGACAATCTGGAGCGTCCGGAAGAGGAGATCGATGAAGATGATCCCGATCTGTCCGGAAACCTCGAGGACTATATGCTGGCCTCCGATGAGCAGATCGCCTTCCACCACAAAAAGCTGGAGGAATACAAACCCCTGCAGCGCGCCATCCAGGTCATCCCCGGCTATTCCTGCCTGGGCGATGCCAACAACATTCCCGGCCCCAACATCCGCCATCCCCGCGGCGTCCGCAGGATCGCGGACTGGTACATGGCTCCCCTGCTTTACCCCGATGAGGTGGAGGAAGTTTTTGACCAGGGTACTGATATCGCCATCCAGAACTTCCAGAAATACTGGGATGAGTTCGGCTCTGACATCGATATCGTCTACATCTGCGGAACAGACTACGGCTCACAGAACAGCCTGATGATGTCTCCTGATACTTACGAAGAAATCTATCTTCCCTACTACAAGAAGATGTGCGACTGGATCCATGAGCACACCACATGGAAGACCCTCAAGCACTCCTGCGGCGCAGTCTTTGATATGATTCCCCTCTTTATCGAGAGCGGATTTGACGCCCTCAATCCTGTACAGTGCTCCGCGACCGGCATGGATCCCCAGAGACTCAAGGATGCCTACGGCAAGGACATTCTGTTCTGGGGAGGCGGCGTCGACACCCAGCACACCCTTCCTTTCGGAACGCCCGAAGAGGTGCGTGAGCAGGTCCTGCGCAGACTGGAGATCTTCTCCAAAGACGGCGGTTATATCTTCAATACCATCCACAACATTCAGGCCAACACTCCCATCGAGAATATCGCGGCCATGGTTGAAGCAGTCAAAGAGTTCAATGGTGATAAGTGATCAGTAAGCATGGCTGAATCCCATGCAGGGAACAGGCAGCTGTCGTTTACGGTCTGACCAGGACGATAAACGACAGCTGTTTTGTACATATGCGGAATCGGAATCCGGTGCGGGTGAGAGTCGATGGCAGCGGCTGGCCGGCAGGAAATCGATACGGATCCAAGGGACCGGAGCAGGCGGACGTCGGCATACCGGAGCAGACGGACGTCGGATGGCATCAGAGGACGGCAGCGTACTGAGGCCGGCAGATGTTGGATGGCATTAAAGGACGATAGCATACCGGACAGGCGGATGACATCAGAGGACGGCGGCATGGAAAAAAGCCATATTTTCAAATACATATCCGAGCCTGACCTGAAAGGAATGCTGACAGCCTTCCATGCTGTTACCCGGCTCAATGTAATCCTGATCGATGAAAATGGAAAAGAAATCCTGCATTACGGGGAAAAATATGCCTATTGCATAGAATTCGCCCGCCACAATCAATCCGGGCGCAGCTGTGCCCAGGAGCATGTCCGGGCGGGGGAGATGGCAAGAGATTTCGGTGAGTCCTATGTTTTCAGCTGTCACTCCGGCATGAACCACATCGTCTATCCCGTCATGATCAAGGGAAGGCAGTTCGGATCAGTGGTGGCGGGTCCCTTCCTGATGGAGGCCCCCGACGTATCCATGATCTCGGATCTGAACAGGGACAATAAGATTCCCCCTGAGGGTGCGGAGCGCCTGCTGGAATACTCTGCCGGGATCCCTTTGATCGACCCTGACCGCGCTGCACGGATCAGTGAACTATTTAACTACCTGATGCGCAGCATCCTGGTTGAGAGCAGGCAGGTCATTGCTTCCAACAAGGAAAAACTCCTGCAGCAGTCCAGGATCAACGAGTCGATCCAGATGTATAAAAACAGCGGCGTCCGGGACGAGAGAGAATATCCCATTGAACTGGAGAACGAGCTGATCAGCTGCATCAAGGTCAACAACACCGGACGGGCCAGGGAGATCCTCAATACCCTTCTCGGAAGTATTCTGCTGTATGAGAGCCACGACCTGGACCGCATCAAGATCCGGATCATCGAACTGTGTTCTGTCCTTTCCCGCGCGTCCATCAACCGCGGCGCCGATGCCAACAAGGTCCTGGAAATGAACCGGCGGCTCATCACTTCTCTGGTGAATTCCAGGAGCTTTTACGATATCTGCTACACATTTCAGGATAATATCGAGATCTTCACGGACAGCCTGTCCCTGATGCCGGACAAGAGCGGCAGGATCGTCAAGAGCGCCGCCGAGTATATCTCCCGGCATTTTTCGGAGGACATCTCCCTGGCGGTCATTGCTGACGAACTGCACGTGAACACCTCTTATCTGTCCACCTTATTCCGGCAGGTGACCGGCATCACTTTCAAGGAATACCTGAACCGGGTGCGCGTGGAGGAAGCCGCCCGCCTCTTGTCAAACACAGACTATTCGGTCATGGAGATCGCTGTCGCATGCGGCTACAGGGACCAGAGCTATTTTACCAAAGTGTTTAAAAAAATGACCGGACTCACCCCCAAACAGTACAGGTGAGCGAAGCGGCAAATAAAATCGCTTTTTTATTCAAAAAAAATACAAGAAGCCACTCATTATTTACTATATAATGTTTTAAAGAAGGATACTGCGGAAAGTGGAGAGTCCGCATTCATCCAAGAGCAAAAATTAAAAAAACCGGGAATTTTTACGAAAGGAGAAACGCAGATGAGTGAAGTGCTTGAACAGATTTCCGAGATGTTACAGAAAGGCAAAAGAAAAGACGTAAAGAAACTCTGTCAGCAGGCGATCGATGAGGGACTGGCCCCCAATGATATTCTGACCAAAGGACTTCTCGCGGGCATGGATGTCGTCGGAGCCAAGTTCAAGGCAAATGAGATTTTCGTGCCTCAGGTTCTGGTATCGGCGCGCGCCATGAAGGCCGGATCCGAGGTGCTCAAACCCTATCTTTCCGATGACAGCGCGACCGGCAAGGGCAAGATCGTCATGGGCACAGTCCAGGGCGACCTGCACGATATCGGCAAGAACCTGGTCATCATGATGTTCGAGGGCAAGGGCTTCGAGGTCGTCGACCTGGGCGTCGATGTGGCCCCTGAAAAATTTATCCAGGCTGCAATCGACGAAAACGCCGATATCATCGGAATGTCTGCCCTGCTCACGACCACAATGCCTATGATGGGCGAAGTCATCAAAGCGGCCGAGGAAGCCGGAATCCGCGACAAGGTTAAGATCATGGTCGGCGGTGCTCCCGTCACCCAGGAGTTTGCGGAAAGCATCGGCGCGGATGCCTACACTGAGGATGCTCCCAGTGCGGCAGAAAAAGCGCTTGAGTTTGTCAGCGCCTGAGCTGTGTGATCATTTTCGGGACTCGCCTGCGGGTCCTGTGAGATGAAGATGTAAGCCCTGCCCGCGGGTCCTGTAGAATGAAGAAAAAAGAATCATTTTCAGAACTCCTGGCGAGTCCTGCAGAATGAAGAAAAAAAGAATCATTTTCAGGGCTCCCTACGGGTCCTGCAGGGTGAAGAATAAAAATCAGACATCATGCCCCCGCAGCAAAAGGCGGGGGCATGGTTTTAGGACACTGCGGCAGACAAGGCTTTATAGGTCTCGAATGCATGGCTTCCGGGACTGCAATGACATCGTTTTGTAAGATGCGTCAGACATTGCTTTTTAGATTTTTCGGATACATTTTTTATCGGTTTCAAAGACAATTCTTTTACTGTGTATAGTCCGCTCTGAGCGGGGAGGAAAGTAGATTGGGACACAGAATACGGATTGAGAACATAAAGGAAGGCAGCAGTATTCTGGAGAAACTGCAGGAACTGGGAGAATACATCCTGGCTCCCTGCGGGGGAAACGGCACCTGCGGAAAATGCAGGGTGCGTTTCGTCCAGGATCCACCCGTTCCCTCACAGGCGGATCTGAGTGTTCTGACGAAGGCGGAGATCGAAGACGGCGTGCGTCTGGCGTGCAGGACAGCAGCGGCAGATGGGGCTGTCATTGAGATCCTGGAAGCGGATGAGACGGATATGGAGGTAGCCGCCGGATTTATGTCCGGGCAAGTGGATACAGCCCTGGGAACTGCCGGCTTAATGTCCGGGCAAGCGGATACGGCCCTTGGAGCTGCCGGCTTAATGTCCGGACAGGCGGATCTGACTCCGGGAAACACGGGGGCCATCTCCGCGGAAGGACAAGTCATGGCGGCAGTTGACATCGGCACCACGACGATTGCCATGTCATCGGTGGATACAGCTGCCGGACGGGTCCTGAAGACGGCCACCGGGATCAACCATCAGAGGACCTGGGGGGCGGATGTCATCAGCAGGATGGAGGCCTCCAACCAGGGCAAGGGCGGACTCCTCCGCCAGAGTATCCTCTCTGATCTGGACCGTCTGCGGGAAGATCTGGCTCTTCCCCGGGATGTCCATATGGTGATCAGCGGAAACTCCACCATGGAGCACCTGCTGCAGGGACTTTCCTGCCGCACCCTCGGCGTCGCTCCCTACACTCCGGTCGACATTTCCCTGCACGAATACGAAAATATGACAATTCTGCCAGGTATCAGCACCTTCGTGGGCGCGGATATCGTGAGCGGCATCGTGGCATGCGGAATCGATCAGAGCGAGGAAATCTGCATTCTGGTGGATCTGGGGACCAACGGCGAGATGGCGATCGGAAACCGCGACCGCATCATTTCCGCCTCCACAGCAGCCGGTCCCGCTTTTGAGGGAGGCAATATCAGCTGCGGAGTGGCAGGTATTCCCGGAGCGGTCAGCAGCGTGGAGATCACGGACGGCCGGGCGGCGGTGGAGACGATCGGCGGCCTGCCTCCGGTCGGCCTGTGCGGGACCGGCGTCCTGGAGACGGTCTATGAACTCCTCAAAGAGGAGCTGATCGACGAGACGGGACTGATGGACGATGACTATTTTGAGGACGGATTCCCGGTCGCGGAGGGAATCGTTTTTACAAACAAGGACGTCCGCGAGGTCCAGCTGGCAAAGTCTGCCGTGCGCGCGGGACTCGAAGTCCTTCTGCGGGAATACGGGACCGACTACGACCACATCGGAAAGCTCTATATAGCCGGCGGCTTTGGCCAGAAGATCAATCTGGAGAAGGCGGTCGGCATCGGGCTCCTTCCTGAGGAACTGCTTGACAGGATG
>JBGUNJ010000107.1:0-8209 GCA_045117315.1 Lachnospiraceae bacterium | reverse complement strand
CGATGCGGAAGATGTTGACATGTCTTTGAAAAACAAGACATGTCAACCCGCATCCGGCGCGCAAGACTCGCGAGCGAGTCTTGAATTTCCGGTCACATTTTCTTCTGCCATGCGGGCGTGACCGTTTTTTACTTTCCGGTCACGATCTCTTTTGCCTTTTCGAGCTGATTGTCCGTGCCGTCCTTCTCAAATGCCTCGGAGTCGTATTCGACGACGACATCAGGTTCAATGCCCACCTTGTGAATATTGCGTCCTCCGCGGGTGTAATAATCCGCAACGGTAATCTTGACAGCAGTGCCGTCATCCAGGGGGTAGAGGTTCTGGACGATGCCCTTGCCGTAAGTAGTCACTCCGACAAGCTTGCCGATTCCGGCATCCTGGATCGCGCCCGAGAGGATCTCGGAAGCGCTTGCCGAGTACTCATTCACGAGAACCGCCAGAGGCAGGTCGAAATCCGCGCCGGGGCACTTATACTCCTCGCGCCTGCCGTTTTTGTCCTCCATGTAGAAAATGAGTCCTTCGGGAAGAAGCTCGGAAGCGATCTGGGTGACAGCGGAGACAGTTCCTCCGGGGTTGTTCCTCAGGTCGATGATCAGAGATGTCATGCCCTGCTTTTTGAGTTCCGCCAGGTTTTCATCAAACTGGGCGGGAGTCACATCATCAAACTGTGTGATCGCCAGATAGCCGATCTTGCCGTCAAGCATTTTGGAATCGACCGTGGGGACATTGATCGTCCTGCGGGTAGCCGTCACATTGATATACTGGCCGTCCCGGGAGACCTTGATATCTACCGTGGTCCCTTCCTCGCCCTTGACCAGGCTGGCCACGTCTGACGTGGACATTGACAGGGTATCGGTCCCATTGACTTCGCAGATGATATCACCTGCCTTCAGTCCGGCTTCCTCTGCCGGTGTCCCGGGCATGATACTGGTGAACATGGGGGCTCCTGTCCCCTCCTGCAGGCCGATATAAGCACCGATTCCTTTATAAATTCCCGTGGTGTCCTCAGTGAGTGACTTGTACTCGTCTTTGGTATAGTACTCGGTATAGGGGTCTCCCAATGAACTCATGAGTCCCTTGTACATGCCGTTTTCCAGAGTCTCTTCCTTTATGTCCTCCGGCTCATAGTAATACTCCCTGATATACTGCTCGAGAACATCCAGCTTATTCATGGAGTCCCGGTTCACCACGGATCCGTCCTCTGAATAATCTCCCGACTGTGTGGCGCCAATGTGCATGGGGAACAGCCGCGCGGCGACAAAGAGCAGCGCGATTCCCGCTGCCAGTCCCAGAATAAAGAATCCCGCTTTTCCGGTCCATCCGCCTTTCTTCCTCTTTCCTTCAAGGATCTGCCTGTATTCAGGGTATCCGCCGGACTGCGGCTGCGGGATACCGCCCGGAGCCTGTCCAAACTGCTGAGGCTGCTGTGCCTGTGGATCCTGACCTGCTGAATACATATTTCCTTCGTCCATATCTGTAACTAAAACCTCCTGTTAAATAATCTGCCGTCCGAATCGTAACGCCGACGCGCCCCTGGCACGCTGCCGCAAAAACCGGCTGTCAGAAATCAAATCTCTTCCGTCCGAATTGCAGCGCTGACGCTGACGCGCCCCGCGCGCCGCCGCAAAAAGACGGACCGTCAGAAATCATACTGCTCCATGTACTTCATGTATTTGACGACCATGAGAGCGATCTTGAATGTAATGGCATCCTCAAAGACACGCAGATCCAGGCCTGTGCTCTTCTGGAGTTTGTCCAGCCTGTAGACCAGCGTATTCCTGTGGATAAAGAGCTGACGTGAAGTCTCCGACACATTCAGGCTGTTTTCGAAGAACTTGTTGATGGTGGTCAGCGTCTCCTGATCGAAATCGTCCGGGTTTTTCCCCTTGAAGATCTCACGGATAAACATCTTGCAGAGCGGGATCGGGAGCTGATAGATCAGGCGCCCGATTCCGAGCTCATTATAGGCGATGACAGTCCTGTCCTCAAAGAAAATCTTGCTGACATCCAGAGCCATCTTGGCCTCCTTGAAGGACCGGCTTACCTCTTTGATCTCCTCGACGACAGTGCCGTACGCAACCCTGATCTCAGTGATCCCCATCTTGTGAAGGTGATCCTCGATCCCGTGCGCCGTCTTCTCGATTTCCTTTTCCCTGTTGCTGTCGGAAAGCTCTTTGACGATGACGACATTGCTTTCGTCCACAGCAGTGACAAAATCAGAGGAACTGACTCCGACATATTCCTGCATCAGCTCCAGGACATTCCTGTCGCGGTCGGAGCCGTTTTCGATGATGATGACCACACGCCACACATCCGGTACTATACGGAGCTTTTTGGCACGGCTGTAAATATCGACCAGAAGGAGATTGTCCAGAAGCAGATTCTTCATGAAACTGTCCTTGTCATAGCGCTCCTTGAAGGCCGCCATCAGGCCGCGCAGCTGAAAGACCGCCATCTTTCCCACCAGCAGAGTATTGTCGCTTTCTCCCTTGATGACCAGGACATACTCCAACTGCTGCTCTTCCAGCACCTTAAAAAACTGAAAAGGTCCTGCAGACTGTGAATCCGCGGGTGATACAACAAAATCCGGTATTGCATGAACCGCATCTGAAAATACGGGCGCGGTAGACACAACTTCTCTTCCTTCCGCATCCATGATACAGATTTCCAGATGTGTTATATCTTTTATCCCTTCTATTGTATTCTGTAAAACCTGATTAGAAACCATCTTGCCCACTCTTTCCTGCGAACCCCCGTCCGCATGAAACAATACATTATTCCCCGCCTAATATTTTAATGTAATTTGCGATAATTATCCACAAATTTTTTCAATTTTTTTGTAAAAAATACACAAATAATTCCAGCTCAGGACCACCTGGTTTTGGTAACACCTTATGTGCATTCTGTCGAGGCGGGCTTTGAAAAGCGCAGGCCGGGGCAATGTAAAAGGAGGACCCCGCCTAACCGGTGTCCTCCCTGTCATTGATCACAATAATATGATCCGGTCTTCTTCGATGGAAATTTTGTTTTCCTTCAGCAGATGACCGACAGCCCGCTTGAATTCATTTTTGCTCATGTGCGCTTCCTCCCGGATCAGTTCGGGGGAAGCCTTGTCCGTAAACGGGATCACTCCGTCCCGGTCTTTCAGCATCTGCAGGATGGTCCGGGCGTCTTCCTCAATCTGAAGGAATCCCTTCTCCCGGATGCTCAGGTCGATCTTGCCGTCGGGTTTAATGCCCGTGACTCTGGCCTGAACCACATCGCCCGCCTTCAGCTCCCTCACCAGCTCCCGCCTGGGGATCAGAGCGGAATAGATGCTGTCCACCGCGACAAAGGCGCCGAAATTGCGGCTGGTCTCATAGACGATGCCCGTCACCTGATCGCCGGTGTGATAGGGGCTGTCTGTGCGCAGCCAGGGGTAAACATTCATGGTCGCGCAGAGCCTCTCGCTCTTATCGATATAGACTGCCACCAGAACGGTCTGTCCCTCTTTGACTCTCTCCTTGGGCTGTTCGTGATAAGGAAGAAGGAGGTCCTTGTCCAGCCCCCAGTCCAGGAAAGCGCCTATACGGCTGACCTGGATCACGGTCAGGTAGCCCACCTGATGCAGGGTGAGCTTGGGTTCTTTGCGCGTGGCGATCAGTCTGTCCTCGGAATCTTTGTAGAGAAAGACTTCCAGTTCATCTCCGATCGCGGCGCCTTCAGGTACCTGGGAGCGAGGCAGAAGCACACGCTCATTCGGAACGTCTCCGGTGAGATATACTCCGAACGGAACCTGCTTATCTATTTTTAATACTTGTTTTTCTCCAATTTTCAGCATAATTGCCCTTTCCTGAATTATCATCGGAAAATGATGATGACTAATAAAAGTCGTCCTCTTTCCCACATGGTACTTAAGAAAGAAGGCCTTGAACTGCAATTAACATGTTACAGGGTATCCAGCTGATCTTCTAATCAAATGAATCAAAGTCCTGTCCATTTCACAGAATCATACATTTTACAGAATCATTTATAGATGATTTCCAGAACCGCGTAAGGCAGTCCATCTTCAACAGCATTGAGCGAAATACAGGCTTTCCGGCGTTCCTGCCCGGAAGAGGCGGCTTCTGCGCATTCCCCGGAAGGCAGTTGGTAAACCACCGGAACGATCACATCTCCGAGCACTGCCTGCCGCCGGTATTCGATCCGGAGCGTCTCCGGGACTGCTCCCTCAGGGAGAAGCCCTGCAGCCAGTCTCACATACTGACCGTTATTGACATGTCTGTTCGTGTCCAGATGATATTCCTTGATGGTCATCTCCGGCATCACAGTCCCCGACTCTTTAGGAATCCGTATCTTCCTGGAATCATAGTGCATGTCGATCCGCTCTTCGAGCAGATACTTGTCCCGTATTTCCGGAGGGATGCGAACCGGCCTGGATGTCTTCGTATCGATCAGAGTCCAGACGGAGTTGGCGCTGGCGAGTCTTTCTCCGTCCGGCGTCTCCATGAGGAAATTACGAAGCCCCATGCCTCCCTTCATCTCGTAGGGAAGCGTCCCGACCCTGATCTTCTCACCAAGACCGGGCATTCTTTGAATCTCGGCACGCCAGTAAACAATGATCCAGGCGAGATTTTTCTCCCGCAGATATTGCACACCTGCTCCCAAGTCTTCCGACTGAAAAGTCGAGCAGTCCTGAAAGTAATCGATCAGTTTTTCCGTTGTCAACCTGCCGTCAGCACCGATTTCGCTGTAACGGACACGGCTTTCAAATATATACATCCGCGCCTCCGCTGTTTCAGGCCTTCATTGTTCTCCGTTCAATGGTACCCGTCCTTCAGGTTATAGAAGGCAGCCGCATGGAACGCGGCACACATCTATCAATTATCTGCTGTATCCGTCACAGGCAGATTGCCGGTCCTCCTGTTCCCGGCGGAACTCCGGAGAGATTCCTTTCGGTTCCTGAGAGCAGCGGTATCAATCCGCTGCCCCCCGGGGGATCGATCAGCCGTTTTTTTCTTCGGGAATCACCGGCCGTATTTTTCCCCGGGAATCAACCGGCCGTATTTTTTCAGGAATTAATCAGCCGTGTTTTCCTTTTTTGAGAATCCCCTTTGAATTGAAATAGTACCTCTTCCCGTTGATGGTCTTCCAGCCTGTCGCCATGACATTTGTTTTCCTGTCAAAATAGCGCCACTTGCCGTTCATCTTTTTCCATCCGGCGACGAGCCAGCCTGTCTCCTGGCCGGCATAATAGACCCTGCCGTGATATCTGAGGAATCCCGTCTGCCGGACTCCTTTCGTGTTGAGGAAGTACCTGTGTCCGCCGATCAGGTGTCTGCCGGATCTGTATCTCTTATATGATGATCTGGAAAAATAATAGAGCTTTCCGCCAATCCAGTTCCATCCTCGGACGAGCTTGCCGGTACTGACAGAAGCATAGTACCAGCTGCCGTCGACTTCGAAAAAGCCCGAGGCTCTCTTGCCGGAGCTTCTGAAGTAGTAGCGGCTTCCGTCAATCGTCATAAATTTCTTTTTGACTTTTTTGCCTTTTCCGTCCAGATAGTAAACGTTGCCGTCGATGATCTTCCAGGTATTCTTTTCGTGTGATTTCGAAGATTTCCTGTTCAGAAGGATCGTCTGGCGGCTTCCGCCGCTCCCCAGTCTCCAGGGTGCATGGTAAACATTGGTTGTATGGGCATTCACAACCGGCATGCCGGAGGAGTTGGTTCCGACACAGAGCGCCGTGTGATCGTATACACCGTCTCCCTGCCAGTCATAATAGACAGGGTTTCCGCGTCTGACACTGGAATTATCCGCTGTGATCTTCATGCCATACTTGCTGAAGTGCTTCCTGGTGGTCGGCACATTGATCCAGGCCACGGAACCCGGATACCAGGTGTCGGTATGGGGCATACCTCCCGCGGACAGGCACTGTGAGACGAAGTTGCAGCAATCCCCGCCCACATGACTGTAGTCATAATAGCGGTGGTTATAATGCTTCCAGTATTTGTTGGAATATTCTATTGCATCATCGGCGTCATAGCCGTCATAATACGCAGTCTCCAGTCCGGTCTGCTCCACTTCCGCATCGGCATAAAGGGCAGCCTCTGTCTCCCGCGCCTTGCTGAAAGGAACGACAACAGCCTTCTCATTGATCTCAAACGCCACTGCCTTGCCCGCCGCGGCAGCGTCCCCGTCTCCGGGCACATCCGTAACGATCTGCGCATACGCGGTCACGGCTGCATCCGCATCCGATTTGACCGGGTACAGGTTGTCGGGCGCCTTGGTCGATTCCATTTCAGGATCGACTTCCCGGTGCTGGAGCCAGTTGAAGTTCACTTCCGTATCGTTGACTTCAAAAGGTGTCCACAGGCCATCTGAGTTGCGCTTCAGAGAAAGGGAAAAATTATAAATATAGGAGGAGGCATTCTCAGGACCTGTTCCGTCCGAAGCTCCATACCCCTGCGTCATCCACTCGTCTACGGCGAGTTTCAGGACTTCATCCTTCATCTTACAGGAAGTGATCTGATATCTGGGGATCATTTCCCGGATGGCGGAATCCTCGGTGATCATCAGCAGGGTGTAATCACTCTGCAGATCCCACTCATGGCAGACCCCGTCTTTGGCGGACATCTCAAGGCCCGCCGCCTGAATGGCCTGGGTCTCCTTCTCGCTCTTCTTCTCCTCAGAAGACAGCTCTTTGTTGATCCTGGCCATGATATAGTCCACTTTCGCGGCCTCATAGGCATCCATGACCGAAAGGACCTCACTGCTTCCGTCCTTGCCCAGTTCAGCATCCAGAGCGCTCACATCCGACTGTGTTTTCTGTGCAGACATAAGAATAGCGCGGTCTGACAGATTGCCTGAATCACTGAAAAAGGCCTCAATCCCCTCGTCGAAGGTGACAAGTTCCTCCTTCTCCTCTTTCTTGCTCTTGCTGGTGTCTTTGGAATCCTTATTTGTCCTGCCGGCTTTTTCCGCGCTCTCCGAGGCAGAAACAGGAGACGCGCCCGCACTCTCCGCAGCGGAAACAGGAATAAATGATGTTCCTGTAGCGACACATACAGCAGCAAGCCCCAGGGCAAATGACCCGACGATCTTTTTCAGAGTTAACGATACCGTTTCCAAACTACCCCTCCGTTCTATCCGGGGCCTTTCAACCACCCCGGAGTTCCAGTCATTTCTATCCCTCATAGAAATAAAATATTTACAGCCAGCGCCATGTTTCAACACACCGTCCCTCAACTTTTTTTGCATTATATAAAAAAGCATTACATAAAAAAGCATCCCTGATCGAAGATAAAATTTCTGTCCATGTCTCCGGGAAAGCCATCATCGATCCAGTCATGCAAATCGTGTCATGATAATACAAAAAATCTGGTGTGCATATATTATATACTCCAAAAAACGTCATGTCTACCTGTAAAACTTAACTAAACGTTGTAATATTTTCGTAACATATTTGCCCCACCTGCTGCAACGTCCGCAAAATGAGAGTCAAAAAAGCCTGTACTTATGCGGTTTTCTGACATTTCACAGCATGCTCCGCAAACAATGTATCTGTCACACTCTTTGTCCAATCAGTATTGAAATCGTTTTCGGCATTTCAAACAGTCGTTCTGTACAGTTCTTTCTGAAGCACAATGTATTATTGTTCGATAAAGTGTACAATAACCAATGATATCACAGTACACGGAGGACTGCATAACAGGGCAGAGGCTGCCATGCCGCCCTCTGCCCTCCCGCGGGCTGCCGTTCGCCATCAGGAGAAAAGCCGCCTTACGGCAGCCCTGCGACAAAAAAAGAGGTTTACCGCATCTCTGTCAGAGAACGATAAACCCTCTTGTCTGTGAGCTGGGCTAGCAGGATTCGAACCTGCAAAATGACGGAGTCAGAGTCCGCTGCCTTACCGTTTGGCTATAGCCCAATGCTTATTTGCAACCGCATAACTCTCGGCTACGAATCCAAATTATACTGTATCATTTTGGAAAAAGCAAGCACTTTTTTTCTTTTCCCGCAAATTTTGCTTTTTCTTTTGCTTTTTTTGCTTCTTTGCCTTTTTTGCTTTTACTTTTTGGCAAACTGTAAGTGTCACTTCCGGACGCTCCGGGGACCGGAAGTTAACTTTTCACTGCAGCAAATTTGTTACTATTCACGCCCTATCGAGGGCGTGAATAGTAACTTGCGTTCGCCCATGCTGAATTCGCTTCGCGAATGGGGCGAACGC
>JBGUNJ010000106.1:0-2430 GCA_045117315.1 Lachnospiraceae bacterium | reverse complement strand
TATCATTGGAGGTATTTTTCACAACGCTGAAGCTATTCTAACCACCCGCAGAGCAGGTGGTTTATTCGTTCTCCAAAGTTCCGTTTTTCGGATCAACGAAAAACGGAACTTTGGAGAACAGGGCCATGCCCTAACAAAAAGGACGAGATCCGGCTAACGGCCGGATCTCCTTGATTCTATATTTACAGCACGACAGGTAGTGGCACCGTAGGCCTCACCACGCCGCCATTCCCTGATTAAACAGCTTTGCTACTTCATTGTAAACATTCGCCCCCTCGCTTCGCATCGTTTCCACGATGCTTAAGCCGTCACAGAAATAATCCAGGCCTTCCTGTGACCTGAACGCCATCACCTGCGCGAACTTTCGCTTAGTCTTTCGGGCGCACCGTTCCGCCAGATTGTTTGATGGCGGAATGGACGGATCCAGCAGGAAACGATAATAATCCTCTGCATCTTCCTGCATTCTTTTGTATAGGTTGTAGCCATCCGTAAAGTATTCACTTGGCGGCTCATACTCGTATTCTTCCTGTGCTTTTTTCATGATCTGTCCGTATCTGTCGATCAAATCTTTTACCGTACCTGCATCATAGGCCTCGCCGCGCTGTAGTTCGTTCCAGTAGTGGATCGCTTCACTGGTCCATTCTAGTACCTGCTTGTTCCATTCTAATCCGGGTTCATTCTCCTTGCTCGACTTTGCATGCCGCTGTACATGCACAAGGCATTCCTGGTGCGCCCCACCATAGGAATGGAAGGTTGCCTCATGATCGCTGACAATTATGCCATTGTAGATTTCTAACGGTGACCCTTTGATTCCGTCATGCCCTTTCTTTTTCCTTCCAAGGTAGAGGACTCTCCCAGGGGTTGCGCAAACCAAAACCGTCCCCTGTTTTCCGTTTACCCTCCCGAAAGTGAAATCAGCATGCATGACCGGTGACGCCAGGAGGGCATTGAAGATTTCTTCCCGCTGGGTCTGTGTTTTTCTGGAAAACTGCCTTGACAGGTCGCAGATCATTCCAGTGGACAGGTCTATTTTCCCGTTGGATACTTCCTTAAGGAACTGCTTGGTTTTCCCTATAGATATGTTGCAGGAATTATTCAGCAGGTAGGCGAATGCCTTGACGCTGCCGTCATAAGTTACATCATCCTTTATACCATCCGGGAAAGTGGCATGCACGCGCTGCCCGGTGGTCTGGTCCCTAAACTCCATTGTGTAGTATTCTGTCACATACGCAATGATCCGCAGGGAGATGACCTGCTTGCGGACGTACCGGCCGGTTGGCTTATAGTTATCATCTTCAAGATATTTATCCGGGGCGGGTATCTCCACCTTCCGGTCAGGCTTATGCTTCCTGCGTTCATGGTGGATATGTCCTTTCTGGCCGCCCGCTTTATGTCCGCTTTTCTCCCTGCCATTATGGATCGTCTTGTGGTTCGGGCTCATGGAGGAGGGCTTTGATGAGTTGGTGTAGTCTTTATTGATCCTTGCCTGCAGCGCCAGGATCTTTCCCTGCGCTTCATCCAGCTGTGTCATGACATCGTATAATTCCAGGTTTTTCTGACGAAGCCGTTCCTCCGCCTCATCCCGCTGCCGCTGGGCAAGGAACATTTTTTCTTCCATCCGCTTCAGTTCCCTGTCCTTGCGGGCCAGCTCCTTTTCTTTTTCTTTGACCACATCCTCGCAGGTCTGGCTCCATTTGTTGCGTACATCAATGATCTGTGCATGGGCACAGGCAAGTTCACTTTCCAGGTGACGGATCCGCCGCTCATCCTCCCGCAGCATCTTATCGTATTCCTCTTTCATATGAAGATACTTTTCCCCGGATTGAAAATCCTTTACCTGGTCTTTGAGGAACTTGATGTTAAATAGAAGATCGGAGATACGGATACTGTCAGACAAAAGTTATTCCTCCACTGCGTCAGAAGCCAGGCGGGCAATCCTGGCAATGATTTTACTGTGATCGGTGCATTTGCGTTTTAACGTGGCTAACTCTTTCTCCAGTTCTTTGATCCGGCCATCCCTTTCGGCTATCTGGTTTTTCAATGCCTCTAAAGCAGCAGTAGTATCCTCGCTGAGGACAGATTTTTCCCCGGAATGAATGATCTCACCGGTGACAGGATCTACCTTTCCGATATATTTGCGTTTGGAGCGGGGCTGCTTTTTTTCCTTATCCCAGTAAGAGATACTTTCATATGCGTATTTGATGCCGGTCTTTTTATCTGTTTGATAAACGATACATGCCATTTTGATCACCTCCGAATAGTGCATATTAAGCATACACTATTTTGGAGAAAAAGTCAAGTAAATAGTGTATATTAATTGTACCTATTTCAATACAAAAAGCGGATACCTCGTAAGAGATACCCGCTAGGTCGTACATCTGATATGATATTTAAAGAAATCCTATTCGGCTAGGCCATGAATGGTAACAA
>JBGUNJ010000105.1:0-4883 GCA_045117315.1 Lachnospiraceae bacterium | reverse complement strand
CAGCAGCAGGGGCCAGAGACCAAAAGGAGGTAGAAGAATGGGTAAATACGAGTTAGCCGTTGTTGTGAATGCGCAGATCGATGATGAAGCGAGGACAGCGGTTGTCGACAGATGCAAAGACCTGATCGTCCGTTTCGGCGGTACAGTCGGTGAAGTCGATGACTGGGGCAAGAAGAAACTTGCTTATGAGATCCAGAAGATGAACGAAGGTTACTACTACTTCATCAAGTTCGAAGCTGACGGCTCCGCGATCGCCGAGATCGAGAGCTTCATGCGCATCATGGATAACGTCCTCAGATATCTGTGCGTAAAACAGGAAGCGGCCTGATCAACAGAAAGAAGAGGTCATCATGAATAAAGTCATACTTATGGGGCGCCTTACCAGGGATCCCGAAGTCAGATATACACAGGGAGACAACTCTCTCTGCATCGCGAATTTTTCAATCGCGGTAGACAGACGCTACAGCCGCAACAATCAGGATGGACAGACAGCTGATTTCATCAACTGCGTCGCATTCGGCAAGCTGGCTGAGCATGTCGAGAAGTATTACCGCAAAGGATTGAAGACTGCCCTCACCGGCAGGATCCAGACCCGCAATTATACAAACCGCGAAGGCCAGAAGGTCTATGTGACTGAGGTTGTAGTCGAAGAGCTTGAGTTTGCCGAGAGCAAGAATGCCCAGGGTGCAAACGGCGGCTACGGCAGCGGCGGTGCAAATTACGGCGGTTCCGGAAACGGCGGTAATTACGGCGGCTCCGGCAGCTACGGAAATGCCGGCGGCGGATACAGCGCACCTGCGCAGAACCAGTCCGCGGCTCCCGCATCTGACACACTGGATGGGTTTATGAATATCCCTGACGGCATCGACGAAGAGCTTCCTTTCAACTGAGACAGGAGCTGACAGAAAACGTGCACTGCCGCGGCCTGCGTATTGCAGTACGGGCAGCGGGCATGCCTATCGCAGTATATGCGGTGGCCGGAACAGTTTTCTGATGTCGATTGTATGCCGCGGCGACTGCGGAAAGGATCCGCACCCATAGGGAGTATACAGGAGGTTAAAAATGGCTTTTAACAGAGAGAATCGTTCGGATGCACCTTTCCGCAAGAGAGGCGGCTTCCACAGAAAGAGAAAAGTCTGCGTGTTCTGCGGCAAGGACAACGCAATTGATTATAAGGATGTCGCAAAGCTTCGCAAGTACGTTTCCGAGAGCGGAAAGATCCTGCCCCGCAGAATCACAGGTACCTGCGCGACACACCAGAGAGCGCTGACCAGCGCCATCAAGAGAGCCCGCCACATGGCTCTTATGCCCTATACAGAGCGCTGATCTTGCTGATCTGCAGTATTTGCGGTGAAGCCTGTTTGCGTGATATCTTGTGATATGACACGTGTGACAGGGCAGCCTGTCCGCTGAAGAAAAGCGGCAGGGTTTTTGAAAAAATAAATGATAATCTGCCGGCAGATGCAGTATCCTGCCGGCAGATATTGAATGCCGGCGTGTCGGAATGGCAGACGAGGCAGACTCAAAATCTGCTGTCCGAGAGGGCGTGTGGGTTCGAGTCCCACCGCCGGCACGATTTGTGAGAAATCCGTGTGAGTGCGGGGAGGAAAAATCCCTGTGTTTATGCGGATTTTTTATGTGAAGATCCGCATGAACGCTCATGAATATGTGTTCGGCTTTTCGGATACTTCAGGAAAAATCCGTTGCTTTCAGGAAAGGGGTCTGATAATATTTACGTATATCTCTATGTGTTTTAACAGAAAGAGGCTTGGAGGCTATGTGAAACAGACCTGCTTTCTTTACAGCTATACGGAACAGACATACACTCTGCAATGCATAGGAGAACTATGCCCTTTCCCGGGGTAAAACCGTGTATTTCATTCATGATGGATAACCGTCGGACCTGACCGGGAAGCATGCCCTGTCAGGTTCGGCGGTTTTTGTCGTTTGACCGGGCAGCATGCCCTGTCGGGTTTGACGGTTTTTGTCATTTGATGAGGAAATTACTGCCGAAGAGCCGTCCATGGAGGCGGTCTTGGAGGAACAGTCCGATTCCGTCACGTATGACACTGCTGCCGGCCCTTGTCCGCTGGCCAGGGAGCTGACCTACAACGGACAGGCGCAGGAGCTGATCGATGTGGAAGACATCCCGGAAGGCACCCTGTGCTACTCGCTGGATGGTGAGACCTTCAGCCCGGAGATCCCGAACGGAACAGACGCGGGAGATTATATTGTCTATTTCAGAGCGGCGGGAGAGGAAGCCGCGCAGGTCTTTTCCCTGACTGTGAACATCTCGAAGGCCGACGTTATTTTTATTGCCCCGTCCGCAGCCGAATGAGGAAAAACAGGAAAGAAAAACAAAAATGACAAAGGAGAGGACAGCCTGATCACAAAGAAGCCATCCTTGCTCTGGTCATAATAAAAATAATAAAAATCTCCTTTAGGGCGTAATAAATTATTATGCCCTGAAGGAGTATAATTCCATCACGGGCGCCAAGGGGACCAAGTCTTATAAGTCTTCCGATACGACCATCGCCACGGTGGACAAAAGCACCGGCAAGGTGACAGCAAAGAGCGTGAAGATCACCAAGTAACATTATTCACCAGGAAGAGAACGAATACACAGACCTGAAAGGATACTGATTTGAAGAGCATTAAATGGGAAAGAAAGGATTTAATCAGAGCAGTGACAGTGGCGGTCGCCTCACTTTTGATGGCCTTGAATATCAAGACATTTGTCCGGACAGGAGGTCTTTACCCCGGCGGGGCAACGGGTATGGCTATTCTGATCCAGCGTATCGCGCAGCAGTATTTTTCGCTGGAACTTCCGTATTCCGTCATTAATATCCTGCTCAATGCATTTCCTGTGTACATAGGATTCCGCTATATCGGGAAAAAGTTTACCATCTTATCCTGCGAAATGATCCTGCTGACCGGTTTCCTGACGGATCTGCTCCCGGCACATCCGATCACCTATGACACCCTTTTGATAAGTATTTTCGGCGGTCTGATCAACGGATTCGTGATGACAATGTGTCTGCGCGCCAACGCTACGACAGGCGGGACAGACTTTATTTCGATCTATCTTTCCCAGAAGCGGGGCGTGGACAGCTTCAATATAATCCTGGGATTCAATGCGGTGATCCTGCTTACGGCCGGCTATTTCTTCGGCTGGGATAAAGCGCTTTATTCCATTATTTTCCAATACACATCCACCCAGATCCTTCGTCTGCTCTACCGCAATTATCAGCAGGAGACGCTATTTATTGTCACGGACAAGTGGGATGAGGTCAAAAACGCGATCCACGATACCACGCATCATGGCTCCACCATCTGGGCTGCAGAGGGCGGCTACAAGGAGGAATGGCGCAATGTCGTCTACTCGGTCGTGGCCAGTTCAGACGTAAAGCGTGTCTCCAGCGTGATCCGGCAGATTGATCCGGACGCCTTCATTAACGCGATTCCGACCAACAGAATTCTGGGACACTTTCATCAGGAAAAGAAAGAGTGAAAAATCCTGTCGATACAGGATTTTCACTCCGGAGGTTTGCGGCGTTTCGACGCAAACCTCTGCTGGATCCCATCCCCGAAATCGCCTCCGCGATTTCGCCTCGGGTGTCTCAGCGCAAAAACGCTTCGACATGTTTGGAAGAGTGAAAAATATCGTCGATACGATATTTTTCATTCCGGATGTTTTATTTAGATTTCGGAATATGGTTAAAAACACCGGTGCAGTCTCCTGACCAGGGAGGCTGTACCGGTGTTTTCAAATATATTATGCAGAAATACATCATCCGGCCGAAAAATGGATGACTTGGTTCTGAGAGGATCAGGTACCGGCTTTTAAACGGTCTTCAGCCAATCATTAAACGATCCGATGACAATCCTGCAATCAGTTCATTTGGATCCCGCATGTGTGCCCTGAACCTGTCACTTATTTGATCTGGATCCTGCAGGCGTGTCCTGAAGATGCTGCTCATTTGATCTGGATCCCGCAGGCGTGTCCTGAAGCCGCTTCGAAGCAGTACTGGACGATCCCCAGGTCCAGCGCGGTCAGGAAACCGCGTTTTGCGGTGATAACAGCTTCATTGTCTTCCAGGGTGATGAAAAATTTCTGCTGGTTCATGGCAGTCGGCGCCATCATGGCGCCTGTCACTCCGTTTCTGAACCAGGTGGGCATATCACTTCTGCCGACGCCGCACAGCTTCCCGACAGGCTTGGACTTATGCGGAGTGCCCTGGCCGGCACCATAGCCGACCGCGATCACGCACAGGAGCTTTTCTTCCGGCAGGATCCTGGCCGAACATTTGCCTCTGCTGAAGGTCCCTCCGACCCAGCAGGTGTTCAGCCCCAGCTGCTGCGCGCGCAGGACGATTTTCTGCCCATAATAACCGCCCCTCTGCGCCAGGTCCTTCAGAGATTTGTCGCCGACGATGGCTATATAATTTTCTACATTTTCAAACATTCCGTATTTAGTAAAAAACGTGTCAAAGCAGCCGGGCTCATCATAGATGATCTGCAGGTGCAGACCGCTTTCCTCGTTGCACTCCTGAATGCAGTTCTCCAGTTCTTCCCTGCACTCCGCGGAGATGGGCTTAGGCAGATACTTGCGGACACTGTGCCTGTTTTTGATAGCTTCTCTGAGGGTCATTTCTTTTCTCCTTTCAGGACTATATAATTCTTTTAAAATAAATTCATTGGCTCTTATTATTTCGTATTATTTTCAATACTCAACAGCACACGGAGTCAAAAATCAGTGCATCGGTGCGACTTTTCACTCTGCTTTGCGTCCTATATTATGATGTAAAGGTCAAAAGCCAGGAAAAGGCTCTGAGTCTCGTCAATATGCACATACAACCGCAGGACCATTGCGCAGCTCCGAA